>CACPOY010000004.1 GCA_902635685.1 uncultured Pelagibacteraceae bacterium
TAAAGATTTTTTATCGATTCAGAAATTTAGTCAAATATTAATAATGATAATCAAAAAAGATTTGAGGGGTACTTACAATGTTTCGGTTGGTAGAAAAATATATTTAAATCAAATAATTACGTGGTTAAATAAATATAATAAAAAAAGATTTAAAATTATAAATCTTAGTTCCACAAATAAAACTCAAAATTTTTATCTAAATAATAATAAATTGATGTCAAAAATAAAGATAAAAAATAGCTTGTTGGAGCTAAAAAAAGATTGTTTAGATTTAAGTAAAAAGTTATTTAATTAAAATTTAAAGGTAGTCCTTCTGGATCACCTAATATTTTCCCATTTAACATTTTGATTTTACCATTAACTATAGTCGCAACTGGAGATCCTTTAAAAATAAATCCATCAAAGGGTGACCACCCACATTTGCTTTCTATATTCTTATTTTGAATTTTTATTTCTTTATTCATATCCACTATAGTAAAATCAGCATCATATCTTTTTTTAATGTAGCCTTTATTCTTGATTCCAAAAATTTTAATAGGATTTTCACATATTAAATTAATTAGCTGTTTAAGTGATAATTTTCCTTGATTAACATGATTTAACATTACGGGTAATAATGTTTGTACTCCTGGCATTCCAGAGGGTGAATTTGGATATTCTTTTTCTTTATTCATTTTCAAGTGAGGTGCGTGGTCAGAACCAATAGTATCATTAAAATTGTTCTTAATTGCATACCACAGCCTATCATAGTGAGATTTGTCTCTTATAGGTGGATTCATTTGTGCATAGGTACCAAGTTTATCATAACAATCAGGTGCGTATAAAGTTAAATGCTGTGGAGTAATTTCAAAAGTAATATTACCTTTATGCTGTGATAAAAAATCAACTTCTTGTTTGGTTGTAACATGTAAAACATGGGCTTTTTTATTATAGCGTTCTGCTATCTTTACAATTCTTCTAGTTGATGAAATTGCGCATTCTTCGCTCCTCCAAATCGGATGAGTGTGCACATCACCTTTTTTTATTAATTTTTTATTAATATTTAAAATTTCCTCATCCTCAGAATGTACTGCAACAACTTTTGAGCTATTTTGAAATACTGTTTCAATATCCTTTTCGTTCGCTACAAGAAGATTTCCAGTCGATGAACCTGCAAAAAGTTTAATACCACAACATCCCTCTAAATTTTTTAAGTCAGCCAATTCATGTGAATTATCTGCGGTTGCACCAAAATAAAAAGCATAATTACAATACATTCTATCTTTAGCTAAATCTAATTTTCTTTTAAATTCCTTCTTACTGGATGTAGGAGGATTTGTATTTGGCATTTCAAAAACTGCAGTAATACCTCCAGCAATTGCCGCTCTACTTCCTGAATTTAAATCCTCTGTATCAGTAGAACCTGGTTCTCTAAAATGAGTTTGAGTATCAATACAACCAGGTAAAACTGTTAATCCATTTGCATCAAATAAATCATTAGCTTTTTCAGAAATTTGACCGATGTCATGTATTTTCCCGTCTTTAATAGAAACATCTACGTTTTTTAATTCACCCTCGATATAACATTGACCATTTTTTATTAATAAATCTAACATTTATGGAAAAAGTAATTATATTAAAAATTGTATATATCAAGAAGATATGAAAAAAAATGTTTATATTTTAGAAGATAGGGCAATACTTTACATTAACGGGGTAGACTCTAAAAATTTTTTACAAAACCTTATTAGCAATGATATCAATAAAGTTACAGAGGAATCTAGCTGTTTTGCATCTTTGTTAACTCCCCAAGGTAAATTTCTTTTTGAGTTTATTATAATTAAACATAAGTCTGGATACTTTATAGACTGTGAAAAGTGTCAATGTGAAGAAATATTTAAACAACTAAATCTCTATAAAATAAGATCAAAAATTGAAATTTTAAACTTAAGTAATGAATTTGTAGTTGCTAGTTTTGATTACGAGAAATATCTAAGTATGGAAGGTGCGAAAGATATTTTAGGCTTTACTTTTAAATATAGAGAAGATCCGATTATTTTAGATCCAAGAAATAAAAAATTAGGTGCCAGATTGATTATCAATTTAGAGAAGCTTTATTTGTCACTAAAAAAGTTAGATCTCAATAGCGATAAAATTGATAATTATTATTCTAAAAGTCATAAGCTTGGGATCGTTCCAAAAGACTTAAACAAATTACAAAACAATTTATTTGGTATTGAATGTAATTATGAAGAGTTAAATGGAATTGATTTTAAGAAAGGTTGCTATATTGGACAAGAGAATACTGCAAGGATAAAATTAAAAAATAAACTTTCAAAAAGATTATTACCGTTAGAAATAATAAAAGGACCTATATCTGAGGGTGAAAAGATTTATATTAATGATACTGAAATTGGAAAAGTATTAATTAATGGAAAATACTCATTTGCTTTGATAAAATTTTTAGATAAAAAATTTGACAAGGAATTTATCTGTAAAAGCGAAAACGGGATATTGAGAATTTTTATTCCTAAATGGCTTCAATCAAAACTTAATTAATAAACTTTGTGAGATCAGGCTTAAGAAAATTAGGACCTTTCATAACCTTTCCATCATTGTTATAAATAGGCTTTCCATTACTGTCTAGTTTACTCATATTTGAATTTTGAACCTCGTCAAAACACTTATCTAAATCGATACCAAAAGCATGACCAGCTCCATAAGTAACGTATAAAATATCTGTGAGCGCATCTGCTACTTCTAGTAAATTTTTATTTTTCATTGCCTCAATCAATTCATTAAGTTCCTCCTTAATTAAATCTACCCTTAATTTGTTGATTTTATCCGTACTAAATGAGGGTTTATTTTTAACTTCTTGCCCAAAAGTTTTCATAAAAATTCCAACCTTACTAAAATTTGACATATTGCTCCTGTAAGTTCTATAAAATTAATGTATATTAATATTAATTTAATATTTGGTTATAAATCAATGAAATTAAGAAAAGAATTTGACAGCATTGGATCCATAAATGTCCCAAAAGATAAATATTGGGGTGCTTCAACACAAAGATCAAAAAAATATTTTGATATAGGCGAGTTTTTAGTTAGACCAGTTTTAATAAAATCTATTGCAATTATAAAAAAAGCTGCTGCAATTGTGCATGATAAAGAAAAACAAATTTCACCAAAAATATCTAAAGCAATTGTAAAAGCTTCAAACGAAGTGATTTCTGGTAAACTAAATGATCATTTTCCATTAAAAGTTTGGCAAACTGGATCTGGTACACAAACAAATATGAACGTAAACGAAGTAATAGCTAATAGAGCTATAGAGATCTTGGGGGGGAAAAAAGGAACAAAAAAACCTGTACATCCAAATGACCATGTCAATAAATCTCAATCAACAAATGATGTATTTCCTACTGCCATGCATATAGCTATAGCTCTTGAGACAAAAAACAAGTTAATTCCATCTTTAGAATTACTAAATAAAGAATTAAAAAAAAAAGTTAATAAATTCAAAAATATAATAAAAGTCGGGAGAACTCATTTACAAGATGCGACCCCACTATCTTTAGGTCAGGAATTCTCTGGATACCAATCCCAGCTAGAAGATTGTATTTTAAGAATTAAAAACGCTCTAGAAGAAATTTATTATTTAGCACAAGGAGGAACTGCTGTAGGAACCGGAATTAATAGCAAAAAAGGTTTTGATAAAAAAATCATTAAAGAAATTAGAAAAATTACGAAACTTCCTTTTAAACCAACTAAAAATAAATTCGCTGCTTTGGCTGCACATGATGAAATTGTAAACTTTTCAGGAACTTTAAACACAGCAGCAGTTTGTTTGATGAAAATTGCTAATGATATTCGATTTTTAGGCTCTGGACCTAGAGCTGGATATGGAGAAATTATTTTACCAGCAAATGAACCTGGGTCATCAATAATGCCTGGTAAAGTAAACCCAACTCAATCTGAGGCGGTAACAATGGTTTGTGTGAAAGTAATCGGAAACCATAATGGAATTACAATGGCTGGCTCACATGGCCATTTTGAGCTAAATGTTTTTAAACCTTTAATTGCTCACAACATTTTACAATCGATTGATTTATTAGCTGATAGCACTAGAAACTTTTCACTTTTCTGCATAAAAGGATTGAAAGCAGATAAGATTAAAATTAAAGAGTATTTAGATAATTCTTTAATGTTAGTTACTTCACTAGCACCATATATCGGCTATGATAATGCGGCAAAGATTGCTAAAACAGCTTTAAAAAATAAAACTACTCTCAAGTCAGAGGCGTTAAAATCAGGATTAATTGACGAGAAAAAATACGATAAAATTGTTAATCCAAAGAAAATGATAAAACCACTATAATTCTTCGATAAATGAATTAAAAAGATTTCTTAAATCTACTTTGTTCCTTATCGTTTTGTTATCTTGATTATATTTTTTTATTAAATCATTGATATTTTCATTTGAGTTGTTATCGATAATTACCTTTTCTAAAATTAAATTATTTTTTAAAAAGTCATATTTAGTTGTTATATAAATCGAACTTATTTTTTTTCTATATTTTCTTTTTGTTTGAAAAAATTTATATAAATTTGCATGATCGTATATTAATATTTCAAATGTACCCAAAAAATATTGTTTTTTTGAATTTATAAATTTACTATCAATTAAATTAATCTTTAAAATATCCTTAAGCACAAAATTACTTTGATCGAAATTGAGTAATTGATTTTCATAATTAATATTTAAATTTAAATCTTTTAATTTTCTATGATTAGAGATATTTTTTGATTTCAGTTCAATATTAAAATTTAAATTTTTATTTACAAATATATTTGATTTTAAAACTTCAAGAAATAAAGAGTCATTGCCTAATAAATTTTTTAAATTTATACTTTTGAAATTTATCTCCAATTTTGCAGAAAATGGTGAAAAGTTAACAATTCCATTATAAAAAGTTTTTTCACCAACTTTTTCACTAGAATAAAATTTTAACATATCATCATGAAATGTGTAGGCTGTATCGTATTTTTTTCTCGCATCTAAATAACTGAGATTGCCTTTTATCTTTTTATCTTTAAAATCAATATCATTAATAAATTTTTTATTAAGTTTATTAAATTCTAATTTTAAATTAGATTTACTATCTGAAAAATCATTTTTTAATTTTAATTTAAAAGTGTTATTAAATATCTCTCCATCAAGATCTAAATTATTTATAGCTTCAATTTTATCATAAATAGATTGACTTTTATCTAAAGAAATAATTGAGTAAATATCTTCATCTTCATCTTTTACAAAAATCTTACTATTTAAAATAGTAATTTTTTTGTCGTTTATTTTTCTATTAAAAAAGTTTACTAGATTTTTTAAATCATCTTTAAAAAATTCAAATTTTGCTTTTTTAATGACAACATTTTGAATGTTCATTTTATTTTTATCTAGAAATTTACTAAAAGTAAGATATACTTTAACTAATTCGATTTGAGCTAAATCCCTTTCATTAGAAATGAATTTAACATCTTTAAACCTAAAATGTGGTATTGGAAAAATTGCATAATTTAGCTTTTCACTAAAAATTATCTCAAATCCAAATTCTTTTTCAAATTGATTCTTAACTATTCCCTTAACCCAACTATCCTTATAAAAAGCAGGAGTTGATAAATGAACAAATATTGAAAAAAAAATGATTATTAATGTAAATATGACCCGTTTATCAATAAGAAATAATTTAGTAACTCTTTTTAAATTATTAAATTTAAAATTATCAAAAATATTAATTAATATTAAGTTAACTTTTTTTAGAAAGTTTAAAAAATTTTTTTTTGATATAAGATTAAAATTTAACATTTAAGATAAAGTTATATAAAATAATTAAAAATGATAAACTTCGAATTTATGAAATCCCTCAACACCGCACAAAAAAAGGCTGTAACTCACATAGATGGACCCCTATTAATAGTGGCAGGAGCAGGCTCAGGTAAAACTAAAGTGCTTACCTCAAGAATTGTAAATCTTATAAAAGAAAAGAAAGCTTTTCCAAACCAAATATTGGCTGTCACCTTCACAAATAAAGCAGCAAAAGAAATGCAGACTAGAGTGAGTACTTTACTAAAAACTGATGCAACTGGGTTACCTTGGCTTGGTACTTTTCACTCAATTTGTGCTAAACTGTTAAGAAGACATGCTCCTGCGGTAAATTTGAATTCAAACTTTACAATTATAGACACAGATGACCAGTCTAGATTAATTAAAAGTATTTGTAAGTCTGAGAATATTGATACTAAACAACTATCTCCAAAATTTATTTTATCGATAATTGATAAATGGAAAAATAGAGGACTTTACCCAACAGACGTTATTTTAAAAACTAAAGATGTCTACGAAAAAAATATATTATCTTTATACAAAGTTTACCAACAAAAACTTATTGACTTAAATTCTTGTGATTTTGGAGACCTAATATTACATACTGTTAAAATTTTTGAAAAGAATAATGATATTAAAAAAATTTACTCTAAAAATTTTAAATACATATTAGTTGATGAATATCAAGATACAAATTTTATACAAAGTAAATGGTTAAACATTTTAGCGGAGAAAAATAGAAATATTTGTTGTGTTGGTGACGACGACCAATCAATTTATAGTTGGCGAGGGGCAGAAATAAAAAATTTTTTAGATTTTGATAAAATTTATAAAGAAACAAAAATAATTAGATTAGAAGAAAACTATAGATCAACCCAAAATATTTTATCTGTCGCAGCGACTTTGATATCAAACAATAAAAATAGAGTTGGTAAAACATTAAAATCTACAAAAAATAAAGGTGATTTGGTAAAATTAAACTGTTTTAAAAATGGAAAAGATGAAGCAATTGGTATTTCTGATGAATTAGAACAAAATTTAAAAAATAAAGTTTCATTTAATAAAATTGCAATCTTAGTAAGAGCAATTTTTCAAACAAGAGAATTCGAAGAAAGATTTCTTAAAATTGGTATCCCATATAGAATAATTGGAGGTATTAAGTTTTATGAAAGAGCAGAGATAAAAGACTGTATTGCATATCTAAGAATAATTTTTCAGGAAAAAGATGATTTAGCATTTGAAAGAATTGTAAACAATCCCAAAAGATCAATTGGTGATGGCACAATAAATCAAATCCATGAGTATGCTAAAAAAAATTTACTAAGCCTAGAAAAATCCGCAAAAAAGTTGATTGAATTGAATTTAATTAAGCCAAAAACTAGAATAGGACTTTCATCGTTTCTTAATCTGATTGATAAATGGAGATACGAACTTAATATAAAAAAATTAAATCATGTAAAGCTTCTACAAATTGTTCTGGATGAGTCTGGTTATTCATCAATGTTGAAAAATAAAAAAGATTTAGAAAATGAAAATAGACTTGAAAATATAAAGGAACTTTTAAGTGCTATGAAAGAATTTGATAATTTAGAGGGTTTTTTAGAACATGTCTCACTTGCAACTTCTATTGATCAAGAATGGGATGGAGAAAAAGTTAATATGATGACAATGCACGCATCAAAGGGTTTAGAATTTGAAGTAGTTTTTCTACCAGGTTGGGAGGAGGGTCTATTTCCTCACCAAAAATCTATAGAGGAAAAAGGCCAAAATGGTTTAGAAGAGGAAAGAAGACTTGCATACGTAGGTATAACCAGGGCAAAAAAAAAGGCCATAATATCTTTTTCAATGAACAGATTTTATCAAGGGGACTGGATTGATAGCATGGCATCAAGATTTATCGACGAATTACCTGAGAAATATTTAGAGAAAAATTCATCTTTTGATGAGGTAAAACATGAAATAGATGACTTTGAATTTAATCAAGATTTTGAGGAAAATGACAATATCAGAAGCCCTGGATGGATAAGGTATCAAAAGAGACTTAAATGATTAAAGAGAGAATATCTAAATTAAGAGAAAAATTTAACGAATATAATATAGATGGTTACGTTATTCCAAAAAATGACGAGTTTTTTTCAGAATATTCCCAAAAAGACAGACTTAAAACTATTTCTAATTTTTCTGGTTCTGCTGGTTATGCAGTTATTCTTAGGAAGAAGAATTATTTATTTGTTGATGGTAGGTATTCAATTCAAGCTGAAATTGAGTCTGCTAAAGAATTTGAAATAATCAACTTAAATAAAATTGAAAACTGTAAATTATTTAAAAATCTTATTCTTGGATTGGATCCAAAGCTATTTACATTTAAACAAATCAATAATTTTTTTAAGAAGTACAATAAAATCAAAGAAATCGAGAGAAATTTGATCGATTGTATTTATAATAACTATCATTATGAATCTAAGCCTTTTTTTTCACTTAATAAAAAAATTGTTGGAGAGAGCCATTTAACCAAGATAAAAAAAACAGTCTCTATTATCAAAAAGAATAAGTCAAATTATCTATTTATAACCGCTCCTGAGAATGTTGCTTGGTTGTTGAATATTAGAGGTAGTGACAACCCTAACAGTCCAATACCAAATTGTAGGATGATAATTGATAGTAACAGCAAAATTTTCTTGGTCTGTGAAAAAATAAAGGCTCGAAATTTAATAAAAGAAAAAAAAATTAAAAAAGAAAATTTGATATCTCCTAAAGAATTTGAAACATTTATAAAAAAATTAAAAAAGAATAAAATTATTATCGATGAAAAAAGTTGCTCTCTATTTTATGAAAATATTCTAAAAAAAAAATTTTTAATATCTAATAAAGTTGATCCAATCTACTTAATGAAATCTATTAAGAATAAGGTAGAAATTGATAACATGATAAATAGTCATATTATTGATGGAGTTGCTCTTACGAGGTTTTTGTATTGGATTAAAAATAAAAATAAAAACGAAATCAATGAATATCAAGCACAATTGAAATTAGAAAATTTTAGAAAAAAAAATAAAAATTATTTATATCCAAGCTTTAATACTATTGCTGGTGCAGGAGAGAATGGAGCCATCATACATTATAAAGCAGATAAAATTAAATCCAAAAAAATAAGAAGAAGTGATATTTTTTTATGTGACTCTGGTGGGCAATATCGTTATGGAACGACAGACGTAACAAGAACAATTTGTTTTTCAAAGCCAAAAAAAAATATTAAAGAGATTTTTACAAAAGTATTAAAAGGTCATATCGCAATAGCAACAGCAAATCTAAATAAAAATTTTAATGGTAAATTATTAGATCCATTAGCACGAAGATATCTTGTTAGAACTGGATTAAATTACAATCATGGTACTGGTCATGGTGTAGGTTTTTTTTTAAATGTGCACGAGGGTCCACAATCAATATCTAAACACAATAATATAAAATTTAAGGAAGGAATGATTTTAAGTAACGAACCTGGATTTTATAAAAAAAATAAATTTGGAATAAGAATTGAAAATCTTGTTTATATAAAAAAAATCAATAAAAGACTCTTCTTTCAAAATCTTACCCTAGTTCCAATAGAAAAAGAATTAATAAACTTCAAAAAGTTGAAGAAAAAAGAAAAGGACTATTTATTTAATTATCATCTAAATGTCTATTCAAAACTATCACCTTTTTTAGAAAAAGATGAAAGAAAATGGTTAGCTTCATTTATTTAACATTTTAATTAAATCTGTTTGATTAAGAACTTTAACTCCTAATTCATTTGCAATATCGACTTTTCTTTTTGTTGGTTTATCACCCACAACAAGATAATTAAGTTTTTTTGATACATTGCTGATTATTGAACCAGAATTTTGTTCTATCAAAGACTTAGCCTCGGCTCTACTAATGCCAGTAAGTTTTCCAGTAAACATAAATGTTTTATCTCTTAGAGGTCCATTTTTAGTTAGATCTTTACTATTTTCAATCAACAAAACTTCATTTAGTTTATAAACTACATTTAAATTAGTTTTATTCGTAAAGAAATTTTTGATTGACCTAATTTGAGTTTCTCCAATACCATCGATACTTAATAATTCATCGATTTTATTAATCTTTGATAAATCTAAAAATTTTTTCATATTTTTAAGGTGTTTTGATATTATTTTTGCATTTTCAAGTCCTATATGTCTTATTCCAAGAGAATAAATTAAGCGATCAAGAGAAATTTTTTTTCGTAAATCTATAGAATATTTTAAATTTGCCACTGATTGAGCTCCCCAACCATCCAAATTTTTAATTTTAGTATAATCTAAATTAAAAATATCCTGAGGGAGTTTAATTAAATTTAAGTTCCAAAAATTTTCAACTATTTTTTTCCCAAAACCCTCAATATTAAACGCATCTTTAGAAACAAAATGTTTAATTTTCTCAATTGAAATTTTTTCACACTCAAATCCCTCACTTGAGCATCTTCTTACAGCATCATTTTTTTTTGTAACGGAGTTAAAATCTTTAATTGTTGAGGCACCACACGAAGGACATTTGGTTGGAAATAGAAATTTTTTAGAATTTTTATCTCTCTTTTTAACCTCAATTGATGTAATATGTGGAATAACATCTCCAGCTCTTTCAATCCTAGCAATATCACCTATCCTAATGTCTTTTCTTTTAATTTCATCTTCATTATGTAAAGTTGCATTAGAAACGATTACTCCACCAATATTAATTGGTTTAATTTTTGCCACTGGTGTAAGTGCCCCAGTTCTTCCTACTTGTATTTCTATGTTTAATATTTTTGATACACCACTATTAGCTGAAAATTTATGAGCAACAGCCCACCTAGGTGCATTTGATACATTTCCTAGTCGCTTTTGTAATTCAAAATCATTAACTTTATAAACAATACCATCTATATCAAAGTCCAAATCATCTCTTTTATCTTCTAAAGATTTATAGTTTTTTAATAAATTATCGATCCCTATTATCTTTTTATTTAATGGATTTATCTTAAAGCCCCATATACTTAATTTTTTAAGAAATTCAGTTTGTGAATTAATTTGAAATTTTTTATAATAACCAAAAGTGTAGGCAATAAACTTTAGGGGAATTTTTTTTGTTTCATTTGGATTTTTTTGTCGTAGAGAGCCAGAGGCTGCATTTCTTGGATTAGCAAACTTACTAGATAGTTTTTTAAAATCAGAATTTTTTATAAAAACTTCTCCTCTTATATCTATCTCTTCTGGAAAATTTTTTTCTAGAATTTTTTTAGGGATATCATTGATAGTTTTTAGATTTTCTGTAATATCTTCACCTTCTTTACCATCTCCACGAGACAATCCAGTAACAAATTCTCCATCTTTATAGATTAAAGATGCGGATATGCCATCTATTTTTGGTTCAGCACTATACTCAATTTTAAAATCATTTTTTTTATCAAGGTAATTTATTATTTTCTTTTCGAAATTAATTAAATCCTCTTTGTCAAATGCATTGGATAATGACAACATCGGGGCTTTATGTTTTTTTTTTTTAAAATTTTTTGATGGCTTAAAGCCTACAATTAAACTTGGTGAATTAGGACTTTTCAAAAAATCATATTTATTTTCAAAATCGATGATGTCTTTTTTTAATTTATCATATTCCAGGTCATCTACGATTGGAGAACTTTGATCATAATAAGCAAAATTATATTTTTGAAGTTGAGAAATTTTTTTAAGATATTCTTTTTTTAGGAGTTTTTCATTCATTTAATTAAAAAGATTTTTAAATCTTTTTTTAAATTTTTTAAATATTGATCTTTTATCTTTTTCTTTAATAGAAAAAATTTCTTTTTCGCTTAAATCATAATCTTTGTTAAATATTTTATATGATGCCTTGTACCAGTTACTAGAACCATAGTTATAACCTAATAAAGTGGCATATTTTTTTGCCTCATCCTCTAATCCAATAATATAATGAATTTCCGCTAATCTATAAATTGCCTCTTCAACATAAACGCTGGTTTCGTAATTTTCTATTACATTTTTAAATCTATTAATTGCAGCGACCCATTTTTGAGATCTTTCATAATGTCTTCCTATATACATTTCTTTTCCTGCAAGTCTATCAGTGATAAGTCCTAACTTAAAACCAGCATCAATAGCAAATTCTGTGTTAGGGTAGTCTCTAATTAAAATTTCAAATTCTTTTTTTGCTTTTAGAAGAGGGTCTAAATCTCTTCCTTCATCTATAATATTTTCATAATAACACATTCCTAGAAGATAGTGTGCATAATCGATATCTTTATGTTTAGGATATACTTTCAAATATCTATTCAAATGATAAATAGCATCTTGATAATAATCATCAGAATAATACACATACGCAGTCATCAAAGCCGCTATTGGAGCCCAATCAGATTGTGGAAAAATTAATTCTGCTTCGTTAAATTTTTTGGCAGCAAAAAGAGTATCTCTTTCTAAAAATGCGTCATAACCGTCTTGATATAGTTCGATCATCTGAGATTTTAAATCTTTGTTCTTTAAAACAGTTATTTTGGTGTCTTTTTTTGAACAAGAAATCTGGGTAAAAATTATTGCTGTTATAACAAACCATTTTAAAATTAAATTCATTAATTGATAATAACAGATTATTTTTTAAACAAAAACTTTTAAGCGATAGATCTTAGATTCTGTTTATTAACTAATGAATGTGGAATATTTTTTTCGTTAATTTCAACAATAGAGTAATTTTCTTTATTTTGGAAAACTTTTCTTAACAAATCATTTGTCAATTTATGACCACCCTGGGAACATCTAATTTTTCCGATTATCTTATAGCCTGATAAAAACAAATCTCCCATGCAATCAAGAATCTTATGATTTACAAATTCTTTTTTATTTCTTAGTCCCTCATTATTTAAAATTTTGGAGTCCCTCACAACCAAAGCATTATCTAGTGAACCACCCTTGGCAAAGCCCATAGATTTTAATTTTTCTATATCTTCATACAAGCAAAAAGTCCTTGAATTAAAGATGTTTTCTAAATCATCTTCATAAACTTTTAAAATATTTCTTTGATTTCCGATAAGAGGGTTGTCATATTTAATCTCAAAATCTATTTCTAAATTCACTTTACTTGGCTGAATAGAAATAGACTTTTTACCATCATTATAATCAATTAATTTATTTATTCTTATAACTTTTATTGGAGTATTGCTTACTTCAATGCCTGCCTTTATTATTTCATTTACAAATTTTTTTGCTGATCCATCTAAAATTGGCATTTCCTCATTATCAATTTCTACTACAGCATTATCTATACCAATACCATAAAATGCACCCATTAAATGTTCAATAGTCGAAACTTTTACATTAAATTCATTTGATATTGTAGTACATAACATTGCATTACTAACATTATTAACGTGAGGAAAAATTACATTATCTTTATTTAAATCTTTTCTGATAAAAACAATGCCATTGTTTGGAGAAGCGGGTTTAATAGTTATTTTTGCAAATTTACCTGTGTGCAGACCTACACCTTTTAATTGTATTATATTTTTAATAGTTTTTTGCTTATGAAATGACATTCTGTAGATGTACACTCACTTTAATAAAGTCTGAACTCAAGAAATATTACAATTAGCTACTTAAATTTATTAATTAAAAAACCTGAAAAATCTCTCAAAAAAGCCAAGATTTTCAGATGTTTTTTTGATAATATGGACTTCATTCTCATCATTTTCATATTTTAATCTTGCAGCAATTTGACATTCGGACTCGTCTTTATTTTTATAATTTTTATTTAAATATTCTGCCGAAAAAATTCGGCCGATTTTAATTTGATACTTTTCAATTTTTTTTGAGTATTCTTCTATAATTTTATTGCTCAAACAAATAAAATCTATTTGTAAACACAGTTCGTCACATTCGAAATTATCATCTAAAGTTGAAAATATTTTTTTATCTATTAGAAAATTATTTATCTTGATATATGTTATTGATTTATCTGGGTTATTCTCCTTAATTTGTTGCTTTAAATCGAAAAGCATACGATTTAAATCATGTTTGTTTAATTTATCTCCTTTTCCATCTTTTTTTATTGAAACCTGTATTTGTAAAAAATTAAAATCATGAATAACTAAATCAATTTCATTGATAAAATTGTTTATTTTTTTTTCTACTTTTAGAATGTTGTCTCCAAAAAATTTTTCATGAAAATTTCCCAAATTTTCATTTTTAATTTTCTCAGTTATCAAAATTTCGCTCTTGAAAATTTCATTTTTTATACCATCAAAAACACATAGAGATAATTTATTCAAACCAATAAAAAAAAATGAATTTAAAAACAACTTAGCTTTCATCAACTATAATTTGGTTATTGATTCTCATATCGAAAATTTTTACGTTACTAAATTGCGGTAAATTTTTTATTTTAAAATAATTGTTTAATGATTTAATTGTATTGTTTGTTGGTAATTTTATTAAAGTTCCATTTTTTAATTTTAAGTCCCATCTTTTCGATGGAAAAAAGTACAATTTTTTTATGTCGTTAAGTTCGATACTTGATTTCAAAATTTTTTCATTTATTAAAAAGAAATCTTTTAGTGAAGGATTTCCATAAACTGTAGGTAAATTTGGATTGTTTTTTGAGGATTTAATCAATTTTTTATTAGATCCGATAAAAAAATTTTCTTCAAGAATTTTTATATTGGCTAAAAAGGTCGTTTTTTTTATCCTAATATTTATACCTGATGGATAATTTTTATAGATTAAAAAAGACTCGATTAAATTATTTGAGTTTAAAATTTTTACTAATTCCTTCTTTTCTAAAAAAAAAATATTTTTTTTTTTTATTTTTTCAAATTTTGTTAACAAATTTTCACTCTCTACACTGTTCAAACCAACCAATCTTAAATTTTTAATCTCAAAAAAGTTTAAATTAGTAAAGAATTTATTATTTATTGATCCAAAAATAATTAACAAAAAAAGGTAAATTAATATTTTTTTATTTTTTGACAGAGGCATTATCTAACATCCACTTTATTAAATCAAAAAAACTTATACCATTATATGCGGCAATTTCTGGGACTAAAGAAAGTTTAGTCATTCCTGGTTGGGTATTAATTTCTAAAAGATAAAATTTATTTTTAAAAAACTTAAAATCTGATCTTGTTACTCCTCTACAACCAAGCAATTTATGGGCTTTAAATGAAATACTTAAAACTTTATTTAAATAATTTTTACTTATTTTGACGGGTATTATGTGTTTTGTTTTAGCACTTTTTTTATACTTAGCCTCGTAATCGTAAAATTTTCTTTTTGGTTTTAATTCTATAGCTCCCAATTTTTTTTTACCCATTATAGCAACTTGAATTTCCCTTCCAGGTATAAACTCCTCAATAATTATTTTTTTATAATCCTCTAGCAATTTTATTTTTGAGAAAATATTTAATCTATTACAAATAAAAACATTAACGCTAGATCCCTCATTTATTGGTTTTATCACGACAGGAAATTTAAGTTTTTTATTAATGAGATTTATTAAATTTGTTTTAGATCTATTAAAATAATACATAATATATTTGGGTGTTAAGATATTATTTTTTAAGAAAATTTTTTTTGACAGTTCTTTGTCCATTGCAAGTGCAGATGAAATTACACCTGAGTGGGTGTAAGGAATATTTGTAGTTTCTAAAATTGATTGGATATAACCATCCTCCCCAAGTTGACCATGCAAAGCATTAAAAATCACATTAGGTTTGAATGATTTTATAACATTATAAATGTGAAAGTTTGGTTCAGATATTTTTACAATAAAACCATTTTTTCTTAATTCTTTAGCTACTTGTTTCCCAGTATCAAGGCTTATTACTCTCTCTTTTGATAGCCCACCTGAAATTATTAATATCTTTTTTTTCAAATTATTCCAAAATTTTAATTTCTTTTTCTAGTCTCACTCCAGTTTTCTCTAAAACATTTTTAGCCACATAATCTATTAAATTTTTCATATCTTCAAATTTAGCATTACCTTTATTAACAAAAAAATTACAATGTTTTTTGGAAATACAAGCATCACCAAAACTTTTGTCCAAAGGAACAGACTCTTTTATTAGCTCCCAAACTTTTCTATTAGTTTGAAAAATAGGGTTTTTAAATGTACTGCCGCTTGTTTTGATTTTAGTTGGCTGGTTTTTTTCTTTTTCAGTCTTATAACTAATTATTTTATCGCTTATTTTTTCTTTATTGCTTTTAATGCCTTTAAATGAAGCACTTAAAAAGATAAAATCATCAGGTATATTGCTTTTTCTATATTCAAAATTAATATTCTTTGAAGAAAGAGTTTTAACATTTCCAATTTTGTCTATAGCTTGAACTGACAACAAAATATCTTTAAACTCATTTTCAAAACAACCCGCGTTCATTCTTATTCCACCTCCTATAGTTCCAGGAATACATGACAAAAACTCAAAACCACTTAAATTATTTTTCATTGCAAAATCTGATAAAGATTTATCCAAAACAGCGCTTCCAGCTATAATTATTTCATCTCGAAGCAAAGTAATATTATTAAAATTTTTACTAAGTTTTATCACTACACCATCAAAAATTTTGTCCGTTATTAAAGTATTAGACCCGGCACCAAGAATAAATATTTTTTCATCATTATTCAATTTTTTCAGAAAATTTACTAATTCTTTTAAATTATCGGCTTTGAAGTAAACTTTTGATTTTCCTCCAATATTGAACCAATTTTTTTTCTTTAGATCGTAATTAAACTTTACATTATCTCCAAATTCACTAAGTATTTTTTCTAATTTTTCAATTTCCATTACATTAATTGTGGAAGTTTTTTCATCCAATTAGATATAGATCCTGCTCCCATTCCAATCACAATTTTTTTTCCATACATATTTTTTTTAAGAAATTTGGCTAATTGAATATTATTCTTTACTATAAATAATTCTACCTTAGATTTTTTAATTATCTCCTTAGCAAAATTTAAATAATTAAATCCTAATTTTATTTTTTCTCCTGCTGTATATATAGGACATAAAATAACAATATCAGCATCTTTAAAAGCAAGAGAAAAATCTCTCTTTAAATCCTTTAGCCTTGAGATTCTATGTGGCTGAAATATACAAACTTTATCATGACCCTTGTAAACTTTATTAACACCTTCTAATACAACCTTAATTTCAGTAGGATGATGAGCATAGTCATCATAAAAATCTATATTGTTATATGTAAAAATTTTATTAAACCTTCTTTGAACACCTTTAAAATTTAATAATCCATTTTTAATATCTTTTATTGGAATTCCAACAGTCAAAGCAACCGCTGTAGCTGCTACCGAGTTTCTAACATTATGGACACCAAGTAGAGGGATTTGGATATTCTTTATTTCACTTTTTCTTTTATTTGGAATATTTATATGCAAATTAAACTTAGTATATTTTTTACTTTGTTTAATATTCTTTATCAAAAAATTTGAATTAATATTTGTTCCATAAGTATAAAAATTTTGATTTTTTAATTCTTTGATTAATTCTTTATTAATTTTGTCATCTAAGCAAATAAAGGATTTTCCAAATGAGGGGACTTTTTCTATAAATTTTTTGAAATAATGTTTTAAGTCTTTCATAGATTTATAAAAATCCATATGTTCCCTATCTACGTTAGTTATTATTGAGTAAGTTGGTGGTATGTGAACAAAACTACCATCAGACTCGTCTGCCTCTAAAATGGACCAATCACTTTTACCTAATTTGGCAGTGCTTTTAATTGAATTAATGACACCACCATTAATAATTGTAGGATCTAATTTTGATTTTTGAAAAATTGATGACACCAAAGAAGTAGTTGTGGTTTTGCCATGAGAACCTACTACAACTATATTTTTTGTTAATGAAACAATGTGCGCCAGCATTTCACCTCTTGTGATGATTGGCAAATTTTTTCGTTTAGCCTCGATCATTTCAGGGTTATTTTTTTTTATAGCTGAAGAGGCTACAACAATTGTTACATCTTTTAAATTTTGTTTTTTTTGACCTATAAAAAATTTTATTTTTTCTTTTTTTAATCTTTCTATATTTTTGTTAAAAAATAAATCGCTGCCTTGAACTCTAAATCCTTTACCTTTCATTATTAGAGATAATCCACTCATCCCTATACCACCAATACCTACAAAATGAATAAGCTCTGTTTTTGCTAATTTAATTTTCATTAATATTTATTAAAATTTTTTGGTTAACATTTATCCATGAATTATCATAATTTAACTTTTTTAAACTTTCTTTTTTTTTTAAATAATCTCTCTTATCTTTTAGGATATTTTCTAAAAATTCTTCAATTTTTTCTTCAAAAGCACTTTGCTCTAGTATCCAGCAACAGTCTTTATCTTTATAAAAATTTGCATTAGCTGATTGATGATCGTCTCTGGCTGATGGCAAAGGTACAGCAATGAATGGTATGGAAAGAACTGACAACTCTGCCAAACTAGAAGCTCCAGCCCTGGTAATACATAAGTCTGCTTGCATCATGATAGTTGATAAATTTCTATCAAAGCTAAAGATATTATTTTCTAAATTATTTGATAAATAAAAGTTGTGTAAAGTAGAAATATTGTCCTCTTTAGTTTGATGTATTATCCTAATTGAATGTTTTTTAGAAATATTAACTAAAACATTTTTTAAGTTTTTGTCAAAAATATTAGCACCTTGACTTCCACCAATTATTAAAATGGTAAATTTTTCATTTTCCTTACGTAATTCTTTTATTTTATAAATATTTTCTTTAACTAGAGGCTTAATTTCAACTATTTTATTTTGGAATTTACCAGGAAACCTATTGATTTTTTTTGTGTAACAAAAAATTTTTTTACATGTACTCAAAAAATATTTATTGGTTCTCCCAATTGTTTGATTAGGCTCTATTAGATAAATTTCTAATCTTAATAATCTAGCAGCTAAGATTAATGGTAAAGACATATAGCCTCCTGTTGAAAAAATTTTTTCTATTTTTTCTTTTTTTAATAGGCTTAGGGACTTGAAGATAAGAAACAAAATCTTAACCAAATTTATTGGTAAAAAGTAAAAATTATTTAATTTTGGAGTATCAATTATTTT
This sequence comes from uncultured Pelagibacteraceae bacterium, assembly GCA_902635685.1. Classification (GTDB taxonomy): domain Bacteria; phylum Pseudomonadota; class Alphaproteobacteria; order Pelagibacterales; family Pelagibacteraceae; genus Pelagibacter. The sequence goes on from CACPOY010000004.1 coordinate 18,981, forward strand.
AAAATTATATTTGTTCTTATCTAAATACTTTAAACCTCTATAATCTATTGAAACAGTCAGGTTTGCAACTTTAATTAGATGATCATAAAAAATAGATGCCGGTATTACATGGCCTCCTGATCCACCTGTTGTAATTAAAAAATTTTTTTTCATATCATTTAATTTTTCTCTTTGTCAAATTTAAAATTATACCTGATAAAATTGAGATACTGATTATTGATGAACCACCATAGCTGATAAATGGTAGTGTCATTCCAGTAGTAGGGAATAATCTTATATTAACACCTATATGTATCATTGCTTGCACTAAAATAAGACTTATACATCCAACTAAAATTAGTTTTGTCCTCTCATCTTGCTCTAAATAAACTTTTTTAAAAACTGAATGAATGAATATTAAGAATAATGATAAAATCAAAATTATAGCAATTACACCAAACTCTTCAGATATGACCGATATTATATAATCTGTATGAGCCTCTGGTACTCTATTTTTTAGGGTTCCTTCCCCTATTCCTTTTCCAAAAAACCCTCCACTAGTAATTGAGTCAATTGCTTTTTCAGATTGGGCATTATGTGTGCCTGTTTCAGTATTAAAGAAAGATAAAATTCTACTTTTAATGTATGCAAATTTTGGGATAAAATTTATAGACAAATACAGCATCATAATAATAATTAGTGAAGAAGTTATTAAAAAAATAATATTTATTCCTGAAATAAAAATTAACACAGACCAAGTAAAAAAAATTAATAATGTTTGGCCTATATCTGGTTGGGCAGCTAATAATAAAGCTATTAATATAGTTAATAAAAAAGAAAATAAGTACTTTAAATAGACATTATTATATTTCTCGTTACTTAAAATTAAGCTTATTAAGATTACCAAAAAAGGTTTAACTAATTCTATTGGTTGAAATCTTGGCAGCATATATAAATCTATCCAACGTTGAGCACTGTTAACTTCCACACCTATAAAAGGGACTAGCATTAGAGAAAATAATGATAATATAAAAATTATTGGAGAGATTTTTAAAAGTTTTTTCTCATTAATCGATGATAAAACAAAAATGATAATTAATCCTAGAATAACGAATGTAAGGTGTTTGAAAAAAAAAGTATAATCGTTTGTTTCAAGTTTATCAGAGACTAATAAAGATGTTGAAACTAATGAGAAGAATAGACCAATAATAAATAAAAGAATTATTAAAAAAAGAAGAAATTTGTCAATGTTCTTCCACCATTTATAATATAAGTTAAAAATTGTTTTTTTATTTTCCATACAAGTGTTTTTTAACTAGTTTGTTAAAATAATATCCTCTATCCTCGAAATTTTTAAATGTATCGAATGATGCTGCGCTTGGACTAAAAAGAATAGTTTGATTAATCAATCCATTTTTTTTGGTTATTTCTAAAACTTTTTTTATAGCGTCTTTGAGATTTTTAAAAATTTCATATTTTATTTTACCTTTCAAATTTTTGATAAAAAAATCATTGTTACTTCCGTAAACATACGCATTAATCTTATTAAAATATTTTTTTGATAAAATTAATTTATCTTTTTTTTTATGAATTCCACCTAATATCCAATGAATATTTTGATATTTCTTCAAAAGACTTAATGATGACGAAAAACTTGTAGATTTAGAATCATTTATGATTGTTAGATTTTTTTTTTCAAATATTATTTGTTGGCGAAATTTTAATCCTTTAAACTTTTGAATTGTCTTTAATAATAAATTTTTTTTTATTTTAAGTTTTTTTAAAATTTCAAGAACGAAAAGTAAATTTTCTTTATTTGTTTCAGTAGAAAAATATTTATTACTTATTTTTTTTAAAAAAATACTTTTTTTTCTAGTATCAACTTTAATTATTTTACTAGAGAATTTATTACCTCTAAGTTCTTTTGAAATTAAAGAGTCATTTTTTTTTAAAAAAGCTAAACATCCATTTGTTTGATTTTTCAATAATTTAAATTTTGATTTTATGTAATTATCTAAAGTTCCATGCCTTTCAATATGGTCAGGTGATAGATTTAATATTACTGCATATTTTGATTTAAAAATTTTACTATATTCTAATTGATAAGATGAAGCTTCAACGATTAAAATGGTTTTTTTGTTGATATTCTTTGATGATAAAATGGGATTTCCAATATTTCCTACTAGTCTTACATCAAAATTTTGATCACGCAAAACCTCATATAAAAGCTGGCAAGTTGTAGATTTGCCATTTGTTCCAGTTACTGTAACACAAACATTGTTAAAGTGAGTATAAAATACATCTAAATCTGAATAAATTTTTTCATAATTTTTTTTCAAAAATTTTGATAGTTTGCAACTTTTAATATCAATACCGGGGCTTAAAATGATAAAATCAAAAGTTGAATTTAAAAGTTTTTTATAATTAATTATTTTTTTTTTTATATTTGCGTTATTTAATTTTAAATTAAAATCATCAAATAGTGATACATCGTTTTTTTTTTTTAAAAATTGAAAAGCTGATACGCCACTTTTTCCTAATCCATAAATTAAAATCTTCTTTTTAGAAAAAAAATTCAATTTTGTATTCATCACCTTAATTTCAATGTAGCCAAACCAATTACAGCCAATATTATTGAAATAATCCAAAACCTTATTACTACTGTCGACTCTGGCCAGCCCTTCTTCTCAAAATGGTGATGTATTGGGGCCATTTTAAATATTCTTTTCCCAGTCAATTTAAATGAAACTACTTGAACCACTACAGAAAGAGCTTCAAGAACAAATAAGCCCCCGGTTATTGCTAATACTATTTCATGTTTAGTTATAATACCTATCGCTCCTAACGAACCTCCTAAAGAGAGCGATCCTGTATCTCCCATGAAAATTTTTGCTGGGGGGGCGTTAAACCACAAAAAACCTAAACACGCACCTATTATAGAACCACAAAAAATAGATATTTCACCCGTGCCTTCAATATATAATATTTGAAGATATTCAGAAAAAAAAATATTACCCGTTATGTAACTAATGAAAGCAAAACATCCTGCAACTAAAATTACTGGCACTGTTGCTAACCCATCTAATCCATCGGTTAAATTTACTGCATTAGAAGAACCTACAATTACAAAAATCGAAAATGGTATAAAAAACCACCCAAGGTTGATAATCAAATTTTTAAAAAATGGAAAATATAAGTTTTTAAATTCTTCATATTCTACAAAATACATTAATACTATCAAGCCTGTCAAAGCTAAAACAATTTGCATTATTATTTTAAACTTTGATGAAATTCCCTCTGAGCTAATATTTTTGATTTTTTTATAATCGTCATACGCACCTAGAATTCCGAATGACACAACAATATATAGACAAAATAGAATATAAACGTTTTTTAAGTCTGCCCAAAGTAAAACAGAAGCTATTAAACCAAATAAGATTACCACTCCACCCATAGTTGGAGTTCCTATCTTTTTGATAATATGATCTGATGGACCATCATCTCTTATTGGATTAAAAATTTTCCGATTTGAAAATAACTTTATAAAAGGACCACCAATCAAAAGTGTTATTAGGAGTGACGTGAAAAAAGCTAATCCAGTTCTAAAAGTAATATACTTAAAAACATTTAAAAATGAAAAGATCTCAACATAGTTGAGTAATAATTCATATAACATTTTGCCTTCTTTGTTTTAAGTCAATAATAAATTTATTTAAACCAGTGGAATTTGACCCTTTTACCATTAAATAATCACCGGTTTTAAAATCATTTTTAATTATTTTAAGCATATCTAATTTATTACTCAATATTTTTGCTCTTTTGTTTGGATTTAAACCTTTATATGTCTCTTTAATATGTTTTCCAATTACATAAACCTTATTAATTTTCGTTTTATTAATTATTCTACTTATTAATTTGTGTTGTTTGATTGAGTGTTTGCCTAACTCTAGCATATCTCCTAAAAACATATATTTTTTCGATTTTTTTAAAACTAATTTTTCAAAATTTTCAATTGAACTTTTAAGTGAGAGTGGATTTGAATTATAAGATTCGTCTACAAGATAGATTTTTTTATTTTCAAAATTAACATCAAATATATTACCTCTGCCTTTTGGTATATTAATATTTAAAAAAATGCCTTTTTTTAACTTTTTGATATTAACAAAAGAAGTTATGCAAGCTATAGCAGCCAATATATTATACAAATTATTTTTATTATTGTTTTTAGTGTAAAAAGAAAATTTATTATTGTTTATATTTAAAAATAATTCGTACTTATTTTTTGTTTTTTTTACACTTAACAATTTAATTTCTGAAGACTTATTATTGATTGCAAAAGATATAACTTTTAATTTTTTCTTAAGAGCTAAGCCTTTTAGATAATGAAAAAAGTGATCGTCACCATTTAAGACAATTATTCCATTTTTTTTAATATTGTTCATTATCTCAGCTTTGGCATCCGCAATCTGTTTAATATTTTTAAAATTCTTTGAATGTGCGTAACTTATATTGGTAATAAGCCCTAAATCAGGCTTAATAATTTTTGATAAATTGTCTATTTCACCTTTTTTATCCATTCCGATCTCGAAGACGCCAAAATGATCACTCTGTTTCATATTAAACAAACTTAATGGTACACCATACTTGTTGTTAAAAGACTTTGGTGAAAATGATGTTCTTGAAATTTTTTTTAAAACTAAACCAATCATTTCTTTTAAAGTCGTCTTTCCACAGCTACCAGTAATTGAAATAATTTTTGCATTAATGTTTTCTCTTAAAATTGATGAGCACGTAGTCAAAAATTTTAGAGTATTTTTGACTTTAATTTGTTTGGAAAGTGGATGATTTTTATTAAATCGATTTACAATAACAAAACTTGATTTTTTTTTAATAGCTTCTGATATGTAGTTGTTACCATCTAAATTTTTACCTTTTATGGCGAAAAAAATATCATTTTTTTTGATTAATTTAGAGTTAATGGAAGCATCTTTAATTTGTATTTTATTTGATAAATTTAATTTTGACTGTTCCTGGATTATATTGAGTTTTATATTTTTAGATAAAAATTTGTTTTTTGCTCTTATTGAACTAAGAATTACTTTTTGATCAGAAAAAAAAGTTCTTTTTTTTCCATAATCTTGAATCTTTTCATGTCCTTTGCCTGCTACCAACAAAATATCTCCAGTTTTAAGATTTTTCACAGCTTCTTGAATTGCTTTTTTTCTATCGGGTATTTCATGAATTCTTTTATTCTTAATCCCTTTTTTTATCTCATTTCTTATTTCAAAAGGTTTTTCATTTCTTGGATTATCGTCTGTTAAATAAATTTCATTGGAGTACTTTTCTGCAATTTTTCCCATCAAAGATCTTTTCTTAAAATCTCTATCCCCTCCACATCCAAATATCAGATTGATTTTATTAAAGGGAAATTGCTCTTTAAGATTTGATAAAGCTGATTCAAGCGCTGCAGGTGTGTGTGCATAATCCAAAATTACTTTACTGTTATTATGTATTTTTCCAATTTTTTCTAATCTTCCTTCTACAGATGTAATTCTTGGAAGTATCTTTAAAATTTTTTTAAATTCAATACCACTATTATTAGCGGCTATAATCGCCATAAGTATATTCGTTACTTGTATTTTTCCTATTAAGTTTAGGTAAATTTTATATTTGGTTTTTTTGAATTTGATCTCTAAGATTTGTTTTTCTTTTTTAAATCTATGTGAAACCAATTGTATCCCGTTAGATTCATTATGAATAAGACTTAAATTAATATTTTTTTTAATCGATATTCTTTTAATTTTTTGTGCTTCTGGAATATTTTCGTCAGTAATTATATGACCTTCCTTTTTGATCAAATTCTTAAATAAATATAATTTTGAATTTAGGTAATTTTTCATATTCTTATGATAATCTAAATGGTCATGGGATAAATTTGTAAATATACCTATATCAAACTTTAATCCATCTAATCTATTTTGATCTAAACCATGGCTTGACGCCTCCATAATTGCAAATTTAATTTTTTTTTTTCTCAAATTTTTAAGCATTAAACCAATTTGAATAGGATCTGATGTAGTATTTTCAAGATTTTTTGTTTTAAATTTATATTTAAGTCCAAGTGTTCCAATTGATGCAACTTTTTTTGAATTTAATTTTAAAATTTGAAAGTAAAAATCAGCTACTGATGATTTTCCATTAGTTCCAGTCACAGCAACTAATTTTTCGACTCTTTTATTGTAAATTTTATAAGATACTTCTGCTAATAACTTTCTCGGGTTTGAAGAATGCAAAAAAATTACATCGGTATTTTTTTTTTGATTTTTTTTTTGAGATATAATTACTTTTGCCCCTTTTTTTATGGCTTGTGATATAAAATTATTCCCATCAAATTTTTTTCCTTTAATCGCAAAAAAAATATCGTTTTTTTTAACCTTTAGACTATCAAAAGCGATACCTGAAAAATTTATTTGGTAAAATCGTTTAGGGATGTCTGGAATATAATCTTTAAGAAGCATAAATTATTTTTCACTATATTTTGTGGCTAAAATAGGCCCAATTTTTTCAATGATTTGTCCTGTAACCTCTACAGTAGTCCATCCTGAAGTATTAAACGGAGTGCCCTTATATTTAATGTTGGATCCATCTCTATAATGATAAACATAATTTTCATTTAATTTAGGCTCATCTAGCATTACTGCTAAAACAAATTTCGGTTTCGATATAGGAAAAACTGATATAAATGAATTTATTTTTTTTTTTGTATAAATTCCACTAACACTTTTTTGAGCAGTTCCTGTTTTACCTCCAATTTCATAACCTGGAACATTGGCTAAAGAGGCTGTCCCCTCTTTTGTAGTTACAATTTTTCTTAAGATAGGTAAAATTTTTTCTGATACTTTTTGATCTAAAATTTTTTTCTTTTTAATTTTTTTTGTTTCTTTGATTAATTTAGGCTGAACGTTGTATCCACCATTAGCTATTATTGAGTAAGCTTTTGCTAATTGTAATAACGTAGTTGTAATACCATGTCCAAATGAAGCTGTGGCTAGAGAACATTTTCCCCAATTAAATTCCATTGGTTTTCCAATTTCTTCTATATCGAAATCAATTTTTTTAAGAACGTCAACCTTGGACAAAAACAACTTAAGTTTTTCCTCACCAACCATTTGACCAATTTTTACGGAACCTATATTTCCTGAACGAATTAAAATTTGCTCTGCTGTTAAAGTTGAGGGAATTTTATTATCATATTCTCTTATTGGAAATCCTGCACATGTTAAGTTTTTTGGTAAATCCTCAAATTGGGTTTCTGGTTCAATAATTTTATCGTCAAATGCAGCTGCTAAAGTTAAAGTTTTGAATACTGACCCAAATTCATACACACCTTTAGTTGCTCTATTTATAAAAGTTTTATCTGTAATCTTTTTTCTTTGATTTGGATCGAAATCAGGCAAGGAAACTAATGAAATAATCTCACCGTTATTTACATCCATTAATATTGCCGCGCTACCCAAAACTTGAAAAATTTGATTAAATTTTTTTAATTCTTCTCTCACCAAATACTGTATATCTGCATCAATGGATAGAACTATTGGGTCTTTTGTTTTTTTTAGTTTTTCGTCTAGAGATTTCTCTAATCCTGAAATTCCATTATTATTATCATCAATTTGACCAATTATATGACTAAATAAATTTCTATGTGGATAGAGTCTGATTAAACTTTCACTCGGTATTATTGACTTATCTCCAAGCCTCATTATTTTTTCATATTTTTCATCAGATATTTTTTTTTCTAACCAGAAAAATTTTCCCCTATCTAGTTTTTTTTTAATTTCAGTAAAATTTTTTTTTGGAAAGATAAATCTTAAATTTATCATCAATTTTTTTTTATCGATAACTTGAGAAGGATTGATACCTATATTAATAGAGTTAACAGTTTTAACAACATATTTTCCATTCCTATCAATTATATCAGCTCTTAATAATTTTTTTGAGATAGTAACTTTTTTAATATCTTCAACTGAACTGCTATTTCTAGATCCTAAATGTATTAAATGAATAGAAAAAATTAGCGATATTAAAAAGAAAATAAAAAAGATAAATGAGATCCTATTGAAATCAATAATTAAATTTGAATTACTTTTTTGATACTGAAAATGAAACTCTGCATCTTTAATTTCAAATTTTTTTTTTTTAGTCATTATTTTCTAAAATTTTAATCTCGTGTTTTCTTTTTACACTTAAGTCTTCATCAAAAAATCTGACCTTAAAATCCATTAACTTGTTACCAGAACTTAAATAAGTATATTCTAATTTTAGATCATCGATTTCTTTTCTTAAAAACCTCATATTTTCCTTAACCATAAAAATTTCATCATCCATCCTTTTTGTTGAATTTTTAACTAAGGCTGTAAATAGGATTAAAAATATAATCATAAAAATTGCAAAATACTTTTTCATAATTTATGACCTAATTTTTCTATTTCGATTAGATGTTTGAATTTTTCAAAGATATCGGTTTTAAAATTATAAAAATCATTCTTTTTTATTACGTATCTTAGCTTTGCTGAACGTGAAGATAAATTTTCATCCAATTCCTTTTTTGTGGGTGTTTTTGGTTTTTTTTCAACTAATTTAAATAATGTTTCTGGTAGATCAATTTTAGGAAAATATCGAGAAACACTTTTGTTTTCTGATAAACTTTTAAAAAAATATTTTACAATTTTGTCCTCTAAAGAATGGAAAGTTACTACCGCTAATACTCCATCTTTTTTTAATATTTTTGTGGCAGCTATTAAACCATAAATTAGTTCGCTTATTTCTTTATTTACAAATATTCTTAATGCTTGAAAAACTTTTGTAGAGCTATGAGTTTTAAAACTCTTTTTTTTCTTTGTTTTTTCTACTAGTTCAACTAAGCCTTTAGTATCTATCTTTCTAATCCTTCTTTCTTTGATAATCTTTATTGCAATCTTTTTTGCCTCTTTTTCTTCACCAAAAAATTTAAATATTTTTTCTAACTCTTTGACATTTAATTTATTTATTACGTCTTTGGCTGAAAAATTATTTAAACCCATCTGCATATTTAGCTCTCCAGTTGAATTAAATGAGAGGCCTTTTTTTTGATCCTTAATTTGAATATATGAGTAACCTAAATCGAAAATTATACCTTTAATATTCTCATTTTTAATTTTAAGGTCATTAAGTTGACTAAATTTTTTATTTTTGAATAAAAATCTATTTTGATATTTTTTAAGAAATAGGTCAGCAATTTTTTTAGTTTGTAAATCTCTATCAAGTGCAATAACTTGAGTATTTTTAAAACCTAAGATTTTTTTGCTATATCCACCTTGACCAAATGTACAATCGATAAATGTGCCACCATGTTGAGGGGTGATAATGCTTATTAATTCATTAAGCAGTACCGGATAATGTTTTACGGTATCCGTTACCATGATGGCACTCATTTATTTTTTTGAAGACCATTAATTTTTTTGTCTTCTTAAAAATGCAGGTATTTCAAGATCGTCATCTTGATCTTCCTCAGTTGATCGCAATAAATCCTCTGAGGTTGTATCATCACTCTTTGAACTAAAGAGATCAGGTCCTTCAGCTTCTACTCCAAATTCTCTTAGGTCATTTTCTGGAGCCTGATCCATTTCAGACGACACTAGCGCCTCTTGAGAAAATGATACTTCTTCTTGATCTGAAATATTTTCAACAATGCTTTTTGCATCCTGGTTTTTCAATAGCTCTTCATTATACTGATTGTTTAAATCATCAACAGACTCATTTAAATTTTCTGAAGTAACTTCATTCTCAAGTTTAAGAGCGTTAGCACCGTGAGATACTGGTGTATGATTGTTTTTTGAAAAATTGAAAGAAGTAGTTGAACTTAAATTAGAAAAGTCAGAGTAACCTGGATTTCTGTTTTGAATACGGTGAACCATATTAATTACTGATTTTGTTTCGGGTTGTTGACCATCTAGTGATGTGGCTACGATTGAAACTCTTATCTTACCTTCTAAGGTAGGGTCAGTTATTGCACCGATAATTACTTCAGCATCAGCTTCAACTTCTGATCTTATTTTATTCACTACTTCATCAACTTCAAACAATTTAAGATCTTTGCCACCAGTAATATTAACTAATAAGCCTTTAGCCCCCTTTAAAGTATAATCATCAATTAAGGGATTACTTATAGCCATCTCTGTAGCTTGCATCGCTCTACCATCACCTTCTGCCTCTCCTGTTCCCATCATTGCTTTACCCATAGATGCCATTACAGTTTCAACATCTGCAAAATCAAGATTAATTATTCCTGGTCTTACCATTAGATCTGTAACACTTTGAACTCCATGCATTAGAACATTGTTCGATAAATTGAAAGATTCCTCAAAAGTAGTTTGCTCATTTGCAATTTTAAATAGATTTTGATTTGGGATTACTATTATTGTATCAACATGTTTTCTTAGTTCTTCAAGGCCAATCTGAGCTCTTCTCATTCTAGAGGGACCCTCATACAAAAAAGGAAGTGTTACAACTCCAACAGTTAATATATTTAACTCTTTTGCCGCTCTCGCTATAACATGTGCCGCGCCAGTGCCAGTACCACCTCCCATTCCAGCAGCAATAAAAACCATATTTGCACCTTGGAGAATATTTACAATTTCATTTAAAGACTCATCTGCAGCAGCTTGTCCAATATCAATTTTTGCTCCAGCACCTAATCCCTTTGTCAAATTTAAACCAATTTGAACCTTAGATTTAGCTTTACTATGTTTAAGATCTTGAGCATCAGTATTTACTGCAATAAATTCCACACCTTGCATTCCATTATCAATCATTTCATTTATTGCATTTCCACCTGCGCCACCTACACCCATTACCAAAAGTCTTGGTTGCAGCTCTTTTATCTCAGGTGTTTTAAAGTTAATAGTCATTTTGTTATCCCCCGTTATTTGTTAAATTGAAGCTCCCATTTAAGGCTTGCTCGATTTAGATTTGCTTTTTTTCTAGCGTTAACCTTAAATTTTTCAAAGATTGCTGGTTCCCAAATCTGAAATGTTTTTCCTTGACCAACAAATACCATGCTATTTTTTATTTTTGCATGTTTTAATAATTTTGAAGAAAGTGAAATTCTCCCTTCACTGTCAAACTGTAAATTTATGCTTTCAGATAAAATAGAAGTTGCAAAAAAATCTCTTTTTTCCTCAAAAGGATTGAGCGATTCAATTGAATTTGAAATTTTTTCTATTCTATCCTGCGGCCATGCTTCAATGGTTTGATTATTAAATGATGGATAACAAATCACTCCATTATAACCCAAGTTAGATAAATAAGATCTAAAACTTGCTGGCACTGACACCCTTCCTTTTTTGTCTAATTTGTTCTCGTAGGTTGATAAAAACATAAAACATAAATTCCTTTATTCCGTTTTATGGGAATATATGGGATATTATGGGTTTTTAAAAAAAGAGTCAATACCCTCATTTTTCTCTAATTTTACGAGACAAACTTCATTTCAAAACTGAATCAAAACATGAACATTAATGAGAAATATTTACAGATTTGCCAGATGAACTATAAGCCGGGTTCTGTCATTTAAACTTATCATTTGTCTAGACTTAAGATCTCTCTTAAGCTCAAGCAACTAACCCTGATGACTAGCCAAGGATGGCTTTTAGTTTTTTAAACAGTGTCATCTCTATTTAGTCTTGCTCCCAGTGGGGTTTTCCAGCGTTCATTGTTACCAATAGAACCGGTGTGCTCTTACCACACCTTTTCACCCTTGCCATGTTATGGCGGTTTATTTTCTGTGGCACTATCCCTAGGGTTGCCCCCGCCAGGTATTACCTGGCACTGTATCCTTGTAGAGCCCGGACTTTCCTCTTTAATTAATTAAAGCGATAAGTCGTTCATCTGACACTTACAATCTATAATTTAATATTTAAATTTCAAGTAGAATTTTTATATTTAAACAAGATTTTTGCTTATTAGAAGGCATTCTTGATCAATTTTTCCATTTATTAAATTTTGTCTAAATTTTCTTTGAAAAGCTTTTACAACATTAATTTCATAACTATTTTCCTTAATTTTGCCAATCTTCAAATAACCTATCTTTTTTAAGTTTCTAAAGAAAATTTTTTTTTCAAAAAAACTAACTTTTACGTTTCTTTTTTTTTTCATTTTTGCACTAGATAAATTATGCCACTTACACAAATTTTTATTTGCTAGCTTTCTCCAAGGAAATTTTTCTCCAGGGTCTTTTTTACGATCTGGCGCTATATCTGAATGACCTAAAATATTTTGACTCTTTATACCATATTTTTTTTGTAAATATTTAAGCACACTTATTAGCGAAGAAATTTGACTTGCATTAAATTTTCTATAACCATGTTCATGCCCAGGATTACTAATTTCAATACCAATCGAAAATTTATTTAAGAACTTGTACTGCTTCCAACTAGATTTACCCGCATGCCAGGCTATATATAAATCAGGTACTAAATTTAAGATTTCACCATTATTTTTAATAAAATAATGTGAGCTTACATTTGATTTATAATCACATAACTTTCTAATTGCCTCTACTTCATTTTTCATACCTGTGTAATGAATTATTATAAAAATTATTTTTTTTTTGGGTCTTTTAGGTAAACTGAAGTTTATTGAATATTTGGTGGTCAAATTTAAGGCTAATTTTGATCTCATTTATGATAAATAGTTAATTTACTTTAATAATTTATACATTATAAGAACTAAAATGATAAAAAAGTTAGCTATAATTTTAATTACAACTTTAGCGTTAACAGTGAATACTAACGCAGGTTCAGATGGTGAACTCTTGTTAAAAAAGAATGACCCTTCAAATGTTAAAGATTGTTTTGAGGGATTTAATAGAGCAACGTTTGCTTTTAATCAGGCATTAGATGGCATTTTATTTGAACCAGTTGCCAAAGCGTATCGAATTCTACCTTCGCCAGTCAGAACAGGTGTTGGAAATAGCTTAAACAATTTATCTCATCTAGTGACCATACCTAATAATATTCTTCAAGGAGATTTCAAACAAGCTGGCATAAACACCGGGAGATTTGTAATCAATACTACAGTAGGAATTTTAGGAATTTTTGATGTCGCAACAAAAATGGGGTTTTCGGAATATGTAAAGGAAGACTATGGACAATCTTTAGGAACGGCTGGAGTTGGTCCAGGATGCTACTTAGTTTTACCAGTTTTAGGTCCATCTACTATTAGAGATACCACAGGTTCAATAATGAATATTCTTGGGGGAGACCCGTGGTATAATGTTAGTGTTAAAAACGACACAAGATATTTTAATGAAAAAGACTATTATGTAAGTCGAGGTACTGATGGCGTAAACTTTAGAGCAAAAAATATTGAGTCTTTTGATAATTTAGAGGAAAATGCAATTGATTTTTATGCTTCCGTTAAGAGTTTATATCTACAAGACAGAAAACAAAAAATTTTAAATACAAAAGGAGTTGTTGATACAATGAATGACTCTGATTGGGAAGAAATTGAAGACAAATAATTTTTTTAAAATGATTAAAAAATTAATTGTTTTTAATTTCATCATCTTTTTGATCTCCTTAAATGCGGTACATTCAATAGAACCAGATATTTTCGTTCAATCTACAGTAAATAGGGCATCTGATACACTAAGTGGCAATAAAACAAAAGAGGAGAGAATTGAAAAATTGAAGCAAATAGCCTTGGATACCGTTGATATAAAAGGCATAGGATTTTACTCTTTAGGAAAACATAGAAAAAATTTAACAAGTGATAAAAAAAAAGAATACTCAAAAGTTTTTAAAGATTATTTTCTAAATAGTTTTTCAAGCAGACTCGCAGAGTACTCAAACCCAGTAATAGAGGTAAATTCTAAAGAAAAAATTAATGATAATTATACTATAGTTTCGAGTACGTTAGCAGCAACTGACAAAAGACCAGCTATAAAAATTGATTGGAGAATTTATACGAAAAATCCTGATAAACCTTTAATTAGGGACTTAATCATAGAGGGTTTAAGTCTTGCAAGAACCCAAAAAGAAGAATTTAATTCAATTATTCAAGGTGCTGATGGAGATGTAGAAGTGCTATTTGCAAGCTTAAGAAATTTTTCAAAAAAGTGAAAAACTTTAGTTTGTGGTGGGCCCGCCAGGACTCGAACCTGGGACCAATACATTATGAGTGTACTGCTCTAACCAACTGAGCTACAGGCCCTTTGATAAATCTAGGTTTTATACGATTAAAAAAGTTAATCAAGCACCAATGTTTATATTTTGTTTCTATTTATTTACTTTTTTATCAAAGTTGATTTTATGCTTCTTCATTAATCCACCCTAGTTATTTCGCTTATATTGGTTTATCATTTTTTTTTCTATCTTATCAAATCTATCTTTGGGAATCTTACTTTTAACAAATCTTAAAATAGTATCGTTGTCAATTTTGTATTTTTTTTCTAATTGCAAACTTGAATAACCATTATTAAACTCAGAAATTATCCTGTTACCTAACTTTTCATCTATAATATTTCTTCTTTTACCTGAAACTGGAGTATCAGACCAAACTACGCCCCATCTGTTTTTTCTTTTATAAATGTGTGTTTTTGTTTTTATGGGACTTGTATTTCCTTTGTTACGTGTTGACGGAGATAAATCAGCTAATTTTGTCATCTGGAATTTTTAATTTAGATTTTTTAAAAAGACCTTTAAATGATCCTTCAGAATTAATAAGAACTCCTTTGTCAAATTCATCATCTTTAAAAGTACCTGTAAACGAACTTTCAGTATCCATTGCTTTTACAAAGTATTTTGGATTATCTGCTCCCACTCCTCTACATTCACCAATTGATGGGTGGTAATTCGACCAAAATCCTTTTCCATTTTTTTTACCATTTTTCCAATTTCCTTTATAGAATGATACTACTTCTGGTAAATAATTTTGTATTTGAAGTATGATCTCTAGCCCTTTGCCAGTTCTTTTTTTGTTTTTAATTTTTCCTTTAAAATAGGAAATTGCTGGCCTACCTGGCGATCCAAACTCTTGATTTCTATCTATTGGTTTAAATTTTACCTCTTTATAAGTCCAATTTTTAGGTTCTGGATAATATCTATCTCCACCTTTGGAAATAATCATTCCCCAAATTACAGAGCTTTTCTTTCGTTCAAAAACTATTTGATAAAATTTTTTATCTCCAAATTCATTGTTTTTAAATCTAATCCTTTTCATTTGATATAAAACTTATTTTTTTCTAATTTTTTTTGCTCTTCTTTTACAAATTTTATTGCTAAATTTTTACTCTTAACTTTTTTTATACAGTAAGCTACTTGGAAGCCTTCTTCAATGTCTTGAAAAAACAATATTATATAAAAGCATTTATTAATTTTTGAACTTATTATGAAATAAAAATACCAAGGAGTTGGTTCTTTGTCTCCATAGGCGAAAAGATAATTTTTTTCTAGTTTAAAATTACTATGGACATGATCTAATAAATTTCCATTCTCCATTGCTTGATCCATAAAATCACCACTATTTTCAACAACATCTTCCTCGAGTTTTTTATAACTTATTTTTTTAGTAGTACTCGATTTTATTAAATCTCTATATATATCCTGAGGGTTTTTTCGGATAAAAGATGGTGTAGGAGGATAACTAATCTTATTCTTACATTGTTTATCTAAATATTTAATGAATTTATTTAAATCAAAATTTTCAACCAAGTCATCAAAGCTATATTTCTTCATCTAATCACTCTATCATTCTACTTCAGTTAACCATTTGGGCCAAGACCTTGATTCAAATTTTCTATCAAGCTTAAATTCGTTGATAATCATTCTTAAAATTTCAGACTTTGAATACCCTTCTTTAAAAAGCTCTTTTGCTCTTTTTATTTTAGCATTTTTAAGTTTCTGAACTTCTGAACTATATTGAACTAAATTTGATTTATCTCCACCAGGGTTTCCTAGAAGTCTTTTATTTCCTAGCATGCCCTTTGCTCTTTTTTCTTCAAGAATTTTAGTAAGCTTTTTTCTTTTTCTTAATGCTTCCTCAGCTAAAAATTTACTATTATAGATTTGTAGCCCTCTGAACTCCATTGGGATATTGCTATTTTTAGTTTGGGGTCTAGAAAATAAAATTTTATATTTTCCATTTGGATTATTTTTATCAACAGGTCTGATTTTATTATGATTACTCATTAGATTTATTCATTAAAAATTTTATTAGATAATAAAGTGCTAGTGTATCTTTTGCACAATAATCCACTAAATTTTTTATTTGTTTTTTTCTTTGATCATCATTTGTTTTTACGTCTGTATAAACAAACCAGGCTAATTGAGCACCATCACCTCCCCCAATATTATCTTGTCCATCATAACTTACAGGACAATCTGGAATAGCTTTTATAATTGATTTTATTGTCCATTCACCATTCATTTTTGGAGAGTAAAAATTCATTCTTGAAAGGATTAAACTATCCTCAATTCTATTTATAATTTTATCTATTTTGTTTGCTAAATCCATACAGCTATCTTTAGTTTTTAGTAAATTTAAAATTCTTATTTCTACCCCTTTAGCGTTGTGTGCAAATATAGTTCCAGTTTCACCCACAGCTTCCAAAAGAGTTTCAACAAACTGTCTTTCGATATCTTGATCTGTAAACTTTAAAAATGATTTACCATCATCTATTTCTTTATCTATATTTTCCCACTTATGTACTGACCATTGAAAAGGTAAAGCCTCATAAGGTTGTGTATTTTCTATCAAAGGTACACCCTGTGCAATTGTTTCAAAGTCAATAAAATAAAAAGGAAAATTAAATGTTTTAAATATATTTTTTAAATTTGGATCAAACCAATCTTTATTATTTTTGTGAGCCTGTTGAATTATACCATGATAATTCAGAGCATAATCTTTTCTATTTTTAAAATATCTTGCTGGTACTTTTTGTAAATCATTACTTTTTATCTCTTCCATATATGATTTTAAGTCCTTGCTGGCACCAATGTAAGGCAAAATTTTATAAGATGTTTCGTTTGACTTTGGTAACAGAGAAATACATCTATCTTGATAATCACATTCGTAAGGTTTTGTACAATGAGCACCCATTGGGACTGAAGGACAAGGGGTATTATTTTCAGTTAATGGAAGTAATTCATTAATATAACTTGGAATTTCTTTCTCAAACTCAACTATATTTTCAGAAATGTCATTTTCGTCATTTATTAAATTTTTGTAATCTTTACTTTTATCCAAAGTAAAATCTTTGTTGATATGTATTACTTTGCAACTAACTAATTCTTGACCGAACTCTCTCAAACATTTTCTTACAATAAAAGATTGGATGGATATATCTGGATAGTGTTCGTTTTTAATTTTAGTAGACGATTTTGCTTCTAATAGTTCCCAACCATTTTCTTTTCGAATAAGCACATCTGTTCTTACTTGAGTATCTAAATATTCAAAAGTACCTTCATAAATTACGTTGATCTCTTTTGAGTTTATTGCGTCTTTGGTTTTAACAATTAAATCATCCCAAATTCCTGTAAGATTTAACTCCTTACCATGAATTTTTGTATAATGTTTCCTTATAACTTCATTAAAACGCTCACCTCTTTCAAATGTAGCTTTCTTTACTTTTTTTGCAGGTTCATGAATGTCAAACCAAAGTTTTTTTTTACATTGTAATCCACTAGCAATTTTACTTTTGGTGAGTCTGTAAGTTTTGGGATTCATGATTAATTATCCATTGAGTAATACTTTTTGAATTTATTTTTGAATTTGTCATAAATTCTTTTATCAATTTCATTGTAATATTTTTTGGATTTGGGATCTACACCTTCAAACTCTACCAATTCCTTATGTATTTTAAATGCTGCATTTGTCATGAGCTCATCGTAGCCAAACCAACAATTATGTTTTGCCCACTTCTCAGCTTTAGGATCAATATTAAATTTCTCTTTTTTATAATATTTCCAATCAATTTTGCCATAAATTTTGTGAGCAAAGCTTTTTAAGTGTTTAATAAAAAAACGAATTAAATTTAATGTTCCAACCAATAAGTAAGTTTTAATAATCTTAAGTTTCTTTTTTCGTCGCATATATCCTTTCTCATACCAAAAGTTTGATAAGGATACATTAATCCTAAGTATAGATCTTCGAATCCAATACCAAACCAAATGGTTTTATATTGTTACATTTATTTATGTTGATTGGATAAAGTTAAAAAAAGTTAAAAACATTTATATGGGAAGAGAAAATACACCGTTTAAGATCTATAAAGAAAAACGATCGTATTTACTCTTCCCAAAACGTTAATAAATAACTCTATTAATCAACAATACTATCATAAACATTTTCAAAAAAGATTCAATCTGTTGGTAAATAGTTGGTAAAAAAATTTCAATTTAAAGTAGATAAAATTAGCATTGGTAACTAAGGATTATAATAAAAAAAAAATTGAACAAGAAATTATGAGTGTACTGCTCTAACCAACTGAGCTACAGGCCCAAGAAAAAAGTATTTATATCAAATTTTGAATTCTTTCAAGTTTAGTCTTGGTGGGCCGTGTTGGTTACGCTCCAACTACCCCTGCAATGTCAATGCAGTACTCTACTATTGAGCTAACGGCCCTTAACAATCAAAGCATATATTTAAATATGATTTTTTGCAAAGATATTTGTTTTTTCATTACAAGCGAACATTATAGAAAAATTAATCCAAAACAAAGTAATATTGAAATCACTAAAAAAAGAACCGCCCGGTAAAAATGGTATAAAATTAATTACAACAAAAGTGAAAGCTCCAATTTGAATATAGTTTCTCGACATCAAAATTGATTTTAATATTTTAAACATCAAGAAGAAAAAAACGCTTAATATTAAAATAAATCCGATTATTCCATGCTCAGACAATAGCTCAAAATAAACTTGATGAGGGTGGGTCAAGCATACATAATTAGACCTTAATTGAGCATTATCATTTCCTCTGCACGTCTCAACTCGATAATTTTTATTACCTACTCCAAATAAAGGATAATTTTTGAAAACTGAATAACCAGATTTATATAATTTGATATATTGATTATCCTCTAATTTTTGAGAATTTTTTTTATTGATAATTACATTATAGAATTGACCAATGTATCTTACTTTCAAATATTCTGATTGACTTATTATCGTTCCAAAAATTATGAATAAAAGTGATATAATTATTAATTTTGTTTTGATTTTCAAAAAATCTAATAACAAAAAATAAATAATGATCCCTAAAAATATTTTAATAGTGTTTGACCTTTCTCCTGTAAAAATTACAGAAATAAAAGCAATTAAAAGAAATATATAAGCTAACGTTTTTTTGTTATAACTTTCTAAAAGATGCCCAAATATTAAAAAAGTGAAGCCAGCCAAAAAAGCTCCAACTATTGGTTCGTCAATAAAAAAGCTTGTTATTCTGTTACCATAAATTTGGTTGCTATCACCCCATCCGAATAAATTTTTACCAAAAAAGTATTCAATAAAAACATCAACTACTAAAGCAAATAAAATTAGACTCCAAAAATCTAAAAGTTTTTTATCGCTTTTGTGATAAAAAAAAAAATAGTTTACAAAAATAAAAAAAATTATAAGTCTTAAAAACCCAATATTTCTTGATAATCCAACTTTATAATCTTGAGAAATGAACAGATTAAAAATTAGATACAAATATAAAATTAATATTAATTTAATAGAAATATGATTAACAAAATTAAATTTTTTTTGAAATATCAAAACTAATAAAAAAAAAAAATTTATTAAAATAACATTAGTTAAAGAAATACTGGAGCCCAAGATTATTGATACCGGCAAAAATGAAAATAATAATAAGAAAAAATTTTCTCTAATTACTAAATTCATTTAAAAAGCATCAACTCTCTAAAAAACTTTTTAATTGTTTTGATCTACTTGGATGTTTTAATTTTCTCAATGCTTTGGCCTCAATTTGTCTTATTCGTTCTCTAGTGACAGAGAATTGTAGTCCTACTTCCTCCAGGGTATGGTCGGTGTTCATCCCAACACCAAATCTCATTCTTAAAACTCTCTCTTCTCTCGGTGTAAGCGTAGATAAAATTTTTGTTGTTGCTTCTCCTAGGTTTGATTTAATTGCCTGTTCCAAAGGAGCTAAGGCTTTAGTGTCTTCAATAAAGTCACCCAAACTACTGTCTTCCTCGTCACCAACTGGTTTTTCTAATGAAACAGGTTCTTTTGATATCTTTAAAACTTTTCTAACTTTATCTAAAGGCATTCTAAGTTTTTTAGCTAATTCTTCTGGAGTTGCCTCTCTTCCAAATTCACTTAAAATTAATCTTTGCGTTCTTACAATCTTATTAATCGTTTCGATCATGTGAACAGGAATTCTGATTGTTCTTGCTTGGTCGGCTATTGATCTTGTAATAGCTTGTCGTATCCACCAAGTTGCATATGTTGAAAATTTATATCCTCTACGATATTCAAATTTGTCAACTGCTTTCATTAAACCTATGTTTCCCTCTTGTATTAAATCTAAAAATTGTAGGCCTCTATTTGTATATTTTTTTGCTATTGAAATAACTAATCTTAAATTCGCTTCGACCATTTCTTTTTTCGCTATTCGAGACTCCTTTTCTCCTTTTTGAATTCTGCTTACTAATTTTTTATAATCAGTAACTGAAATACCAAGTTTGTGACTTATTTCTATTAGTCTTTCTCTAATATTTTTAAATTCGTCTTTATTCTTTACAAAGAATTTTTTCCAATCTTGATTTGTATCTAAAAACTTTTTTAAATTTGGATTAATTTCGTTACCTACATAAAATTTAATAAATTCATTCCTAGAAATTTTTTGATCCATAGCCAACCTCAACAAATTTCCTTCTAACGAAATAATCTTTTTATTTTCAGAGTAGTGTCGCTGAACAAGATCTTCTAAAACTGATGGAGAAAGTTGGAGAGTTTTGATGTTCACCAATATATCATTAATTGTTTTCTCATAGGTCTTTTCTTTTGATGATGAGAAATCTTTAGATTTTAGCAAACACTCCAACTTCTCTTTTTGGTATTTTATTAGTTTATTATATTCTTTTGTAAGTGTATTGACCGTTTTTAAAACTTTAGGTTTAATTTCTGTTTCCATTGCTGCAAGAGTTGGATTAAAATCATCATCAACTTCCTCACCAGCATTCTCATCATCGCCTGCATTTTTTTGTTTAGCACTTTGTCCAGTAGATTCATCTTCCATGTAATTAGTGTCAATATCGATAATTTCTCTAACTAAAATTTCATCTTTTTGTAGTTTGTCATTCCATTCAAAAAATTGTTGAGCTGTTATTGGGCTTTGGGATAAAGCTATTAACATTATATCTTTTCCAGCTTCAATTCTTTTTGCGATTGCAATTTCACCTTCTCTGGAAAGCAATTCCACACCACCCATCTCTCGCAAATACATTCTAATAGGGTCATCACTTTTATCGATAGTTTTGCCTTCCTCTTTTGTTGAATTCTCTTTTTTTCTTAAAGCTTTAAAATCGGATTTTTTTTCTACTAAAGTTACCTTCTCATCTAAAATATGAATAAAAGCTTGAGCTAAATTTTCATCTGACAAATTTCTTTTGCCTAGTGATTTACTTAATTCTTCATAAGTTATAAATCCTCTATGGGTTCCACGACCCATTAATCTTGCAAATGATTTTGTAATTATTCTTTCCACAGCAAATAAAGTTTGGAAGTCTTATATAATATCAAATCTAAAAAAATCCATTAATAAATTTAAAAAATTAATTGATATTTTTCTCTTTTTTAAGCTCTTTTAGCTCATTAAATGTTGCTTCACTCATATCCTCAGAGAACTTCGATTCTAATTCCTGAATCCTGAACTCCAAATCATAATTCACAAGATCCCTCTTGATATCCTCTAAAAATTCCAAAATTTGATGATCATTTTTAGACTTAGTTTTTAAAATATATTTGATGGGAGCAAATTTGTTAATTTTATCTAGTAGTTGTTGGTCTAAATTCAAATCATTTATGGATATTTTTTCCTGAGTTTTTAATTTAAAAATAATTGCTGCTAAAATCTTTGTATTTATCTCAGTAAATAACTTAATATTTTCTATTAAAAAAATATTTGATTGTAATAAATTGAGATTATTCATTATTAGATATAATAAAGAAAATTCCTTAAGCTCAACACCTGTCAATGATCGACTCTCGTTGAAATGTTTTTTGGTAGTTTCCAATGATTTTGTTTTTTTAATGTAAAACTTTTTTTTATTTAAATTTGAGTGAGGTGTTAATTCAGCAATTTTTTCTAAAAAATACTCAAGAACATATTTTTTAATAAAACTATCCTTAATCGTATTTGCTATAGATCTAAGTTTTTTCTCAAACAATGCTAATGAAGAAGGATCATTTCCAGTTTGTTTTTTATAATGGCTAAAAATAAATTGATGAATAGGTAATTTGCTTTTTTTAGAAAATTCTAAGAAATAATTTTTTCCATTTTTATTAACGAAGCTATCTGGATCCTCATTGTTAGGCAAAAATAAAAAAGATAATTGTTTTTCAGGTCTTAATTCTTTAATAGAGTTTTCTGCAGCGCGCAAAGCAGCTTTATATCCGCTTTCATCGCCGTCAAAACAAATTATTATATCGTCAAAAAACTGATTTAAAATTAAGATTTGTTTATCAGTTAAAGAAGTACCAAGATTTGCAACAACATTTTCAACTCCATTTTTACTTAATCCTACTACATCCATATAACCCTCTACTAAAAAAATATGATCTAACTTATTAGATAATTTTCTGGCTAAATCTAAATTATAAAGATTTGAACCTTTTTTAAAAAAAATTGTTTCTGGCGAATTAATATATTTTGCCAAATAATCCAAACTTTCAATTATTCTTCCACCTAGAGCAATTGGTTGACCAGAAATATTATTTATTGGAAATATTAATCTTCCTCTAAATCTTTCAACATATATATTTTTCTTTTCATCAAAATAAAATAGACCACTTTCTAATAATATTTTTTCACTAAACTCTTGTTTTAGTTTTTCAAAAAAAACTGGATTTTTTTCAATAAAACCAATTTTAAATTTTTTAACTTCACTTTTGCCTAATGACCTACTTTTAAGATATTCTCTAGCGTTTGAATATTTTTCATTTTTTAATAGTTCATTGTGGTAAAAATCTACATACTTACTATAAATTAATAGATACTCTTTCCATTTTTTTTCTCTCTCTTCATCTTGTTTAGTAAATAGATATGGTTGCATTCCAGCCATATTAGCCAGATATTTTACTGCCTCTCCAAACCTTAAATTTTGGGTTTTCATAACAAAATCGAAAATATTTCCGTGCTCTGAAGTTGCAAAACAATGGTAAAATTCTTTTTCATCATTCACTGTGAATGAGGGTGTTTTTTCGTTTTTAAAAGGCGAAAGTCCAACAAACTCTTTTCCCCTTTTTTTTAAAGTTACAACTTTTGAGACAACACTTGAAACTTTTAAACGTGTTTTAATTTCATCTAAATATTCTTTTGGATATTTCATTATTTATTTAATAATTCTTTTAATAAAGCTCCAGCTTTTGAAAAATCAATTTCATCCGCATGTTGTTTTTTTAGTTCTCCCATTACTTTTCCCATATCCTTAATAGAGTTTGCACCTAATTTAGAAATAATTTTCTCACATATTTTTTTAGTGTCTTCCTTATTAAGTTGTTTTGGAAGAAAACTTGATAAAATATTAAATTCATTTTGTTCAATGTCTAATAGATCGGATCTATTATTTTTCTTGTAAATATCAATTGATTCGGCTCTTTGTTTCATCATTTTTTTTAATAATTTTTTTATGTCCTCGTCATCTGTCTCTTTTTTGTTGGGGCCAGATCGATTTATTATATCAAGGTCCTTGATTGATGATAAAATTAACCTATAAGTTGATATTTTATTCTTGTCTTTAGATTTAAGCGCATTTTTATATTCTGTTTCTATCGTTACTTTTAATGGCATAATTTTTAATCTACTTTAAAGATAAAATTCTTCAAAAGAAAAATTGTTTTTTTACAATTTTATAATACATCTCTGTTGCGATAATAAATCAATTATTGTATAGACCTTTAACTTATGAGTTGTAATTGATCAAAAAAGTAAAAAAAACTCACTTAAAAAATTCACAAAATTATACAGGTATTTTAGTTCTTGAGAATAAAAGGATATTTAAAGGAATAGGTATTGGATATCAAGGAGAAGCAACTGGCGAAGTTTGCTTTAATACTTCGTTAACAGGATACCAGGAAATAATCTCTGATCCTTCATATGCAGGGCAAATAATTAATTTCACCTTTCCTCATATTGGAAATGTGGGAACCAACAAAGAGGATTTTGAAGCTGATAAAATATGGACAAAAGGAGTAATTTTTAATTCTGAGATAACCTCACCATCAAACTATAGGTCCTTTCAACACTTGGATGCTTGGTTAAAAAAGAACAAGATAGTTGGAATTACAGGACTTGATACAAGAAGTTTAACGAATTTCATTAGAGACAAAGGTGCTCCAAAAGGAACCATTGCTTACTCAAAAAAAGGTAAATTTAACATTAATAAACTCACTAACTGTACAATAAAATGGAGTGGATTAAAAAATTTGGATCTTGCAGAAAAAGTCACTACACAAAAAAATTATATTTGGAAGGGACTTAAAACTTGGAAAAAAGAACATGGTTATAGAAAAAATAATAGAAATGTATTTCATGTAGTTGCAATAGATTATGGAATTAAAAAAAATATTTTAAGATATTTTTCTGATTTTAATTGTAAAGTTACTGTAGTTCCTTGTAAAACATCTGCAGAAAGCATTTTAGCTCTTAAACCTAATGGTGTCTTTTTATCTAATGGACCAGGAGATCCAGCTGCAACAGGAAAATATGCTATTCAAATAATTCAAAATCTTATTAAAAAGAAAATGCCATTATTTGGTATTTGTTTAGGTCATCAAATCCTTGCACTTTCATTAGGGGGAAAAACAAAGAAAATGAAATTAGGACACAGAGGAGCAAATCATCCTGTTAAAAATTTAATTAATGATAATGTAGAAATTACTAGTCAAAATCATGGCTTTGAAGTTGTTAGAGAAAATTTACCAAAAAATGTTAAGATCACACATAAATCTTTGTTCGATAACAGTATAGAAGGAATAAGATTAGAGGATAAACCTGTGTTCTCAGTTCAGTATCATCCTGAATCAAACCCAGGACCACAAGACAGCGTTTATTTATTTCAAGAATTTATTAACAACATGAGAAAGAATGCCAAAAAGAAAAGATCTTAAGAAAATATTAGTAGTTGGTGCTGGACCAATTATAATTGGTCAAGCCTGCGAATTTGATTATTCTGGTACACAGGCTTGTAAGGCATTAAAGGATGAAGGTTATAAAGTTGTTTTAATTAATTCAAATCCAGCAACAATTATGACAGATCCAGATGTTGCTGACAGCACTTATATTGAGCCCGTTACTCTAGAGGTTTTAGAAAAAATTTTAAAGAAAGAAAAACCAAATGCAATTCTTCCAACAATGGGTGGTCAAACTGCTCTCAACCTTGCAATGGAGGCTGAGAAAAAAGGAATTTTAAAAAAATATAAAATCGAATTAATTGGCGCAAATTCAAGAGCTATTGCAAATGCCGAGGATAGAAAAAGGTTTAGAAAAAATATGATTGATATTGGTTTAGATCTTCCTAAATCTGAAATCGTAAACAATATAAAACAAGCCTCAAAAGTTTTAAAGAAAATAGGGTTACCTACAATAATTAGACCAGCTTTTACACTTGGGGGTTTAGGAGGAGGAATAGCAAAGAATAAAAAGGACTACTTTAAAATTGTCAAAAACGGTTTGCATGAGTCTCCTGTGAGCCAAGTTCTTGTAGAAGAATGTTTAGAGGGCTGGAAAGAATTTGAAATGGAAGTTGTAAGGGATAAAAAAGATAATTGTATAATTATTTGTTCAATAGAGAATATTGATCCAATGGGAATACATACTGGAGACTCGGTGACAGTCGCTCCTGCACTCACCTTAACTGATAAAGAATATCAAGTAATGCGAAATGCCTCTATTGCATGTTTAAGAAAAATTGGAGTCGAAACAGGTGGTTCAAATGTTCAATTTGCAATTAATCCTAAAAATGGACGAATGGTTATAATCGAGATGAATCCCAGAGTATCAAGGTCATCTGCTCTTGCATCAAAAGCAACTGGGTTTCCTATCGCAAAAGTAGCTGCAAAACTTGCTGTCGGTTATACATTGGATGAATTAAAAAATGAAATAACTAAAGTAACTCCAGCATCATTTGAACCAAGTATAGATTATGTTGTAACAAAAATTCCAAGATTTACTTTTGAAAAATTTTCAACTTCTCCTGAGGTTCTGGGCACGTCTATGAAATCTGTTGGAGAAGCAATGGCAATTGGAAGAAATTTCAAAGAGTCTCTTCAAAAAGCATTGATCTCTCTTGAAACTGGTTTTTCGGGATTAGACAGAATATTTAATTTAGATAAAAAACAAATTGAGAAAAAACTTAAAGATAATATTCCTAATAAAATCCTGCTTGTTGCTGAAGCACTAAGAAAAAAAATAAATTTGAAAAAAATCTATAAATTATCAAAAATTGATCCATGGTTCTTAAACCAAATTAAAGAAATAATAGATAGTGAATATAAGATTAAGAGTAATGGATTACCAAAAAATTTTCATGATTTTAATCTAATTAAATCAATGGGTTTTTCTGATAAAAAACTTTCTGAGCTGTCAAATTTATCTGAAGATATTGTAAGAAAAAAAAGAACTGCACTTAAAATTTTACCAGTATTTAAAAAAGTTGATACTTGTGCAGCAGAATTTAAATCTTTTACACCATATATGTACTCAACATATCAGAGAAATTTCTCAATAAATTCAGAATGTGAGGCTAATCCGTCTGCTAAAAAAAAGATTATTATATTAGGCGGAGGGCCTAATAGAATAGGACAAGGAATAGAATTTGATTACTGTTGTTGTCAGGCTAGTTTTGCACTAAAATCAGCAGGTTTTGAGACTATTATGGTAAACTGCAATCCTGAAACAGTCTCAACAGATTATGACACTAGTGATAGATTATATTTTGAACCGCTAAAAGAAGAGTATGTTTTTAATATTATTAAAAGGGAAAAAGATAAAGGAAATTTAGTTGGTATCATCACTCAGTTTGGTGGTCAAACTCCAATCAAATTGGCCAAGTTTTTATATATTAATAATCTTCCTATTTTAGGAACTCAATACTCATCTATTGACCTAGCAGAAGATAGGGACAGATTCAGAAACCTATTAGAAAAATTAAATTTAAATCAAGCTAAAAGTGGAATTGCTAAAACTTTTAAGCAAGCAATTGAGATATCCGAAAAAATAGGCTTACCTTTAATGGTAAGACCTTCTTATGTTCTTGGAGGAAGAGCAATGGAAATAGTTTATGAGAAAAGTCAGTTGAAAAATTTTGTGGAAGAGGCTTTTAAAGCTGCTGAAAAAAATCCAATTCTTATCGATAAATTCATAGATCATGCAATGGAAGTTGATGTGGATGCTATATCCGATGGCAATCAAGTACATGTTGCTGGGATCATGCAGCATATCGAGGAAGCGGGAATTCATTCTGGTGACTCTGCGTGTAGCCTGCCTCCTGTTTCCATCAAGCCCTTTTTAATTAAAGAAATAGAGAGACAAACAAAAAATTTAGCTCTAGCTCTAAAAGTGAAAGGTTTCATGAATGTTCAATTTGCAATTAAAAAAGATGAAATTTTTGTAATTGAAGTAAACCCAAGAGCAAGCCGAACAGTTCCTTTCGTATCAAAAGCAAAAGGACTGCCGTTAGCAAAAATAGCCTCGAGAGTTATGGCTGGTGAGAAACTCTCAAAATTTAATTTGAAAGATAAATCTAAAGGTATGTTTGCAGTAAAGGAGGCAGTTTTTCCATTTAATAAATTTCCTAACAGTGACCTATTATTAGGTCCAGAAATGAAATCAACCGGAGAAGTAATGGGATTTGACAAAAATTTTGGAATGGCGTATGCAAAAAGCCAAATAGCATCCTCTAATTCATTGCCTACTAAAGGACTAGCTTTTTTATCATTAAAAAATTCTCATAAAGACGAAGGTATTGGACTTGCAAAAGAGCTTATTAAACTAGAATTTACTTTATGTGCAACAAAAGGAACTGCGGAATATATCCAAAAACATGGCATGAAATGTAAAATTATAAATAAAGTGAGTAGCGGATCGCCTCATATAGTTGATGTTTTAGACTCAAAAAAAATAGCCTTAGTTATTAATACTGGTGGTGGCAATACAGAGCACAGATTAAATGATGCCATTGCTTTAAGAAGAGCGACACTTAAAAATAAAGTGCCTTACTGCACAAATATGTCAACTGCTCTAGCATGTATTGAAGGTATCAAATCACTTAAAACAAAAAAATTAGAAGTTACATCGCTGCAAAATGTTTAGTCAACTTTCCAATCGGTCTTAAATGTGACATAGTTAACTTGAATGCATCTTCTTTCTTTAATAATTTTTTTCTTTTCCATACCATGCCATGTGTTTGGACCGCTTGTAAATAAGTAACCGTAATTATGCTTGTAGGGAACAGTCTTAACTTTTTCTAGTTTTTCATTGTAAAAATCTGTCCCTAAATCCTCAGACTCATTTGCATTGTTCACAAAAATAAGTCCTGACATTAATTTTTCTTTAATATCGCAATGTGGTTTTAACCAAAAACCTTCACGATCACATATAACTTCAAGTCTTACATATGAACCTGATAAATCTTTGTTAATCATTTTTGAAATAGTTTGGCATGTTTCTTTAGATTGAAGTTCATTAATGAATTTTACTAAATTTGGAAAATGTGATGCATTTTCTTTTGTAACAAAACATCTAAATTTTATTGCCTTACCACCGGAAGCTATACCTTCTCTAAATTCTGCAGCACCACCGTCTATTGCTCTTGTGCCATCGTAATTAAGATTATGCTTACTTACGTCGGGAATATCTGCGCCTTCAATTTCCTTAATTGCCGCTTCACTTAAAGCGTTGTTGTATTCCCAGTGATTGAATGGAAATTCATACTTTTTTGAATTTTTTAATATAGAATTAAGAAAAGTCATAATCTTTAAATTGTTTCTCTATATATCCCGATATTCTATGAGTTTCATTAAGTTTTTTATAACTCCATTCTTCTACTTTGTCCTCTAGGTTTTTAATTATATCTAATGATTTAAAAAGCTCAAAAAATTTTTGAAATCGTATATTTTTTTTTATAGATGGCATTTGAGCCACATATATAGGTCTTCCTGTCATTGCTGCCTCTGATATCATGGAAGTTGAGTCACATGTTACAATAATATGATCAGCTAAACTAAGTGCTGACAAATAAGCTTTTTTATCAATATCTGAAATTATGATCTGATCATCATCAAAAAAGTCTTGTGCTTTATCTACTATTCTTCTTGGTGTTCTCATTGAAGGTATAAAAATTAGTTGATAATCCTGGTTGATAAAATTTTTTTTAGTTTTAATAAAAATTTTTTCAATTATTTTATCGTTAAAATTGTAATATCTATTAGGACCTCCAGCAATAAACACTATTACCTTCTTTTTTTTAATTCGGGGTTTAAGATAATTTGTATTTTCTACTAATTCTGCTTCAGTAAGATAATGAATTGCACCTTTACTTTTTAAAACATTTATACCCTCAAGACCATCATGCTCTGGTGCTACGACATAATCAAAATTATTTAATGATACTTTTGGATCCTGAATATGAATATTCATTATTTTATTTCCAAATTTATTTTTTAAAAAAATTGATGGAACTACACTTTTTCTTCCACATGAAATTACTACATTAAATTTCTTTGAAATATCATTTTTAAAAACAAAATCTTTTACAGGGGTTAATTTTGGAGGAATCATTTTCCAAAAACTATTTAGCTCAATTTTCTCGTGTATAAATTCAAGATTAAGAGCTTTCGCAAGCCCCTCAACTTGGCTAATCATGCCGTGCATTCCCTCGGTCAATAATAAACCTTTTAATTTAGTCATTAATCACTATATAGCTGTCATATGAATCAAAATCCAACTAAACACACAAAAGTGTTAATAATTGGATCCGGTCCTGCTGGATATACAGCTGCAGTTTATGCTGCTAGAGCAATGTTAAATCCAATTTTGGTTTATGGATCGGAACCTGGAGGTCAATTAACCACAACAACGGATGTTGAAAATTTTCCTGGATTTGCTGATGTGATTCAAGGTCCTTGGCTTATGGATCAAATGAAAGAACAAGCAAAAGCAGTTGGAACAGAAATGATTCAAGATCATATAAGTTCAGTAAATTTAAAAACATCGCCTTTTGAGGCTATCGGTGACACTGGTCAAAAATATACTGCTGATAGTATAATTATCTCTACAGGAGCCCAGGCTAGATGGTTGAACATTAAATCTGAACAAGATTTTAGAGGATTTGGTGTATCAGCGTGTGCGACGTGTGATGGTTTTTTTTTCAAAGATAAAGAAGTTGCTGTTGTAGGTGGGGGTAATGCTGCTGTTGAGGAAGCAATGTTTCTTACAAAATTTGCATCAAAAGTAAAATTAATTCATAGAAGAGATAGTTTAAGAGCCGAAAAAATGCTCCAAAAAAAACTTATGGAAAATAAAAAAATTGAAATTATTTGGGATACTGTCGTTGAGGATGTAATTGGAGACAAAGATCCGAAAAATGTTAAGGGCATCAAAGTTAAAAATGTAAAAACAAATAAAATTGATGAAATAAAATTAGATGGTGTATTCATTGCTATTGGTCATGACCCTGCAACCCAGTTATTTAAAGATCAACTTAATATGGACAAAGAAGGATATTTGATAACTAAACCAGACTCTACAGAAACAAATATACCAGGTGTTTATGCGGCTGGAGATGTAAAAGATAAAACATTTAGGCAAGCAGTTACTGCTGCTGGTATGGGATGTATGGCAGCGCTAGAGGCTGAAAAGTTTTTATCTCATTAAAGTGAAAAATAATCTCCATGTATTCTTAGGGGCTACAGTAGCAGATGCAGCAGCAAGACCATTGCATTGGGTATATAATCAAAAAAAATTGCATGAATATATTAAAGGCAAAAAGGACTTTACCTTTTTAAAAAAAAATAAAAGCCCTTTTTATAATATTAAAACTGGAAAAGTCTCTGGTTACAACGATGTCGGCCAAGTGATGTTTAAAACATTGCTTGATGGAGATGAAAATTTAGAAAAAAATTTTAAAAAGAATATTCTTAAAAATTTTGGTCCTGGAAGCAAATATTGGAAAAATTTAAAACGAAGATCAAAATATAAAAAAGTTAAAGATTGGCGTGGCTTAATAAGAGGACCATGGATACACCAGAATATAATAGAAACTGTAAACAACATTAAATCAAAAAAAAAAATTTCTGGTGGAATGAAAGTCAATGAGTCAGATGGTTTTTGTGCAACGCTACCTTTTTTTCTTTACGGCCATGATTTTAAAAGTTTAGAGAAGATCATAAAAATTGTTACTGTTTCAAAAATCAGCATAAAGTATGCACTCGCAAAATTTTATCTAATTGATTTTGCTTTAAAAGGAAACAAAAATCCCATTAATAAATTTGTAAAAAAATTTAGTGGAAATTTCTTATTTAAAGAAATTATTAAAGATATAAAAAAGATCAAAAAATTCAAATCGAAATTTGATCCAATAACAATTAAAAAACTAGGAATGGCTTGCAGTTATCCAGGAACTTTTAATAGTTCAATTTATACAATTCTAAATTCAAAAAATTATAAAGATGCAATTTTAAAAACTATCAAGGCCGGTGGTTGTAATTGCTCTAGAGCAAATTTTGTGGGAGCATACTTTGCTTCTCTAAAGGGTATTAATTCTATTCCAAAATCTTGGATTAAAAAAACTATTCCTGCAAAAAAGATTCTAAATCAAAAATAATTATTTATTTATAGTCTCACAGAAAGATTTAATTCTTGACATGGCTTTTTTTAAATTTTTCATCGATGTTGCATAAGAAATTCTAAAATACCCATCTAAACCAAATGCTGAACCTTGAACAACTGCAACATTTTCTTTTTCAAGCAATCTTTGAACAAAGTTTGTATCAGTTTTTAATTTTGTTTTTTTATTTAGTAGTCCTTTGCAGCTTGGAAATACATAAAATGCACCATTAGGAGTTAAACAGTGAATCCCCTCAATATCATTTAGACTTTTTACAACAAAATTTCTTCTATCTCTGAACGCTTTAGCTCTAGTTTTTATAAAACTTTGTTTTCCATTTAATGCCTCTACAGCAGCAGCTTGACTTATTGAGGATGGATTTGATGTTGATTGTGATTGAATTTTTCCAACAGCTTTAATTATTTCTTTTGGACCAGCAGCATAACCTATTCTCCAGCCAGTCATGGCATATGATTTACTTACTCCATTCATTGTCAGCGTCCTATCTTTTAATCTTGGAATTTGTGCAATGGTAAAAAAATTAAAATTATCATACCTCACGTGTTCGTAAATATCATCGCTTAAAATTAAAACGTTCTTATTTTTTATAAGAACCTTGGCTAAATTTTGGATTTCTCTTTTTGTATAACCTGCACCAGTGGGGTTTGATGGTGAATTAAGAATTAACCATTTTGTTTTTTTGGTAATAGCTTTTTTTAATTTTTTCGCTGTAAGCTTAAAACCATCTTGCTCAGTACATTTAATTATTTTTGGCTTTCCACCAGCTAACAAAACCATGTCTGGATATGAAACCCAAAAAGGTGCTGGGATGATAACCTCATCACCCTTATTTAAAGTTGCCATAAAAGCATTATAAAGAACTTGCTTTCCACCAGTTCCAACTGTTATTTGGTCTAAAGTATATTTTAATTTGTTTTCTCTCTTGAATTTACTAATAATTGCTTTTTTCAAAGCAGGTGTACCATCCACTGCTGTATATTTGGTGTCGCCATTTCTGATAGCTTTTATAGCAGCATTTTTTATATTATCTGGAGTATCAAAGTCTGGCTCTCCAGCTCCTAGACCAATTACATCTTTTCCTGCCGCTCTTAATTCTCTTGCCTTTTGAGTTACGGCAATAGTAGGTGATGGTTTAATTCTTTTTAAACTGTTTGATATTATGCTCATTGAAATATTAATTAATTCTAATACGTTCTTAATATATGGAAAATACTTATCAAGATTTAATTACAGATATTCAGAGTAAAAATCCAAAAATCAGTGGAAAACTCGAAGGTGGTAAAAAGTTCAAAATTAAATCTGATTTTAAACCTGCGGGAGATCAACCTGAAGCTATTAAAAAATTGGTTAATGGGGCAAATAAAGAAGAATTCAACCAAGTTTTACTTGGAGTAACAGGCTCAGGAAAAACTTTCACAATGGCAAAGGTTATAGAAGCAACAAATAGACCAGCTTTAATTTTAGCTCCTAATAAAACTTTAGCAGCTCAACTTTATGGGGAGATGAAAACTTTTTTTCCTAACAACGCTGTTGAGTATTTTGTTTCATATTACGATTATTATACCCCAGAAGCTTATGTACCAAGGTCAGACACTTACATTGAAAAAGAAGCATCAATCAATGAACAGATAGACAGGATGAGACATTCAGCAACAAGGTCTCTTTTAGAAAGAGACGATGTTTTAATTGTCGCCAGTGTTTCTTGTATTTATGGACTGGGATCAGTTGAAGCATATAGCAAAATGACTTTAACTCTTCAAAAAAACTACGATTATAATAGAGAGCAAATTATTAAATCTCTGGTGGCCTTACAATATAAGCGTAATGATCAAAACTTTTATAGAGGAACATTTAGAGCTCGTGGAGAATACTTAGAAATTTTTCCTTCCCATCTAGAGGATAGAGCGTGGAGATTAAACTTATTTGGGGATAAATTAGAAAAAATAGAAGAATTTGATCCTCTTACTGGAGATCAAGTAAGAGAGCTTAGCTTAGTTAAAGTTTACGCAAACAGCCATTACATAACTCCAAAACCGACAGTGGAACAAGCAATTATAAATATAAAGAGAGAATTAGAAATAACTCTTAAAAAACATAGGGCAGAAAATAAATTACTTGAGGCTCAAAGACTTGAGGAGAGAACTAAATTTGATCTTGAAATGATAGAGGCTACAGGTTCTTGTGCTGGAATTGAAAATTACTCTAGATTTTTATCTGGAAGAAAACCAGGCGAACCACCTCCCACACTTTTTGAATATTTTCCAGACAACACTCTTATTTTTGTTGATGAGTGTCACGTTACAGTTCCACAACTTAACGGAATGTATAAAGGAGATAGATCAAGAAAAAGTACACTAGCTGAATATGGTTTTAGACTTCCTTCCTGTATGGATAATAGACCATTAAAATTTGAAGAATGGGATTTAATGAGAACACAAACTGTTTTTGTTTCAGCAACTCCTGGCCCTTGGGAATTAGAACAAACAAAAGGTAAGTTTATAGATCAAGTTATAAGACCTACAGGATTAATTGATCCACCTGTTGAGATAAGACCTGCTAAAAACCAAGTAGATGATTTAATGCATGAATGTAAAAAAGTAATTGAGAATAATCATAGAGTATTAGTTACAACTCTCACAAAAAAAATGGCAGAGGACTTAACAGAATATCTTCATGAAAACGGTGTGAAGGTAAGATACTTGCACTCTGATATAGATACTCTTGAAAGAATAGAAATCATGAGAGATTTGAGAATGGGAGTTTTTGATGTACTAGTTGGAATTAATTTATTAAGAGAAGGTTTAGATATCCCAGAATGTGCTTTGGTAGGGATTTTAGATGCTGATAAGGAAGGTTTCTTAAGATCTGAAACTTCATTAATACAAACAATAGGCAGGGCTGCGAGGAATGTTGATGGTAAAGTAATTCTATATGCTGATAAAGAAACCAAAAGTATAAAAAAAGCAATAGCTGAGACTGAACGAAGAAGAAAAATTCAATTAGCCTATAATAAAAAAAATAAAATTGATGCTAAAACTGTTAAAAAAGAAATAAACGATATTTTAGAGAGCGTTTACGAAAAGGATTATGTAAAAATAAGTGAGGGATCCAATATTGGTGGAAATTTAAAAAAACACTTAAAAGCTCTTGATAAAAAAATGAAAGAAGCAGCTTCAAATCTTGAGTTTGAAGAAGCAGCTAAAATAAGAGACGAAATAAGAAAATTAGAAAGTACAGAGTTGGAAATAACGCTAAACCCTAAAATTAGACAATACGATGTTAAGAATAAGCTTTATCCAAAAGGTAGATCGACAATGGGTATGCCAGGAACTAAAGTTACAAAAAAAAGAGATAAAAAATGGAAGCACAGAGGATAATAATTACTGGTGCAGCTACAAGGATAGGTGCTGCAATTGCAGAAAAATTATCAGGGCCAAATAAACAAATTGTAATTCAATATCATAAATCTAAGTCAAAAGCTGAAAATCTAAAAAAAAAACTTCAAAATTATGGGACAAAAATTTATTTAATTAAAGGAGATCTTAGTAAGGAAAAAGATATCATTAAAATTGTTAAATTTTCAAAATCAAAAATGAAATTTTTTGACTGCTTAATAAACAATGCCTCATTATTTGAAAATGACAAATTAGAGAATTTTACCTCAAAAAGCTGGGAAAAACATATTTCAACAAATCTTAAGGCTCCTGCTCTTTTTACAAAAGAATTTTCAAAAAATATCAAAGGGAAGAACAACAATATTATTAATATAATTGATCAAAGGGTATTTAAGCTTACTCCGTATTTCTTATCATACACATTAAGTAAAACCGGACTTTATACTTTAACCAAAACAAGCGCGATGAGTTTGTCACCAAATATCAGAGTTAATGGAATAGCTCCTGGACCAACAATTAAAAATAAAAGACAATCTGAAAAACATTTTAAAAGCCAATATTTAGCTACACCACTTAAACAGCAAGTTGATGTTAATGAGATTTGTAATGCAGTTGACTTTTTTATTAAAAACAGTTCTATTACAGGTCAAGTTTTAGCAATAGATAGTGGTCAAAGCTTAAATTGGCAAACACCTGATATAATTAAAGGAAAGGAATGAAAAAAAATAATTTTAAAGTAGTTAAAATAGATAAAAATAAAAGCTTATTTAACTACGAGAAAAAAATTCTAATTAATGAACTTATTTTAGATTTAAAGCTTGGCTATTATGATTTTGAGAAGGAGAAAACACAAAAAGTAAAGTTCAGCTTGGAAATTGATTATCAAGATAAAAAACCCTCAAATGATAAAGACCTTAGATCAATTGTAAATTATGCCACTATTGTAAAGTTAATTAAAAAACTAATTAAAAGGAAACATTATAATTTCTTAGAAACTTTGGCCGAGGCCGTTTTTGATGAACTTTTCAAGGACAAGAGAATAGGTAAAATAATGCTTAAAATTGAAAAATTAGAAATTCTTAAACAATGTTCATCTGTTGGTATTCAAATTACAAAAAAAAGAAGTCATGATAAGTTCTGAAATTGGCAAAGAAGTAATTAAAAAAGAACTGCCTCTAATTCCTAAACATCCAGGTGTATACAAGATGTTAAATGATAAAGGGGATATTCTCTATGTAGGTAAAGCAAAAAATTTGCCTAACAGACTAAAAAGTTATGTGGCGGAAAAAAATCATATTATAAGAACTGAAAGAATGTTATCTCAAACAAGAAAACTTGAGATAACTACTACATCAAATGAAAGCGAAGCTCTACTTCTTGAAGCGAATTTAATCAAAAAATATAAACCAAAATTTAATATCCTTTTAAGAGATGATAAATCTTTTCCTTTTATTTTTATTGGTAACAAAGATAAATGGCCACAAATAAAAAGACATAGAGGAAAAAAAACAAAAGAAGGTTTTTATTTTGGACCTTTCGCATCAGCAGGCTCAGCTAATTGGACAATAAAAATGATACAAAAAATTTTCCACTTAAGAGTTTGTGATGATACTGTCTTTAAAAACAGGCAACGTCCTTGTATCCTATATCAGATCAAAAGATGTTCTGGACCTTGTGTTGGATACATAAATGATGATGAGTATAAAAGAACTGTGGAAGATGCGATCGAATTTGTGTCTGGTAAATCAAGAAAAATACAGAAAAGCCTCTCAGACCAAATGGAAAAGGCAAGCGATAATTTAGATTTTGAAAAAGCTGTAATCTTAAGAGATAGAATAAAATCTTTAAATATTATTCAATCGTCTCAAAGAATTAATGAGGCAAATTTAATTGAAGCTGACGTAATCGCTGGCTATAAAGAGTCTGGTAAAACTTGCATTCAGGTCTTCTTTTACAGATCAAAACAAAATTGGGGTAATCAAGCTTTTTTTCCAAAACATGATCCCGATGAAAAGTTAAGTGATATATTAAACTCTTTTGTTTCTCAATTTTATGAAAATAAAAGTGTTCCTTCATCAATTATATTATCTGAAGAAATCAAAGAAAAAATTTTAATTGAAAAAACTTTATCTCAAAAGGAAGAAAAACAAATCGATATATCCATTGCAAAGAAAGGATCAAAATTAAAAGTAATTAATCAAGCAATTAAAAATGCTAAAGATAGCCTCACTAGAAAACTTTACGAAAGTCAGAATAATAGAGAATTATTTGATGCAGTAGCAAATAAATTTAATTTAGAAACCAATATTAATTTGATAGAGGTTTATGATAATAGTCATATCCAAGGAACTAATAGTGTAGGTGCGTTAATCGCTTATGGAGATGAAGGATTTATTAAAAAAAGATATAGAAAATTTAATATTAAGATCCAAAAGAATAAACAAGATGACTATGGTATGATGCGGGAGGTGCTAAATCGAAGATTTAAAAGAGTTATACAAGAAAAAGATAACTATCTAACTTTTCCCGATCTAGTTCTGATTGATGGTGGAAAAGGCCAGTACTCGGTTGCAAGAGAAACTCTTAATGAACTAGGCCTTCATGACTTACCAATAGTTGCAATAGCAAAAGGGAAACTTAGAAACAGTGGTAACGAAACCTTTTTTCATGATGGTAAAGAATTTAAATTTGCTAAAAATGACCCTACTCTATTTTTTCTTCAGAGAGTGAGAGATGAGTCTCATCGGTTTGCGATCAGTGCTCATAGAGCTAAAAGGAAAAAAGGATTAAGTAAATCACTGTTAGATCAGATCGAAGGTATTGGTTCTATTCGAAAAAGAGCTTTATTAAACCACTTTGGCTCCGCTAGAGCAGTAGAATCTGCAAGTCTTGATGAAATAAAATCAGTTGAAGGCGTAGAAGCAAAAGTTGCTAAAAAGATATATAATTTTTTTCATGAGTAAAAATAAATATGCTTAGAAAGATACCAAATATATTGACTGTTGGCAGAATTTTAATTGTGCCATTTTTTGTTTTAGCTTTTTATCTCCCTGGTTTTTATGGAGATCTTACTGCGTTAATTTTATTTATTGTTGCCTCTTTCACAGATTTTCTAGATGGCATGCTGGCAAGATTTCTTGGTGAAGAGTCCAAACTTGGGGAATTACTAGATCCAATAGCTGACAAAATTATTGTTGCAGCTGCCCTTATTTTGTTAGTGATGGATGGCACTATTCGAAATTACGAGGTAATTGCTGCAATAATAATTCTTACGCGAGAAATTTTGATTTCTGGTCTTAGAGAGTTTTTGGCTAAAGGGGAAATTAAACTTCCAGTATCTAGTTTAGCTAAATTAAAAACAGTTTTGCAAATGGTTTCAATTGCACTTTTGCTTTCAGGTGAAACTGGAAACAAAATAATTAATTTTCAAGATTATAATGCCCAGACCATTGGTATCATTCTTTTATGGCTTTCTGCGGCATTAACACTTTTTACTGGTTATGATTACATGCGAAAAGGTATCGACCATGCTATTTCTGAGGACAATAAAGATTAAGCTGCCTTTTTTTTTCTAACAACCAGCTGATAACTCTCGTTTAAGTCTATAATCATTTCACAAACTTTAAATTGATTATTTGCGATACAAGAAACTGGTGTAACCTCAGCAGCAGTGCCTGTTAAAAAACAACCAACAAAATCTTTTAACTCTGAAGGACTTATTTTTCTTTCATGAACTTTTATATTTTTTGATTTTGCTATCCCAATTACTGTTCTACGAGTAATACCATCTAAAAATGAGTCAGGTATTGGCGTGTGCAGTTCACCATTTTTGTCTTTAAAAAAAATATTAGCACCTGTTGCTTCAGCAATATTTCCCTCATGATCTAACATCAACGAGTCTGTGTAACCCTCTTTTTCCGCCTCATGTTTTGACAAAGTGCAAATCATGTAAAGACCAGAGGCTTTGGTATCCCAAGGAATTGTATTAGGAGCGGGCCTTCGCCAATTTGAAATGTTTAATTTTATACCCTCGATTTTTAATTTTGGATCAAAATAAGAGCCCCATTCCCATGTTGCGATAGCGACATGAATCTTTGTCTGCTGTGCAGATATTGCCATCATTTCACTTCCTCGCCATGCTACAGGTCTAACGTAACCATTTTCTACGTTCTGAACAACTATAATTTTTTTTGAAGCCTCATTAATCTCTCTCTCAGTGTAAGGAATCTCAAAACCCATTCTTTTTGCTGAGTAAAAAAATCTTGAAGTATGTTCCTCTAATTTAAATATTGAACCATCGTAAACTCTTTCGCCTTCAAATACACAACTTGCATAGTGTAAGCCATGACTTAATACATGAACTTTAACATCTGACCAATCCACAAAGTCATTGTTATACCAAATTTTACCATTTCTTTTATCGTAAGGTATCATGTCAGAAAATATTTTTTTTAATTATTCAAAAAAATATCTTTGTATCTTGAATATGTCAATATAACTTACCTATTATGAAAGATTTACTTTATCTAAAAGATGAACAATTAAAAGATTTAATTGAAAAACTTTTTATAGTTTATAGAGACACTTTCACCGATCCGAAAAAAATTCTAAATAAATATTCAATAGGTACCGCTCATCACAAAGTAATCCACCTTATTTCGACATACGAAGGTATTTCAATTTCTGAACTTTTGAAAAAATTAAAAATAACAAAACAAAGTTTGAATAGAGTTTTAAAAGATTTAACAAAGCTTGGCATTATCAAATTCGAAAAAGACGAACAAGACACAAGGATCAAACATGTGTATCTCAATGAAAAGGGAGAAAAAATTTTTCTCGAAATTTTCGAAACACAAAAAAAAAGAATATACAACGCATTATTAAACTCGAGTTCTGATGAGGTAGTAAACTTTGATAAGGTACTGAAAAAAATTATAAATGGATAAATTTTTAGCGCATATATTAGTAGTAGATGATGACGAGGGTATAAGATCCTTGGTAAAAAAATATTTAAATGAAAATAATTATTTGGTTACAACTGCAAAAAATGCTGAGGATGCAACTGAAAAAATTGAAATAATTAATTTTGATATGATTATTTTAGACATAATGATGCCAGGTAAAAGTGGTCTTCAATTTATTAAAGATAATATTAATAAAATTTTGACACCTATAATATTACTAACTGCAAAAGGTACTACAGATGAGAGAGTTGAGGGATTAGAAATAGGTGCAGATGACTATTTACCAAAACCATTTGAACCTAGAGAACTTTTGCTTAGAATTAAAAATATTCTAAAAAAAACTAAAGATAAAAATTTAAAAAAAGTAGTACAATTCTCAAATATTGAAATTGATTTAAACAAATTAATAATTCTTAAAAATAGAGAAGAATTTAAAATAAATATTACAGAAAAAATTATTTTAGAAAAAATGATAAATAATCCTGGTAAAACATTTTCTAGGATTGATATAGGTAAACTTATAAATTTAGATAAGGAAAGATCTGTGGACGTAATTATAACTCGTTTGAGAAAAAAAATTGAAATAGATCCAAAAAATCCAAAATTTTTACAAACTTTAAGAGGTAGTGGTTATGTTTTATGGATTGAATAAATTCGTGAAAAATTTATTACCAAAAAGACTATTTTATAGAGCTTTACTAATTGTTGCAATTCCAGT
Source organism: uncultured Pelagibacteraceae bacterium (assembly GCA_902635685.1). GTDB lineage: Bacteria > Pseudomonadota > Alphaproteobacteria > Pelagibacterales > Pelagibacteraceae > Pelagibacter. The sequence goes on from CACPOY010000004.1 coordinate 60,147, forward strand.
TATTTTACTTCAACTTTTAGTCACAATTGTTTTTTTTGATAGCCTTTGGATAAAAACTAACAAAGGGATGACAAGGGCCTTGGTTGGGGAAATTGATACTTTTATTGTCGCTTTTGATAAAGAGAATAATGACAAAGATTATATCATAAATTTATTTTCAATTCATTTGGATTTAAATATAAAATATATTCAAGATAAAGAATTTAATTTCAAATTAAATGAAAGATGGTTTAGTCCTGTAGATAGATCTTTAAGAAGAGAATTGAAGTCTAGCATTGGTAACAATAAATTTTGGTTTAGCACTACTGACTATTTGGAATTAATAAACATAAGAATTAAATATAAAGAAGGATATTTTGAATTTTTAGTTCCAAGAGATAGAGTAACGGCATCCTCAGCAAGATTATTTGCTTTATGGATATCCGTGCCTGCAATTTTTTTAATTCTTGTTGCTATATTATTTTTAAAAAACCAAACTCGACCAATAACTAATTTAGCAAAAGCAGCAGAAAAATTTGGTAGAGGTGAAGAAGTTGATGATTATAGACCATCAGGTTCACTTGAAATCAGACAGGCAGGTTATGAATTTGATAAAATGAGAAAAAGAATACTCAGACATTTAAATCAAAGATCTGAGATGTTGTCTGGAATTAGTCATGATTTACGAACACCTTTAACTAGAATGAAATTGCAACTTTCCTTTGTAAAAGACAAAGAGATTTCCTCAAAATTAAATGATGACATAAGTGAGATGGAAAAAATGCTCAATGAGTATTTACAATTTACCAGCTCATCTCAATCAGAAAAAAACGAAATATTTAATCTCTCAAAATTATTAAATGAGATAATAGAAAGATATGAAAATACATATATAACTAAAGATCTGGCTCAAAATATTTCGATAAATGGAAGAAAAAATTTATTAAAAAGAAGCTTTAATAATATTATTGATAATGGTCTTAAATATGGAAAAAAAATCAATATTCAATTAAATAAAAATGGAAAAAATATATTTATTCTTATCGAAGATAATGGGCCAGGTATTCCAAAAGAAGAATACGAAAATGTTTTTAAACCATTTTATAAAATTGATAAAGGTAGAGGTGAGAATAAATCAAGTGTTGGTTTAGGGTTATCAATAGCCTCTGATATTGTTAGATCTCATGGAGGATACATTAAACTCGACAAGTCATCAATGAATGGACTTGGAGTTAAGATCTTTTTGCCCGCTTAGTTTTTTTTTTACTTTTTTCTTGTAATAATGAAATTTTTTTTTCAATATTTTCAACTCTTTTTAAAAGAACTTCAAATTCCTCTTTACTCGTAAGTTTCATTCTAAAAACTATTTCATCCCTTTTAGATTTCAAAATACTTAAAATTTCTGATCCAAGGTCTTTTGATGTGATAAGGCCTTGCTCAAATATTTTAGTCAATTTATTAAAAACAAATTTTGAATTTTTCATATTTTTTTGTCATTATCTGATATAACCTATAGTTATTTATCAAAATGTTCATTAATAATTTTGACCCAGTAGCGATAAATTTTTTTTCACTAGAAATAAGATGGTACTCACTATCTTATATTTTTGGAATACTAGCAGGATGGCTTTTAGCTAAAAAATTTTTCATTAACAGCCAGGAAATTAAAACAAAATTTGATGATTATGTTACTTATCTTATTTTTGCTATTATTATAGGTGGGAGGTTGGGATATGTGCTATTTTATAATTTAGATTATTATTTCGAAAATCCTATAGATATTTTTAAAGTCTGGCAAGGTGGAATGTCTTTTCATGGTGGGGTTATAGGAATAATAGTTGTAAGTGTTTGGTTCGCAAATAAAAACAAACATAACGTTTTTAGTTATTTAGATGTCATCTCATTAGTTGCTCCAGTAGGAATTTTTTTGGGAAGAATTTCAAATTTTATAAACTCTGAATTATATGGAACTCAAACGAGTCTACCCTGGGGTGTAAAATTTGTTAAAGTTGATAATTTGTATAGGCATCCATCACAATTATATGAAGCATTTTTTGAAGGTCTGATTCTTTTTTTAATTTTGATCTATCTTCACAAGAAAATAACTAATAAAAAGCCTGGTTTTATTTCTGGACTATTTCTAGTTTTTTACTCAATTTTTAGATTTGTAATAGAATTTTTTAGAGTACCAGACGACCAATTAGGTTATTTATTATTTAATCTCACTATGGGACAAATTATAAGTTTTGTGTTTTTATTATTTGGATCATATTTAGTTGTTCAAAAATATGAAAATAAAAAAGAGTGGTGAAATTTCTTTAGATAAATTTATTGATTTATCTCTATATAATAAAAAATTCGGTTACTATATGAAAAAGAATCCTTTTGGTAAAAAGGGTGATTTTATTACAGCGCCAAATATTTCAAGACTTTTTTCAGAAATGATAGCTATTTGGATTATTAGTTTTTGGAAAAACCTTGGGAGTCCTAGAAATTTTAATTTGATTGAACTTGGTGCAGGAAATGGTGAGATGATGAAAGTACTCTTAGAAAGCTTTCAAAATTTTCCGTCTTTTCTAGAGTCTTGTAATATCATTATCCATGAAAAAAGCCCAATCTTGATAAAGATACAAAAAGAAAGATTATCAAAATCTAAAATTAATTGGGTTTCTCAAATAAATAAGATTGAAAAAAATCCAAGTATATTTATTGCAAATGAATTTTTTGATGCAATGCCAATCAAACAATTCAGAAAACAGAGAAATATTTGGTATGAAAAATTTGTTAATTTTGAAAATTACTCTAAAGCATCATTTATTGAGAAAAAAACTGATATAAAAAAGATTGAGAAAAGACTTAATTTTAAAATTTCACAAAATCAAAACTTTATCGAATATTCTGAATTTGGTTTTGATTATTTAAAAAATATTTCAAATATAATCAAAAAAAATACTGGAGGATTGTTAATAATAGATTACGGGTATCTTGGAAAAAAAATGAAAAATACTTTACAAGCAGTTTCTAATCACAAATTTGCCAATATTTTAGACAATATTGGAGAGGTAGATATTACACACAATATAAATTTTGAATTATTTAAAAAATTTACTCAAAAATTAGGGGGATTAGATAACAATTTGAACACTCAAAAAAACTTTTTGATTAAAATGGGAATAAAAGAAAGAGCAGAGATATTATCTAGAAATAAAAACTTCTCAAAAAAAGCTGATATTTTTTATAGATTAAATAGACTTATTGATGAAAAACAAATGGGCACTTTATTCAAAGTAATGTTTATTAAAAGTAAAGAAATTAAATTCAACCTTGGTTTTTAAAATTGATTACTTCTAAGATATTATCGAAACAAAAAAAAATTAAACACGGTTTCTTTAATAGAATAGGAGGTAAGTCAAATGGAATTTATAAAAGCTTAAATTGTGGACCTGGATCTAATGATTTTAAATCAAAGATAAAAGAAAATTTAAAAATCGTTAAAAATAAAATTAACAAAAAATCTAGAAATATTTTCTTAATGCATCAGATGCATAGTAACAAAATTTTTTATATAAATAAAAATTTTAAATTTAGCAAAAAAAAAATTCAAGCTGATGCTGTTATTACTGATCAAAGACAAATACCTATAGCAATATTAACGGCAGATTGTGCGCCAATACTGTTGTATGACAAAAAAAAGATCATGATAGCTGCAATTCATGCTGGATGGAAAGGTGCCTACAAAGACATAATTACTAAAGTAATCAAGTTTATGTTAAATAAAGGGTGCAAAGAAAAAAATATTATTGCAACAATTGGACCGTGTATTCAAGTTGAAAGCTATAACGTAAAAGTTGATTTTCTAAAAAAGTTCTTAAAAAAAGATAAAAAAAATAAAGTCTTCTTTAAAGATATAAAAAATGGTCTTCATTTTAATCTACCTAATTTTATTAAATCCCGACTTAAATCAAACAAAATTTCAAATATTGAAGCCATTAAAATTGATACTTTTGATGATAAAAATAATTTTTTTAGCGCACGAAGATCATTAAGATTAAAACATGCTGATTATGGTAGAAATATTTCAATAATTATGATTAATTAAACTTTTCAATGAAACTGTTAACCGGAAATAGCAATAAAATACTCAGTAAAAATATTGCAAAGTATTTGAAGACAAAACTTGTGAACTCAAGTATTAGAAAATTTGCAGATGGTGAAATATACATCGAAATAAATGAAAATATTAGAGGTAATAGTATATTTATTGTTCAGTCTATATCATCTCCAGCAAATGATAACTTAATGGAATTATTGTTGTGTATAGACGCTCTTAAGAGATCTTCAGCAAAAAACATTACAGCTGTAATTCCATATTTTGGATATGCAAGACAGGATAGAAAGGTTATCCCAAGAACTTCTATATCAGCTAAATTGGTTTCAAATTTAATTACAAAAGCAGGTGCAGATAGAGTTGTAACAGTTGATCTGCATGCTGGTCAAATTCAGGGTTTTTTTGATATCCCTGTAGATAATCTTTTTTCAACACCAATATTTGCAAGACATGTTAGGAAAAGAATTAAAAGCAAAAGGATTATTTGTGTAGCACCTGATGTAGGTGGTACTGAAAGAGCGAGAGCTCTCGGCAAACTTCTCAATGTAGGATTGGCAATTGTTGATAAAAGGAGACCAAAGCCTGGTCAATCAGAAGTGATGAATGTTATCGGAGATGTAAAAAATCAAACATGTGTAATAGTTGATGATATAATTGATTCTGGCGGTACTATTGTCAACGCTGCTAAAGCTTTAAAACAACGAGGAGCAAAAGAAGTTTATGTATATATTACACATGGAGTTCTTAGTGGAGACGCTGTTAAGAAAATTAAAAACTCAGTTATAAAAAATTTGGTGATTACCGATACAATAGATAACAGTCAAAAAACTAAAAATGTTAAAAATATAGAAGTTTTACCTATTTCAAGCCTCATGGGTGAAGCAATTAAAAGAATATCTAATTCCACTTCGGTATCTGATTTATTCAAATAATTACCTTGATTATTTATAAACATGGTTTAAAAAACTCTTCTTTATGAATTCATTAGAAGTCAATATCAGAAACAATACGACTAAAGGTCAACTAAATTCCATTAGAAATAGTGGAAATGTCCCTGGTATTGTATATGGAGGAAAAGAAGATAATCAAAAAGTATCTGTCTCAAAAAAATTACTAAAAAATTTAATTGATAAAGAAAACTTTTTGTCAAATATAATTACATTAAAAATAGACGGGAAATCACAAAATGTTTTACCAAGAGAGATCAAATATCATATCTTAAGCGATGAACCCATTCATGTGGACTTTTTAAGGATATTGCCTGGAGTAAAAATAAAAATTGAAATTCCAGTAAATTTTATTAATCACGAAAAATCACCAGGTCTTAAAAGAGGTGGGGTATTAAACATAGTAAGAAGAAAAGTAGAATTAAATTGTCCAAGTGAAAAAATACCAGAAAACTTGACAATTGATCTTGAAGGAGTTGATATCGGGGAAAGTTTTAAAATTTCATCTATTAAATTAGACCCTGGAGTAACACCAACTATTCAAGGAAGGGACTTTGTGATAGCAACACTTGCAGCACCGACCGTAATTAAAGAGCCAGAAAAACCAGCAGAGACCGAAGCGGCAGAGGGTGAAGAAGGAGTTGAAGCTGCAGCAGATGGTGATAAAACTTCTGCAGATTCATCTAAAGGAGATAAGAAAGAAGGTGACGACAAAAAACCTGATGAAAAAAAATCTGCTGAAAAAAAACCTCCTGAAGAAAAAAAATAAATAATAAAAATTGAAATTAAGCTTAGTTAACTCATGATTTTATTTGTAGGATTAGGTAATCCAACTCCTGACAGTGAAAATAATAGACACAATGTTGGTTTCAAAATTATAGATTGTATTAATAAAAAATTTAATTTGTCTAAACAAAAACCTAAATTTAAAGGTCTTCTTACAACTGGAAATATAGCCAGTAAAAAAGTTTATGCTATTAAACCATTGACATTTATGAACAACTCGGGGATTTGTATAAGAGAATTAATTGAGTATTTTAAGATTGATGCACAAGATGTAATTGTTTTTCATGACGATTTAGATGTAGAATTTGGAAAGATCAAAACTAAATTTGGGGGATCAAGCGCAGGTCATAACGGAATTGCCTCCATCGATAAATTTATTGGTAAAGATTATTCAAGAGTTAGAATAGGAATTGGTAAACCAAAAGACTCGATGGAAGTTGCAGATTATGTTCTACAAAATTTTAATGATGATGAAACTATCGGTATAGACAAAATTACTGAAAACATTACTGAATCAATTTCTATTCTTGTTGATAAAAAATTAGACCTGTTTTCTAGTACAGTTAATAACAAATAATGAGTTTTAAATGTGGAATAGTTGGAATGCCAAATGTTGGTAAATCAACTTTATTTAATGCATTGACAAATTCAAGCAAAGCACAAGCTGCAAATTTTCCATTTTGCACAATAGAACCAAATGTTGGTGTAGTTCCTGTTCCAGATATCAGACTGAAAAATTTAGCGAAAATTTCAAATTCAAAAAAAATTATCAACACAACTATTTCATTTGTTGATATTGCTGGTTTAGTAAAAGGAGCATCAAAAGGTGAAGGTTTAGGAAATAAATTCCTCTCTCACATTAGAGAGGTTGATGCAATCATACATCTTATAAGATGCTTCGACTCTAGTGATATCCAAAATGTAAATCCTAATGTAAATCCAGTTAGAGACTTGGAGATAATTGAGACTGAAATGATGTTAGCTGATCTTGAGTCTATACAAAAAAGATTAGAGAAAAATAATAAAAAAAACTTAGAGAGCGTTCAATTAAAAATTCTTGAAACAAGTCTAGACTGTATCAATAATGATAAAGATATCTCAAGTTTGAGGTCTCATTTTGAAAAAAAACAGATTAATCAAAGTGGACTATTATCTTTGAAACCTAAAATATTTGTATGTAATGTTGATGAGAAAAGTATTCAAAATGGAAACGATTATACTAAAAAATTTATATCAAAATTTGGAAGTGATAATACGTTAATTATTTCAGCAGATATAGAAAATCAAATTAATAATTTAGACGTACACGAAAAAAAAAACTACATGGAAATGATTGGATTAAAAGAGACGGGGTTAAATATGTTAATTAAAAAAGGGTATCAAATTCTTGAACTTGAAACTTATTTCACTTCTGGCCCTGAGGAAACCAGAGCGTGGACAATAGAAAAAAATTGCAAAGCTCCTCAAGCTGCTGGAGAAATTCATACAGATTTTGAGAAAGGTTTTATTAGAGCAGAAACTATTTCATATGATGATTTTATTTCAAATGATGGCTGGTTGAATGCAAAATCAAACGGTAAAATGAGACTTGAAGGAAAAGACTATATTGTGAAAGATGGCGACGTTTTAAACTTCCGTTTCAATACGTGACCATATCTTTTTCATGCTAAAGTAAACCAAAATTGTTAAAATAATTAAATAAACTATCGCCTTGAAGCCCATCTGGTGACGTGACTCAAGATGTGGTTCTGCTGCCCACATTAAGAATGTAGTAACATCCTTTGACATTTGTTCAACTGATGCTGATGTACCATCTCCATACTCAACGAGCCCATCAGAAAGCTGATTGGCCATTTTTATTTTGTTACCATACATATATTTATTATAATAAACTCCATCATCTAAACTCATTCCAATTGGTGGATCTTCATAACCTTGAAGTAAAGAGTAGATGTAATCGACCCCGCCTCCTCTTGCTTTGACGAGCACTGACATATCTGGTGGATATGCACCGCCATTTGCGGCTTGAGCTGCTTTAACATTATCATAAGGCATTACAAATTTGTCAGATAATTTACCTGGTCTTGTAAACATTTCTCCATCATCATTAGGTCCATCAGTGACCTCAAAAGATGCAGCTATCGCTTTAGCTTCTGCTATCGAGAATTCTGGTCCACCCTTTTCGGCTAAATTCCTATAACTTAGATATTTCATAGAGTGACAAGACGAACATACCTCAGTATAAACTTGATAACCTCTTTGTAATGCTCCCCTATCAAACTTTCCAAAGAGACCTTTAAAACTCCAATCAGTTGTTAAGTATTCAATCTTTTCAGCTGAATTAGATTTTACAGAAAGTCCAAAAACTAAACTCGTGATTAAAAATATTCTTAAAAAATTTTTCACTAATCTTTAAAATTTTCCTTGTTCTTAGCCAAAGCTAAATTAGGGGATCCACCTAGCACAGGCTCAGTAATACTTAATGGAACAGGCAAAGTTTTCTCCTTATAACCTAAAATTGGTAGAACAACTAAAAAATGTAGGAAATAGTAGGCCGTAGCCACTCTTGCAACTAATAAATACAATCCTTCAGCTGGCATAGCACCTACATAACCTAAAATCAAAACATCAGCGACCAAGATCCAATAAAATTGTCTGTATAATGGTCTAAAGACTGCAGATCTAATCTTAGATGTATCAAGCCAAGGTAATGCCGCTAGAATAAGAATTGCTGACAACATCGCAACTACACCCAAAAGTTTATCTGGAACAGATCTTAATATCGCATAAAATGGTAAAAGGTACCATTCGGGGACTATATGCGCAGGAGTTACCAATGGATTTGCTTCAATGTAATTGTCTGCGTGTCCTAGAATATTTGGGGTGTAAAAAACAAAGAATGCAAAAACAATCATAAACATGAGTAGAGCAAAACCATCTTTGATTACTATGTAAGGATGAAATGGAACAGTATCTTTAGACGGTTTTTTAATATCGATCCCAACAGGATTATTATTACCTGGAACATGCAAGGCCCATATATGCAACACTACTAAACCTAATATTAAGAAGGGAATTAAGTAGTGCAGTGTAAAAAATCTAGTTAATGTTGGATTGTCAACCGAATAACCTCCCCATAACCAGGTTACTATACCTTCACCAACAAGTGGAATAGCACTAAATAAATTAGTTATAACAGTTGCTCCCCAAAAACTCATTTGCCCCCATGGAAGAACATAACCTAAGAAAGCTGCTGCCATCATCAGTAAATATATTATTATACCTATGATCCAAATAATCTCCCGGGGAGATTTATAAGATCCATAAAATAATGATCTAAATATATGTATATATACTGCTAAGAAAAACATTGAAGCTCCATTTGCGTGGATGTACCTTATTAACCATCCATAGTTTACATTTCTCATAATATGCTCTACGCTATCAAATGCCATATCTGCATGAGCAATGTAATGCATTGCCAAAACTAGTCCCGTAACGATTTGGGTTATTAAACAGAAAGTAAGTATTCCACCAAATGTCCACCAATAATTTAAGTTTTTAGGCGTAGGATAATCAGTCAGATGGCTTGCTAATGTAAGCAAAGGTAATCTATCATTAAACCACTTTCCAAATTTTGATTTAGGGGTATATTCGTGATCACTCATAAAGTTTATCCAATTTTAATTGTATTTGTGTTTACAAACTTATATTCAGGTATTTCCATGTTTGTTGGTGCTGGACCTTTTCTTATTCTACCAGATGTATCATAATGTGATCCATGACACGGACAGAACCAACCATTGTAGTCTCCTTTTTGATCTAAGGGTACACACCCTAAATGTGTGCAGACACCAAGCATTACGAGCCACTCTGGATTTTTAGCTCGATCTTCATCTTTTTCAGGATGTTTTAAGTCCTCCAATTTAACTGCTTTTGCCTCAGCGATTTCCTCTTGCGTCCTTCTTCTAATAAAAACCGGCTTACCTCTCCATAATACCGTAATAGTTTTTCCAGGGTTCATTGAACTAATATCAACTTCTGTGCTAGCCAATGCTTTAACAGATGCATCTGGATTCATTTGGTCTATCATAGGCCACACAACAGCTGCAGCACCTACTGCTCCGACAGCATAGGTAGCTGTAAATAAAAAATCTCTTCTTTTAACGTTTTTTTCTGACATTAATAATTATTAAATATACTCAATATTGATTTTTTCTACTTAAATATAAGAATTCATATAATATAAAATACTGAATTTACTACTGATAGAATGACACAGAAATCAATAGATCTTGGGCCAAAAATTGCATTATTTGAACCAGATATACCTCAAAATACAGCTGCTATAATAAGAACTTGTGCATGTTTGGGGGCAAATTTAGAAATTATAGAACCTTGTGGTTTTTTATTGAGTGACAAGAGGTTTAAAAGGGTAGTAATGGATTATATTGATGAGAAAAATATAAAATTTCACAAAAGTTTTAATGAATTTCTTAAATTTAAAGAGAATCAAAGAATTGTATTGATGACGACTAAAGCATCTATATCTTATACGAAATTTAAATTTGAAGAAAATGATACAATTTTGTTTGGAAGAGAAAGTTCAGGAGTTCCTGAAAAAGTCCATAAAATAATTAAAAATCGTTTGAAGATACCTATGAAAAATCACAAACGTTCATTAAATCTTGCAACTGCTGTGGCTATTGTCTTAGCTGAAAGTTTAAAACAAACAAAATTTTTTTAATATGAACTTAGAGATTAATAAAGATCTTGTTAGTAATTGGTTTAAAACACTTCAGAATGCTTTTTGCGAAAACATAGTAAGAATTGAAAATAATAAATCAAAATTCATATCTACAAGCTGGAAAAGGAACTATAGAAAAGATGAAGGTGGGGGTGAATATAGAATACTTCAAAATGGAAAGGTGTTTGAAAAAGTTGGGGTGAATTTTTCAAAAGTTTATGGAAAATTTCCAAAAGAGTTCCAAAAAAATATACCTGGTGCTGAAAAAGATCCAAGATTCTGGGCATCAGGAATTTCGGTTGTAATGCACATGCAAAATCCTCTAATTCCAGCTATGCATTTCAACACTCGATATATTAACACGACATATGGTTGGTTTGGTGGAGGAATGGATGTAACACCGTCAAAGTTTGATAAAAAAGAAAAGGAAAAATTTCATAAAATATTAAAAAAAATGTGTGATCGACACAATAAAAATTTTTATAAAAGATATAAAAAATGGTGCGATGAATACTTTTATTTACCTCACAGAAATGAGCCTAGAGGTATAGGGGGAATTTTTTTTGATTATAAAAAAGATAATTTTGAGCAAGATTTTAAATTTGTAAGAGATGTTGGAGTAACATTTCAATTTATTTTCAATAATATAATATCTAAAAAAGTAAAAAAAAAATGGACGGCCAAAGATAAAGAGGCTCAATATATTAAAAGAGGTAGATATGCTGAGTTTAACTTGCTTTATGATAGAGGAACAAAATTTGGATTACAAACTGGAGGAAATACTGAAGGTATTTTAATGTCACTTCCTCCACTTGCTAAATGGAAATAATATGAATAAAGAACCAATTACTTTAAATGGATTAGAAAAATTAAAAGAAGAATTGGTTTTTCTAAAAGAAAAAAAACGACCTGAAATAGTTGCTGCAATCGCAGAGGCAAGATCGCATGGCGACTTGAAAGAAAACGCAGAATATCATGCAGCCAAAGAGGAGCAATCTCATAATGAGGGTCGAATTACTGAAATAAACGATATAATTGCTCGAGCAAATGTAATCGATGTCACAAAATTAACTAATGATGGTAAAGTGATTTTTGGCTCAACTGTTTACTTAGAAAATTTAGATACTGGAGATAAAATAAATTATAAAATTGTGGGAAAAGATGAGGCTAATTTAAAAGAAAAATTAATTTATTTTCAGTCACCTATTGGAAAAGGTTTGATTGGAAAAAATAAAAATGATTTAGTTGAAATCATTACCCCAGCAGGTAAAAAAAGCTTTGAAATTAAAGATGTAAAATATATTTAATCTTTGACAATTTTTTCCACTTGGTGATCAGAGATTTTAAAGTTATTTTTAATCCATAACTCCTCGATTAACTTTAATTTTAAACCAAGTTGTTTGCCTTCTGGAATTTTATATTTTTCCATTAATTCAGATGCTCTAATTGGTATAATTGGTTTGATTTTATTTATGTAAGTTTTACTTAATTTAATTAAACTATTATCAATTTTTTTTGATTTGATAATTTTAAAGTTTAAAATATCCAAAACTGCTTGTTTTCCATCATAATAAAAAATTTCATTAATGTCTTTCTCATTAAATTTTTTGAAACCTCCTTTTTCTTTATAAAAATTGCTGATTTTTTTAACTCTTTTCTCGTCTTTTTTAGAAATATTAAATTTATACAAAAAATAATCAGAATTATCAGTATCATCAATTACCATCAAAGATATTAAAAAAATAAAATCAGAGTTTTCGACTATCTGTCTTTTAAGAGAATTTAATTTAGAAAATATATTTATATTTTTTAACTCAGGAAAAATTAGTGAAATCAATTCCAAGCATATTTTATCTTTAGATAGCTTCTCCAAATTTTCTGCATTGATGAGCTTTTTTAATTCATCTAATAATCTATCTTTTGAGAGCTTTGAAACGCCGTTAAGGTTTAATTTTAATTTACGTATAAGATCTTTATCGTGAGACTTTTTAGAATAACATAGAAAAAATCTTAAATATCTTAAAATTCTTAGATAATCCTCTTTAATTCTTTTATCTGGATCACCTATAAAATTCACAAAACCCTTTTTAAGGTCATCCTTACCATTATAAGGATCAAATAAATTACCTTTAACATCTGAATAAATAGAATTAATTGTAAAGTCTCTTCTTGAAGCATCTTTTTTCCAGCTTTTAGAAAATTTTACATTTGCATGCCTTCCATCAGTTGATACATCCTCTCTCAAGGAAGTAATTTCAAATTTATATTCATCTATTACTGCTGTGATTGTACCATGGTCTATACCGGTTTTGTAAAAATTTATATTATTAATATTTAAAACATCACAAACTACGTTTGGCTCTAAATTCGTCGCCATGTCAATGTCGTCAACTTTTTCGTTATTCAATATTTTTCTAATACATCCGCCTACATATCTAACTTCACTATCCGTGGAGTAATTATTTATCGCTTTGAAGATTTTATTGACGGGGGTTTTTTTAGAAATTTCTATAATACTTTGGCTTATGTTTTCTAGGTTATTAGAACTAATAAAAATTTTTTTTAAAAAGTTTTTCATAATTGGCTGGGGCGCTAGGATTCGAACCTAGGATGCAGGTACCAAAAACCCGTGCCTTACCGCTTGGCTACGCCCCAGTATTAATTTCATATAACACAAAAATTTATGATTTATATAGTTTTTGAAGATATACACCAGTAATTTTTGTATTTTTTATTAAAATGCCTTTTAGCTTTATCGCAATTTTCTTTAGAATAAAAGTATGCAACTATTGCAGAACCCGATCCAGTCATTCTTACAAATTCCGCACAGGTGTATCTTTCTAAAAAAAATTTGATGCTTTTTAACTTTCTGTGCATAGAAAAAACAATAGGTTCTAATGAATTAGTCATTTTTTTTAAAAATTGTAAATTAAACATTTGTTTATTAGGCTTAGTGAATTTTGGTTTATCGAATTTTCTTACTTTAGCGTATACTCGTTTTGTAGAACACCCAATAGTGGGTTTGATGATTAAAGTATAAATTTTTTGCTTAATATTAAAACGTTTGATTTCATTATTGTAATTAATAACAGTATTGGTTGAATTGAGACCCAAAAGCACATCTGAACCCACCAATTTACAAATAGACTCAATTTGTCTTTGATTAATCTTTATGATTTTTTTTTTAATTAAATAATTTAAAATACTAGCAGCGTTCATAGAACCACCTCCCAATCCGGCTTGAACTGGGATATTTTTCTTAATCTTAATCTTAAACTTGTTATTTTTAAGTAATTTTTTGTTATCCAAAATTTTTAGTAAATTAGAAACAGTATTAATTTTACCAATATTTTTCGAAAATTTGCCAGTAAAAGAAATGATATGATTTTTTGATTTAATTTTCTTAATCAATATTTCATCATGTAAAGAGATAAATGAAACAATGCTTTCGATTTTATGAAAATTCGAAATTTTTTTGATTACATTTAAAGCTAAATTTATCTTTGCATAGGATCTGATATTGGCTTGCATTTTAAGAACTCTTTATGCCCTCAACCAGTTTTATATTTATTTTGTTAATCATTTCCTCTTCTGCATCATCCATTTTAAGAACATTTGACCAAAAATATCTTGCTTGAATTTTACGATTTAGTTTCCATAGAATATCTCCATAATGATCATTAACTATGGGATCATCTGGCATCAACTCCACTGCTCTCTTTAAAAATTTTTCAGCCTTGACGAAATCATCAATCAAATAATAAGCCCATCCAATAGAATCAATTATATAAGGATCATCAGTAGTAGCCTCATAGGCTATCTTAAGCATATCAATTGCTTCATAAATTTTATAATCTCGTTCTAGCCATGAATAAGCAAGATAATTTAAAATATATGCATCGTCCGGAGTGATTTCTAAGGCTTGTAGCAAATCTTCGTCTGCTTTTTGAAATTTATTTAATCTTTCATAACTACCTCCCCTTCTATATAGAAGATCTGATTTCATCTCAGAACTTATATCAAAAGACTCTAATAGTTTTGTATAATACTTTATTGCTTGCTCATACTCTTTGGAATTTTTATAAAAGTTTGCTACATCAAATAATATTTTTTTATTTGGTTCATCAATTTTACCAAACTCAGCTGTAATATAATTCAAAGCCTCTTTTTTATTTCTTTGCTTCTCAATTATTTGAGCCTCCTTTTTAACTCTAAACCAGTAATAAAAATGATCTTCTTTTTTAAAGACTTTTAAAGTTTTTTTAGCTTTCAAGTACTCTTGATTAAAATATTGATTTTCTGCTACTAGAGCTAAATTAAATTTAAATTTGGGATTTAAATAATTAGATAAATTCAAATAGAAATTGGATTTATTAAAATTGTCCTGTGAAGAGTACAGATTTGAAACTAAAAATAAAAATTCACCAATTACATCATTAGGATTTTTACAAGAAAAAACTTGTGTCAATTTTTCTGAATTTCCTTTCTCAATCCAACTTTTACCCTGGGACAATAACAAAGTAGAATTAATGTACTCAATATCATCAGCGAGTATTTTTGCATCCTTTAATCTGTTGTTATGTATCAAATAACTTATATAAAAAAATATGTATCTTGTATAATCGCCTTCAGTATCATTGATAAGTTTTAGAAAATAAGAGTCTGTATTTTTATCATTTAAATAACATCTTTGAAACGCTTCAGAAATAATAGTTAATTTCCCAAAATTTTGTTTTTCATCTAAAAATTTTTTTTCTTTAAAAAGATAAATATACTGTTTCAAACTCTCACTAATAGCAGAACTAAATCCATTTTGTTCATCAAATTCTTTTAGTTTATTTACATACCTATATGCTCTGTCTAAATCATTTTTTTTCAAACCATCTACAATTAACAATAAATAAGCATCAAAAAATATTTGATTTTTATTTTGATTATTTTTAATCAAATTTATAGCTTGAGAAATTTTATTATCTAAAACTAAAGAATTAACATATCTTTTTAAATAAGGTTCGTGAGCATTAAGTAAAATCTTCGATGAATTAAAAAATTCTAATGCTGAAGAATTATCTTTATTCTCAAAAGCTACTATCCCTGAAAAATATTTTGATATGTTTTTGGAATTTAAACTATCAAAACTAGCACTTTGAGAATTGAATGAAATTTGATAAATTATCAATGTAATAAATAGAAATTTTATTTTTTTAAAGAGCATTTCTGCAGTGTATGACTAAAAAAGGCTTAAATCAAAATGCTAAATATGTACAAGAATTTATTGAGATAATTGAGCCTAATTTTATTTTTGAAAATAAACCCATAAATAGATTTAAAATCGTTAAGCAAAGAGAGAAAAAAGTCGTCCAAAATAATTTAGATAAAAAAACAAAGCTTCAGGAACTGAAAAGAAAAATTAATTCAATTGATGATTGTAATCTAAAAGATAATGCAAAAAATCTTATTTTAGGAGATGGAAACATCGATAGTCCAATTATGTTAATTGGTGAAACACCAGGAGATTTAGAGGATAACTCTGGTTATTCCTTTCAGGGAAATGTCGGCGAATTGTTAAAAAAAATGTTAATAGCCATAAATATTGAAAAAGAAAAAATATATACAGCATACTCAATAAATTTCAGACCTCCTGATGATAGAAAACCAACAAGTAAAGAAATAAAGAGATACTCAATTTTTATAAAAGAGCATATCACTATTATTGACCCAAAGATTATCATTTTAATGGGAAGCACTGCCATGGAGGCAGTAACGGGTATTAATGATAAAATTTCTTTAGAACGAGGAAATTGGAAAGAGATAATTCTTAACAACAAAACCTACCCTCTCATTATTTCGTTTAGTCCGTCTTACTTGATTAGATTCCCTGAAAATAAAAAATATTCATGGGAAGATTTAAAGAAAATAAAAACTAAAATTGAGGATTTAAATATTAAAGTTTAATGAGATTGATTGCAGGAGTAGATGAGGTCGGAAGAGGAAGTTTAATTGGCCCAGTTTATGCAGCTGCAGTAATATTGAATAAGACTATAGATAAAAAATTACTAAAGGACTCTAAAAGTTTAAATAAATCTAATAGAGAAGTATTATCTAAGTATATCAAAAAAAATTCAATCTGGGCAGTAGGTAGAGCATCTGTTGCGGAAATTGAAAAAAAAAATATTTTACAAGCAAGTTTACTTGCCATGAAAAGGGCAATAAAAAAGCTAAAAAAAAAACCTCACTTAATTTTTATCGATGGTAATAAATTGCCAAAAATTAAAAATTATCATCTTAAAGCTGTAATAAAGGGAGACCAAAAAATACCATCTATATCTGCGGCTTCAATTATTGCCAAGGTTTCTCGAGATAAAATGATAACAAATTTGTCAAAAAAGTTTGATGGTTATTGTTGGGATCAAAATTTTGGTTATGGGACTAAGCAACATTTAAAAGCCATAAAAAAACTTGGTATTACAAAACACCACAGAGTCACTTTTAATCCGATTATCAGTTATAAATAAGTTTCACGTAGAAACACAATATCTTGTGATCTTAAAAAAAAACCACACATATCAAGTTCAAATAATTCAATCGTAGGTTGACCCAAGAATCTTTTTGGAGTCTAATTTATTTTTATAAAATGAATTTAAACTTAAAAAATAAATTAATTAATGGTGATAGTTTAAAAGAACTAAAAAAAATTCCTGATGAAACTTTTGATTTAATCTTTGCCGACCCCCCTTACAACCTACAATTAAAAGGTGAGCTTACAAGACCAGATAGATCTAAAGTTAGCGCGGTAAATGATAAATGGGATAAATTTGAAAATTTCAAAAAATATGATGACTTCACTTATTCATGGTTAAGCGAATGTAAAAGAATTTTAAAAAAAGATGGAGCTATTTGGGTAATTGGTAGTTATCACAATATATTTAGAGTTGGCACAGCTATTCAAAATTTAGGTTATTGGATTTTAAATGACGTCATTTGGAATAAAAAAAATCCAATGCCAAATTTTAGAGGAACACGTTTCACCAATGCCCACGAAACTTTAATTTGGGCATCTAAGTCAGAAAAATCAAAATATACTTTTAATTATCAATCCTTAAAATGTTTAAATGACGATCTTCAAATGAGATCTAACTGGGAATTGCCGATTTGTAATGGTTCTGAAAGACTAAAAAAGAATGGAAAAAAAGTTCATTCTACTCAAAAACCTGAGGCTCTACTTCACAGAATTTTATTAGCAACTTCAAATAAAAATGATTTAGTTTTAGACCCTTTTTTAGGATCAGGAACAACAGCAACAGTTGCAAAAAAATTGGGTAGAAATTATTACGGAATTGAAAAAGAAAAAACTTATTTCAAAGCGGCCAAACAAAGATTAAAGGAAGCAAAACCTATAGAAGATAATTATTTAGACACTTTGCAAAATGGTAGATCTAAGCCAAGAGTACCATTTGGGTCATTGGTTGAATTAGGGATAATTAAACCAGGCACTACTATTTTTGATAATAAAAAGAAAATAAGTGCAAAGATCATGGCCGACGGTAGTATAAAACACGATCAAACTGAAGGCTCAATTCACAAAGTAGCAGCTACAATTTTAGGTGCTGAAAGTTGTAATGGATGGACTTATTGGTACTGTAATTTAAATGGTCGGGCTGTTCCCATTGATTATTTAAGACAAAGATTAATTTCAAATAACTAATTTTTATAAATTTTTCCCAAATAATTTTCTAAAAACTTTTTATTTTTGACTAATCTTTTTAAAAAAATGTCTCTAAAAAACCTTGTCAAAGGGTTAGATAAATGAAATGTAAATTGATTAATTTTTGATCTGTTATTGACCATTCTCATTTTATTTACTCTATTTCTAAAAAAATTGCTTTCAGTATTACTTTCTATACTCTGAAATAATTCATATGAACTCTCTATTGACTGGGAAGCGCCTTGAGCAAATGACGGCGGAAAAGCAAAAAAAGCATCTCCTATTAAATGTATATTGTTATTTTTAGTCTTAAAAAAACCGTCGCTAACAAATACTGGAAATATTTTTAGTCTCTTAATTTGGTCCAGAAATTCTCTCATTTCTATCGGAACTTTGTTTAAAATCCTATTGATAAAATTTGCATCATTAAATAATGAGTGATTTTTTTGCTCCTCTTTATTAAGTTTATATTTCATTATGGCTATGAAATTTAAATCTCCGTTTTGATTTACTGGATAAATTACATAATGGAAATCTGGTCCTAAAAATAATGAGATATTTCTACAATTAATTTTTTGAGAAATAGGTATTGTTCCTCTAATAGCTAACGTTTTATTATATCTCGGCGGTTTTAGATTTTTTAAAATAAGACTTTTACTTTTTGAAAAAACTCCGTCAGAAATAATTAAATGATCACATTCGGAAGTCTCATTATTTTCAAATATTAGTTTGATCTTCTGGTTTTGCTGATCTATCTTCGAAATGTTGTAATTGGTTTTAATTAAGTTTTCTAAATCTGTTTTTAAAAATTTGATTAATTCGGACCTTTTTAAAGTGGTATACTTGCAGTTTGCCGAATTATATTCAGAAATATTCAAATCGCATATTTTATTTGAACTTTTGATAGAGTAAAAATTTATTATATCTGGATTAAACTTTTGATCATTTTTAAAATTATCAAACCCAATCTGATTTAAAAGATTTACACTATTAACTGATAATTGAATTCCATAACCTTCATCTAATTCTATTGAAAGATTCTTTTCATAAACTGTAATTTGATAATTTGAACTTCTTTTAAATAAATTCGCAATGAATAAGCCAGAAATACCGGCTCCAATAATGGCAATTTTTTTCATCAATTTTTCTCTAAGTATTGAACAATTTTTTTTGTAAATGATGGCAACATATAACTACTCATTTTTTTACCGTCTACCCAATAAGAGTAGGGAAATTTTTTATTATCATTTGAATACTCAATTTTTATATTCATATTCATATTGGACATTTTAAAATTTAAATTTTTATTAAAATTTTTAGGATTAGATAGTTCTACCATTGGAAAGATAGACAAATTTTTTAAAAAATTAAATTTTGTATTTTTAATTAGTAGATATCTTTCTTTTTTTTTATAAACTTTTAGTACAAAATATTTATTTTTATTCTTCTTAATATTTTTAGTTAAATTAAAATCTCTATTCTTGAAGGATTTGCAACTTTTTATAATTGGACATTGATTGCACATTGGATTTTTTGGTTTGCATATCAGGGCTCCTAATTCCATTAAAGCTTGAGCATAATCACTAGATCTCAGAGTTTTGCCAAATACAATTTTCTTTTGTAGCAAGTAATCTTTTTGAATTTCTTTCTCTTTCTTTAGATAAAGATATCTTTTTAAAACTCTTTCAATATTTCCGTCTAAAGGAATATATGGTTTGTTAAATGCGATAGCTAAGATCGCATTCGCAGTATAATTTCCAATTCCAGGAAGTGTTAATAAATCCTTAATATTATCAGGTAATTTACCATCAAAATTTTTGATAATAGATACAGCGGTTTTTTTTAGATTTCTTGCTCTAGAATAATATCCAAGACCCTCCCAAAGTTTTATCAATCTTTTATCATTAACTTTTGCAAGAGAATTTATAGATGGTAAATTTTTTATAAATCTATTAAAAAAAGGAATTACAGTTGTAACTTGAGTTTGTTGCAGCATAAATTCACTTATTAGTGTGTAATATTGTTTCTTTTCTAAAGAAAATTTTTTTCTCCAAGGTAGAGGTCTTTTGTTTAAATCATACCATTTAAGAATTTTTTTTGCTATTATCTTTTCTTTCATATGCAATATAAAAATAATACTAAGCAGAGATTCAATTCCATTCAAGGTTTAAGATCATTAAAAGACACTTTGCCAAAAAATATTAAAAAAGTAATTAATAATAGAGGTCAAGTCTATTCAGAAATACTCAATAACTGGAAGATTATAGCTGGAGCGAGTCTTTTTAAAGTTTGTTATCCAAAATCATTTAAGAGTTCAAATAAATTTGGAGTAGGTACTTTATTAATAATGGTTCAAAGAGGCAAAGAGGTAGATTTAGAATATTCCAAAAAAGAGATTATAGATAGAATGAATAATTTTTTTGGAAAGATAGTTGTAGAAAAGATTAAATTTACTAGCTTTGATTATGAGGAAAAAATCATCAATAAAGAAAAAAAATTTAATCGGAGTGTGACAAAAGACAAATTTAATAATCAAGTTAAAAATATTAAGAACGATAAAATTAAAAAATCTTTAATAGAATTAACCAAAATATTCAGAGAAAAATGAAAAAACTTTTATTTATTATTATTACAATTTTTGGATTGTTTAATAGTTCAATTGCTGATGCCACAAGAATTTCCTCAGGAAAAGAAAGTGCTAAAATTACAATTATCGCATATGAGTCCTTGACTTGTAGCTATTGTGCTGATTTTCATAAAAATATTTATCCTCAACTTAAAAAGGATTTTATTGATACAGGTTTAGTAAAAATTGAATTTAGACACTTTCCTTTAGATGCTGCAGCTTTTAATGCGTCCAAAATTGCTCAATGTAACCAAGAACAAAGTTTAGAAATTTTAGAGAGTTTATATGCTAATCAAAAAAACTGGATTAAAGGAAAGACTGTTGATGAATTAAACGACAATCTCAAAAAATTCATTGATAAGCAAGGTTACAAGATTGATTTCGAAAAATGTATTACTGATAAAAAAATTGAAGATTTTGTTTTAAATGATCGAATCGAGGGAGCTAAAAATTTCAAAGTTAATTCTACTCCTACGATAATAATCAACAACAAAAAGTTTGATAAATCTCTTAATTATAAAAATTTAAAAAAAACGTTAGAAAAACTGATATAAGTTGTTCTATGGACTTTAAAAAAATCCAACTAAATGGATTCAAATCATTTGCAGATAAAACGAATTTTGTAATTGAAGCTGGTTTGACTGGAATAGTTGGGCCAAATGGTTGTGGAAAATCTAATATTGTTGAATCTCTAAGGTGGGTTATGGGAGAGACATCTGCAAAAAGTATGCGTGGCTCCGGAATGGAAGATGTTATATTTTCTGGTACTTCAAACAAACCCTCTAAAAATATTGCAGAGGTCTCAGTTACTGTCTCTAAACAAGCTAATGAAGGACCTGTACAATATAAAGAGCTAGAGGAAATAAATATTAGAAGAAAAATTGAGAAGGATAAAGGCTCAAAGTTTTATATCAATGAAAAAGAAGTAAGGGCAAAAGATGCACAAATGTTTTTTGCTGACTTATCGACTGGTGCTCATTCACCATCAATGATCAGCCAGGGTCGTATAGGTGCTCTTGTGACTGCAAAACCTACTGATAGAAGAGCAATTTTAGAGGAGGCCGCCGGAATATCAGGCTTACATGTTCGAAGGCATGAGGCTGAGTTAAGATTAAATGCAGCAGAAAACAATTTGAAAAGAGCAGATGAATTAAGAAGACAACAAGAGAAACAGCTTGCAAACCTAAAAAAACAAGCTGAGGAAGCAACCAAATATAAAAATATTTCCAATGAAATCAAACAAATAGAGGCTGGTTTATATTATTTAAAATTAATAGAAATTGATAAAGAAATTCTTGTTGAAACAGAAATTAACTCAGAAGCAGAAGATGAAGTAAGCGGTTTTAATGATAAAATTTCTAAAATTGAGAATTTAATCAAGCTTGAATTAGATAAAGTAACACCCTTAAGAGAAAAAAATATTGAAAGTTTATCTAGAATTCAAAGACTTAATTTAGAACTTCAGGGTCTAGATAAAGAAAATACTAGAATACAAGATGAAATTGAAAATATAAAAAAAACACTACAAACATTAGATGACGATATTAGTAGAGAAAAAGGAATTATAATTGACGCAAACTCAAACGAAAAAAGATTAAAGGAAGAAAAAAATGAACTTATTGAAATCGACTCAAAATACTATGAAACTGAAAAAAAATCTAATGAGGATTTAAATAATAGTAAAAATAGTTTGCATCGAGAAGTTGAAAAAATTAAAGAATTAATCAGATTAAATGAGCATGAAAATGCAATTAATGCACTTGAAAACTCTAAATTGTTAATCGATGAGTACGCAAACAGTTTCAGTAAGAACCAAAATATCAAAAAAGAATCTGTAAAAAGAAATGAAAGAATAAGCGTCATTAAAAAAGAAATTGAAAGTTGGAAAAATCTTTTATCTAATTCTGAAAAAATGGTAAATGAACTAACTGGTCGAAAAAATAAATTAAATTACCAATTGGAACAACTAGATAGTCAGCCAAAGTTACAAGCTGAAAAAAAAGGTCAAATCTCTGAGGGTTTGAGAATCTCTGAAAAAGAAAAAAACGAAAATGAGATAATTATCAATAACACTGATGAAAAAATTGATATGCTTAGAAGTCAATTAGATGAAATTCAGGAACAATCTATTCAGATTAGAGAACGTAAAGCAAGTTCAAGTGCAACTATAGATGGTTTAAAAAAAAGAAAAGATGATTTGATAGATAGAGTAAGTTCAGAGCTTCATTTAACGGAAGAAAATATTTTAGAGAACTCAAACTTGTTTGGCGTCGAAGAACTACCAGATGCAGTTATTCAGGAAGATTTATTAGATAAAAAGAAGCAAGAAAGAGAAAAATTTGGATCAGTTAATTTAAAGGCTGATGAGGAAACTAGCAAATATGAGTCTGAAATAAAAAAAATGGAAGAAGACAGATCAGATTTAGTTACTGCTATTTCAAAGTTAAAAGAAAGTATTCAAGAACTTAATCAAAAAGGAAGGGAAAGATTATTAGAGGCCTTTGGAAAAGTAAATCGTAAATTTAGTGATGTATATACAAGACTATTTAATGGTGGGAACGCAAAATTAGAACTTGTTGATTCTGACGATCCTCTTGAAGCTGGACTTGAGATGTTGGTAAGTCCGCCTGGAAAAAGACTACAATCTATAACCTTGTTATCAGGTGGGGAGCAGGCTTTAACTGCTCTATCTTTAATTTTTGCAGTTTTTTTAACAAACCCATCACCAATCTGTGTGCTTGACGAAGTCGATGCACCATTAGATGACGCTAATGTTACGAGATTCTGCAACTTGTTGGAGGAATTAATAAGTATTACTAGTACAAAATTTATAATTGTAACCCATCACGCTTTAACTATGTCTAAAATGAATAGGCTTTATGGTGTTACGATGCCTGAAAAAGGTATAAGCCAACTAGTTGCTGTTGATTTACAAAAGGCAGAAAGTATGGTTGCTTAATCAAATAATTTAGATGAGCAAGGATCCATTTAAAACTCGCTTAGAGATTGCAAAAAAGAAAGTTGATAAAAGAAACTCGAACAGTAAAAATCTTAATCCATCCCCTATTGGTAATGCTTTTAAGCTTAGTACAGAACTAGTATCAGCAGTAGCAGTAGGGACAATTATTGGGTTTATTTTAGATAAGACCTTTGGTACTAAACCATGGTTAATTTTAATATTTTTTTTTGTAGGGGTAATTGCTGGAATAGCTAATGTAATTAGATCTGCAAAAAATATGCAAAAATAGAGATAAATTTATGGCGGCAAATCCAATGACCCAATTTGAAGTTTATAGAATTGGTCCTGAAATTAAGATAGGTACTTTTGACATTTCATTTACCAATGCAAGTTTATTCATGATTGTTAGTTCCTTTGCAATTCTTTTTATTTTTAATCTGGGTTCAAAAAAAAATTCTATGATACCAAACAAAATTCAGCTCTTAGCAGAACTCAGTTACTCTTTTGTAGCAAAGATGATAAGCGATACTGCTGGATCGAAAGCCAGACCTTATTTTGCTTTTATATTTTCATTATTTATGTTTGTTCTTTTTTGTAATATGTTTGGAATGATCCCTTATACATTTACAGTTACTAGCCACATTATTGTAACTTTTATGCTTGCTGCGTTCATCTTTATAGGCGTAACAATTATCGGTTTTATAAAACATGGCTTTGGATACTTAAAGCTATTTGTGCCAAGTGGAGTGCCTATTATATTACTTCCATTAATAGTCGTTATTGAAATTATCTCTTATTTAAGTAGACCTATAAGTTTATCAGTTAGATTATTTGCCAATATGATGGCAGGTCACACTATGATGAAGGTTTTCGGAGGCTTTGTAGTAAGTCTCGGGATAGTCGGTGGATGGCTTCCACTGAGTTTTTCGGTTGCATTAACTGGCTTGGAGATCTTAGTTGCTTTTCTTCAAGCATATGTTTTTGCAATTTTAACATGCATTTATTTAAATGATGCATTAAATTTACACCATTAATTAACATAGGAGGATATAATGGAATTAGAAGCAGCAAAAATGATTGGAGCAGGTCTAGCGGCGATTGCATTAGCTGGAGCAGGAGTTGGCATTGGAATAATTTTTGGTAACTATTTATCAGGAGCAATGAGAAATCCGTCTGCTGCTCAAAAACAGTTTCCTAATTTGCTTTTAGGTTTTGCACTTGCAGAAGCTACAGGATTATTTGGATTGGTAGTTGCGTTAATCATTTTATTTGCATTTTAGATTAATGATTAAAAAAATATTTTTTCAGTCGATATTTTTCAATTTCTTTTTTTTGAGGGAAGTTTTTGCAGCTGAAAGCGGAGGTATGCCTCAACTTAATCCTGAATTTTGGGTTTCACAAATATTTTGGCTTATAATTACTTTTGGTATTTTGTATATAGTTTTATCAAAATTTATTTTACCAAAAATAAGCTCAAATCTTGAGCTCAGAAAATCTCAAATACAAGAAAACATAGAAACTGCTGAAAAGCAAAGAGAAATTAGTGAGATTAAGTTAAAAGAATACGATGAAATAATCTTAAAAAGTAAATTAGAGGCAAAAAATATTTTTAAAAACGCTAGGGAAAAAGTAATTAAAGAAATAAATTTAAAAAAAGAAACTTTAGATAAACAAATAGACGAAGAAATTAGTAATGCTGAAGAGGAAATAAAAACATTAAAAAGAGATGCTACAGATAAAATTAACAAAATTGCAATAGAAACATCTTCGGACCTTTTAAAAAAACTAATTGGAACAGAAATTAATAATAGCAGTATCTCAGCAATTGTTGATGATCTTTGGAAGAAGAATAAGGATAAATACTATGGCTCTTGATGCAACATTTTGGGTAGCAGTTTCATTTATTATATTCTTTGGTGGTCTCGTTTATTTAAAAGTCCCCCAAAAAATAAATGAAATGTTAAACAAGATAATTTTGGGTATTAAAAATGAGATTGATGAAAGTGAAAAATTAAGAACTGAGGCTAAAATATTATCAGATAATGCTCAAAAAAAACTTAACACTGCACAGTCAGTAAGCAAAGAAATTTTAGACCAAGCCAAAAAAGATAGCGATAGATTGATAATTGAATTAAATGATAAGTTTCATAAATCTTCAGAAATTAAGAAAAATTCTGCTCAAACAAAAATTACTCTAATGAAAGACACAGCTATAAAAGAAATTAAGAATACATCTGTAAAAATTGCCATGGACTCTGTAAAAAAAATAATTACTACCTCTGTAGATAAATCCAAATTAGATAACCTGTTTGAAAAAAATTTGAATGAAACTAAAGCAGAGTTAAAAAAGATTAATTTATAATCTTCTTACATTTGTTCGAAAAAAATTATAAATTACTGAGATGAA
Organism: uncultured Pelagibacteraceae bacterium; assembly: GCA_902635685.1. Classification (GTDB taxonomy): domain Bacteria; phylum Pseudomonadota; class Alphaproteobacteria; order Pelagibacterales; family Pelagibacteraceae; genus Pelagibacter. The sequence continues at coordinate 86,411 of CACPOY010000004.1, forward strand.
TTCTATTGTAATTGGTTCTGGATTTGGAGGAATAGCAGCTGCTCTTCGCATTAGAGCAAAAGGTAACAATGTAACTTTAATTGAAAAACACCCTGATCTTGGAGGGAGAGCTAGAGTTTTTAAAAAAAATGGCTTTACATATGATGGTGGTCCAACAGTAATTACCGCACCGTATCTAATTAATGAGTTATTTGAATTATTCAAAAAAAATCCAAAAGATTACTTAGAACTTGCTCCATTGAAGATTTGGTATCAATTTATCTTCGAGGATAAAACTAGGTTTAATTACTCTGGTGATGAAGAAGATATGAAAAAACAAATTGAGAAGATCAATCAGGAGGACGTATTAGGTTATGAAAAATTAGTAAATTTCACAAAAAAAATATTTGATAAAGGATTCATTGAGCTTGCGGACATCCCGTTTGATAGGCCATTTGTGATGATGCAACAATTGCCAGCTTTATTAAAATTAAAAAGTTACAAATCAGTTTATTCATTAGTTTCTTCTTATGTAAAAAATGAAAAATTAAGGAGAATGCTTAGTATGCATCCATTACTAGTTGGTGGTAATCCTTTTACAACTACATCAATTTATGGACTAATTTTATACTTAGAGAAAAAATGGGGAATCCATTACTCTATGGGAGGAACAGGAAATATCATTAAAGGTCTTGAGAAATTAATGAATGAAGCTGGAATTAAAGTAATTAAAGGACATGAAGTTAAAAAAATTATTTCTAATAAAAAAAAAATTACCGGTGTTGAATTAGATAATCAAACTGTATTAAAATCCGATAATGTAATCTGTAATGCGGACCCACCTGCAGTTTATGAAAAAATGCTAAATGGGGACGCTAATAACTCATTTCTTTTTAAATGGAAAAAGAGACGAATGGAATACTCAATGGGATTATTTGTTTATTATTTTGGAACAAAAGAAAAATATGAAAATGTAGAACATCATACAATTAAATTTGGTAACAAATATAAAGAACATCTAAATGATATTTTTGATAATAAAAAATTAAATGAAGATATCAGTTACTATCTTCATAGACCATCTGCAACAGACAAATCTATGGCACCAGAGGGAAATGATTGTTTTTATGTTTTGGTTCCGGTACCAAATAATCAATCAAAAATTGATTGGTCTGTTGAGGGTGAAAAAATGAAAAATTTAGTAATAGATAAAATGGAAAAGGATTTGATGCCAAATCTTAGAAAAAATATTGTGGAAGACTTTTACTTGACACCAGATTATTTTGAGAGAGATTTAAATACTAAATATGGTTCAGGTTTCTCAATACAGCCAAAATTTTCTCAGTCAGCTTATTTTAGATTTCATAATAAATCTGAAATATACGATGGACTTTATTTTGTAGGAGCAGGCACTCATCCAGGCGCTGGTGTACCAGGAGTGCTTTCATCTGCAAAAGTTTTAGATAGAATTTTATAATGACTTACAAGAGTTATTTGTCTATTTATGCTAAATCATTCAGTTGGGCCGGTTTTTTTTTACCTAAAAAGACACTGAAAAAATGCTCAGCTTTATACGATTTTTGTAGAGTAGCAGATAATATCGCGGACGATCTTGAGGAAATAGTAAATAAAGAAAAGAGATTCAATCAATTTGAGAATGATTTTAACAACAAAAAGCTTAATGATCCAGTTATCAAAAATATGTGGGGTCTAATGGAGGAGTTCAACATCTCTGTGAAAATTGTTCAGGATTTATTAATTGGAATTAAATCAGATATCAAAGTTAAAGTTAAATTTAATTCGAGAAAAGATTTGCTGATTTACTCATACAGAGTAGCTGGAACTGTTGGATTAATGATGGCAAAGATCTTAAAAGTCAATAAAAAAAGTTCACTTAGATCTGCTATTGATCTTGGGATTGCAATGCAACTTACAAATATATCAAGAGATGTAATTGAAGACTCAAAAAATAATCGTTTTTACATAGATAAGAATTTTGAAGAAATTTCATCAATTATCAATCTTGCTGATACTTTTTACGAAAACTCGTTTTATTCGATTAAGGAAATACCGTTTATTTTTCGTTTTTCAATCTTAGTTGCAAGAAGAATATACAGAAAAATCGGTTATAAAATATTAAATAAAAAAAACTTAGAAAACTATCAAAATGCTGGAAAAATATATGTTTCAAATTTAGAAAAAGGACTAGAAACCTTTCTAGCGATTTTGGATTTAATTAAACTATCGTTGACATCCAAAAAAGATGATCAAATCAGACACGACCATATTTTGATTAATGAGGAAATTAATTTAAATGAGAGATTTTGACTACATCATTATTGGAGGCGGTTGTGCTGGTTTATCTCTTGCTTATGAGTTAGATGTACATGAGAAGTTAAGAGACAAAACCTTGGCAATTATTGAACCAAGGGCACAATATAAAAGAGACAAAACATGGTCTTTCTGGAAAGTAAATCCTCATAATTTTGATGATTGTGTTAAAAAAAGTTGGGAACATTTTACAATAAATATTCCTGGTAAAACAAATCATCTTCAATGCAGAGATTACCCTTATCAAAGCATAGATAGTGGTTTATTTTATGAAAAAATAAATAATAAATTAAAAGAAAATAATAATATTTCTTTCTTCAAAAATATAGATGAAGTAAATACCAAAAACTCATTCATTTTTAATAGTGTTCCAAACATTAAAAAAAAATATTTTAATCTTTGGCAACATTTCTGCGGTGTAGAAATTGAAACAAAAAAAAATTCTTTTGATGAGGAAATTTTTAATCTTATGGATTTTGACTGCGAACAAAGAGAAAGTGTACATTTTTTTTACACACTTCCTTACTCAAAAAATAAAGCTTTAGTTGAAACAACCTGGCTATCTAGAGTGAACGACAATTCTCAAAAAGATTATGATCAGCAAATTAAAGATTACATTGATAAGCATCTTAAAATAAAAGATTACAAAATTACCTATAAAGAAGAAGGTGCAATCCCTATGTTCTACCCTGGATACGAAAAAGAAAAAAATAAAATTAATATTGGAACGGCTGGTGGAATGACTAGACTAAGTACTGGTTATACTTTTTTAAACATTCAAGAGCACAGTAAATTTATAAGAGAAAATATTGAAAATATTTCCAAATGTAAAAAATTTGAGATAAACAAAAAATATCAATTTTTAGATGATATATTTTTACGCGTTCTTAATAAACATCCTGAAAAAATGGCAGATATATTCTTTAATATGTTTAAGGCGTCACCAAAGACTGTAATTAAATTTTTATCAAACAAAAGTAGTTTTTGGGAAGATTTTAATGTAATTCTTAAAATGCCAAAGTTTACATTTATAAAAGCCTTGTTTTACTAGTGAATGATGAAGCTGAAAATTAAAAAAATTTGTTTTAATCATTCTTTTATATTTTTTTTATTTTGTAATATTTTTTCATTATTATTTTTGAAAATTGACATTTCAATTATATCACCACTAATTTGCTTATTACTAATTCTTGTAATTGGTGTATCTCATGGATCTTTAGATCATGTAAAAGGAAAGAAGCTTCTTAAAAGATTTAACATAAATAATATTTCAATTTTTTATTTTACCTATTTATTATTAGCAATCTCAATAACTATATTGTGGATATTATTTCCAGCTACATCTTTAATAATATTTTTAATTGTTGCCTCTTATCATTTTGGAAAAGAAGACACTCAATTTCTATTAGATGAAAAATCATTTGTTAATCAATTGCTATTATTCTTCAAAGGTGCCTTGATTGTTTTAGCCCCATTGTTTTTTCATTTCGATGAAACAATATTCATTTTCAAGTTATTATTAATTCAAAATGAAAGTTTTTATTCAAGTATGACTTTCATCGAAAGCAACCGACTTTTAAGTATTGGAATTTTTATAAGTACTCTATCAAGTATTTTTTTATTTCTTAAAAAGTTTGAATATAGAAATTTCGCGATATTTTTAGATTTTTTTTCAATAATTATCATTAATTTCTATTTTTCACCTTTAATAGCATTTACAATTTATTTCTGTTTTCTGCACTCAATTCGACATAGTATTTCGTTAATGATTGAGCTTGATCATGAAAACATAAAAAATGGTCTTTTTATTTTTATTAAAAAAGCTCTTCCTTTAACAATCCTCACTGCTATCTTTTTTTTAATTGGTATGTATTTTTTGAATAAAAATTATAGTTTTGATAGTTCAATTCTTAAATTAATATTTATAGGTTTGGCATCTCTAACCTTTCCGCATATATTGCTCGAATATTTAATAGAAAAAAATGAAAAATAAAGAAATTAAGATTTTGCTTTCTGCACCAAGAGGTTTTTGTGCTGGCGTTGAAAGAGCGATCGAGATTGTGGAAAAAACCTTAATTAAATTTGGATCACCAGTGTATGTTAGACATGAGATAGTCCATAATAAATTTGTTGTGGACGATTTAAGAAAGAAAGGCGCAATATTTGTAGAAGAACTTGAGGAGATAGAGGATAAAACAAGACCTGTTATCTTTTCAGCCCACGGTGTACCAAAAAAAATTCCCCTAGACGCTGAAAAATATAAAATGACATACATTGATGCAACTTGCCCGCTTGTTTCAAAAGTTCATCGAGAAGCTGAAAATCTCCATAAGTCTAATTACCATTTAATTTTAATTGGACATGAAAATCACCCAGAAGTTATTGGAACGATGGGTCAATTACCAAAAGGAACAATTGATTTGATTCAAAATGAAGATGAAGCAAAAAATTACAAATTCGATAGCAAAAAAAATTTAGCTTTTGTCACTCAAACTACATTATCAGTTGATGATACTAAGGATATTATAAACATTTTAAAAGAAAGATTTCCAAATATTAAAGAACCACATAAAGAGGATATCTGTTATGCAACAACAAATAGGCAAATGGCAGTTAAAAATATTGCAAAAGATTGTGATTTATTTCTTGTTATAGGAAGTAGGAATTCCTCAAATTCAGTAAGATTGGTTGAGGTAGCCAAAAAGTCTGGGTGTGATAATGCACAATTGATACATTCACAAAGTGAGATACCATATGAATTAATTGAAAATTGTAGTACGATAGGAATTTCTTCTGGCGCATCTGCACCTGAAATATTAGTAAAAGATTTTATAAAAAATTTAAGGAAGAGGTTTAAAGTTTCAATTGATGAAATTGAAATTATTAAAGAAGATGTGGTTTTTAAGGTTCCAAATAAATTAAATTAAATGGCTGTTTACACTAAGATTAGTAAAAAGGATATTTCCTTAATTAATAAGAAATTTAATGTTGAAAATTTCAAAAGTTTTAAAGGTATTAAGCAAGGGATAGAAAACACAAATTATTTATTAAAATCAAAAAACAATAAATTCATTCTCACAATTTTTGAAAAAAGAGTTTTAAAAAAAGAGATACCCTTTTTTATGAAGCTGATGGATCAATTAAGTTCTCTTAATATTATTTGCCCCAAACCTTTAAAAAATAAGAATGGGCATTTTTTAATTAAGCTTAAAAATAAAACTGCTTGTATTGTCTCGTTTTTAACAGGAAAAAGCAAAAAAAGTTTATCTCTCAAAAATTGTTGTGATGTAGGAAAAACGGTTGCTTTAATGCACTTATCAACAAGAAAAATAAAGCTTTTTAGGAGTAATTCAATGGGTATTAAAAAACTTAAACCATTAATTAATAAAATTGAATTTAAATCAGAATTTAAAAACTTAGAAAAATTTTTAAAAATAAACCTGCGAGACATTAACAAAAATTGGCCTAAAAAGTTGCCCCATGGAATTATTCATGGAGATTTATTTATTGATAATATATTCTTTAAAGAAAATAATTTATCTGGAATTATTGACTTTTACTTTGCTGCAAATGACTACTTTATGTATGAGATAGCTATATGTGTAAATGCATTATGTTTTGATCAACTCAATTCAAAATTTTATCTTAATAAAAAAAAGGTAAAAAGTCTCATCAAAGGATATGAAAAAATAAGAAAGCTATCAAACAAGGAAAAAAAATCATTGAATATTTTATGTCGAGGTGCTGCATTGAGATACTTTCTTACTAGGCTTTATGATTATACTAACACACCAAAAACTGCGCTGATAAAAATCAAAAATCCTAGGGAATATTATCAAAAACTAGTAACACACAATAAATTAAAAACTTATAAAGATTACTTATAATTTATGATTAAAATATATACTGATGGCTCATGTATTGGTAATCCAGGTAAAGGTGGTTGGGCAGCAATAATATTAAATGATGGGAAAAAAACTAAAATTAAAGGAAAAAAAAATGATACTACAAACAATCAAATGGAATTACTTGCTCCAATAAAAGCTCTTAACGAAATTCCAAAAGGTAGTAAGGTTCAAATTTTTACAGACTCTAAATATGTTAAGTCCGGAATAACAGAGTGGATACATAATTGGAAAAAAAATGGGTGGAAAACTGCAAACAAAAAAGAGGTAAGCAATAAAGAGCTTTGGACAGAATTAGATCTACTAAATAGTGAATTTGAAATAAGTTGGAATTGGGTGAAAGCACATTCAACAAATGATTTAAATAATGAAGTAGATTTACTAGCTAAAGATGCTGCCAACCTATAGTTGGGGCACCTGACAACAGAACGCCCCTTCCTATTGTAAAATAAATTTTGATTATCAACGTAAATTTTAAAATACAACCTGGTTAGACGACTATGAGTCGGAATTTACTTTATACATTTTTAGAGATACCTCCAAAAAATTTATCGATGTGAGCTTTAAATTCGGAGAACCAATTATCATTATGGGTTATTAATATTTTATCTGAAAAAGAAACATGTTTAAATGTCTTTTTAACTTTGGGCTTTTGTTTTTTTTTTAATTCATTTTTAAATATTTCTAAAATAGGACTTTGCTTCAATCGGGCAATCTCTTTTTTTACGTAATCATCATAATTTTTTTGATATTCTGGCTTTTCAGCTTTTCTTGGTTTAGACAGTTTTTCTATATAATTTTGAGTATTTAAAGGGCGACAGTGGTTATCAATATTAGTTGAATATTGAAGAGCGCTTACCTCATTTATCGCACTTCCATGATTAAATGGCTCTGATTTAGAATGATATAAATTTAGTATATTAGTGTTTACAGAACTTAAGAAAATTTGTTTTGCTGTCTCTTTATCAACTGACGTAATCTTATTTATATAAAGTATAAAAGTAACATCATAAAAAATATATTCATATTTTAAATTTTGTGTAATTAAATCTCGATGCCAATAGGATCTGTCAAAAGGTTGTTCTACAAAATGATTTCTACCATATTCCTCATTTTCTTCGGTGCTGAACGTTACATAATGTTTTTTTTTGGTAAAATTACTAATACCTCTACAGATCATATCAATCTGAGAAAGCTCACTACTACTAACTGTTTTTCCTTTTCTTGATTTTTTAAATAGATTGAACATTTTTTATCTATAGAAAAATATTACTATTACGCGATACATTAAAAACATTTGCATTAATATTTTTATACCTGGGATTAAATTATCCATTATCCTAGGATATCAAATCCTATAACCTGTGACGACTCGATTTTTGGACGTCATATGGACGACCAGACACTTAAAATTTATAAGATTTTGTAAAAATAATTGAGTATAATCAAACAAAGTTCGGGGCACCTGGCAACAGAACGGCCCTACCTAGATTAGATTATTTAATAAGTTCTCTGCTGAAGTTAAACCACATTCTTTAGTTTCTTTTTCAACATGAATATTAACAATTGTAAAATTTTCAATCACCATTAAATAACGATTTGATCTAATACCCATCCCTTTTGCATTTCGATCAACTTCTGCTCCAATTGCTTTAGTAAATAACAAATACGGATCGGATAACATTTTTATTTTATCTCCAGTATTATTAATCTCTCCCCAGCCATGCATCACATAAGGATCATTTACTGATAAACAAAATATATTTTTTATTCCTTTTGATTTGATTTTATCTGCATTTGCAACAAAACCTGGCAGGTGAAGTTTGGAGCAAGTTGATGTAAATGCACCAGGTAAACCAAACAAAACAATTTTACCATTACCAATAGTTTCTCTTAGTTTACTTTTTTGAGGTTCTCCATCAACAAGTTGAAAAATCTCTGTATCTGGTAGTTGATCTTTTATTTTAATTTTCATATCGAATTCATTATATATTTTTTAACTTCTGTAATATCGTTAGAAAGAAGTTTAAATTTTTCTTTTCTGTCATTAACATACTTTAGACTATTTGGTAAATTTTCGGTTTTTGATATCGCATCCTCTATTGCTTTTGGAAATTTGCATGGGTGTGCAGTTGATAATACAACACAATTTTTTTCTAATCCTAGTTTTCTCACAGCGCCAATGCCTACTGCAGTATGTGGATCTACTACCACCTGATGCTCATCATTAATTATCTTTATCATTTCAACAGTCTCATTTTCATCAAGCATTTCGGATACAAAATTCTTTTTTATTTTATCTAGATCATTTTTATCGATTTTATAAGTATTATTTTTTATTTCAGCCATTACATCTTTTGTAACTTCTGAGTTACAATTTTTTACGTCATATAAAAGCCTTTCGAAATTACTTGCTATTTGTATATCCATACTTGGTGTATTTGTTTCCTCAACTTTCTTTTGATTGTAATCACCATCAGAAATAGCTCTGTGAAGTATGTCATTTTTATTTGTTGCTACGATTAATCTATCAATTGGAAGACCTAGTTTTTTTGCCAAGTAACCTGCGTAAATATCACCAAAGTTTCCTGTTGGAACAGAAAAAGACAAAGGTTGACCATTTCCAACTTTAAAGTAAGCGTAAAAATAATATACTGATTGAGCAACAATTCTTGCCCAATTAATTGAATTTACACCAGACATATTTATTGATTTAGAAAATTTTTCGTCGCTAAACATTGATTTTACTAAATTTTGGCAATCATCAAAATTTCCCTCAACTGCAATATTAAATACATTGCTCTCTTCATGTATGGTCATAAGTTTTCTTTGCACTGGTGAGATTTTATTATTTGGATGTAATACAAATACATTCAAATTTGCTTTTCCTTTTAGGGCGTCTATAGCAGCTGCACCAGTGTCGCCTGAAGTTGCCACTATTATATTAATTTTTTTTTGATCACGTGTTAAATGATATTGGTAAAAATTACCTATTAGTTGCATAGCTATATCTTTGAAAGCGAGTGTAGGGCCATGAAATAGCTCTAAAACTTTTAAATTTCCCAAGTCTGATATTTTTACAACATCTTTAGATCTGAAATTTGTGTATGATTTTGAAATCATGGAGATTAATTTATCTTTAGACATGAAATCCCCTAT
>CACPOY010000005.1 GCA_902635685.1 uncultured Pelagibacteraceae bacterium
TTAGAAGCACAAGGAAAACCTATGATTCACTTAGGTTTAGGCCAACCAGACTTCAAAACACCTAAACATGTGGTCGACGCTGCTAAGAAAGCATTGGATGACGGACATCATGGTTATGTCATGTCAAATGGGATCCCAGAATGTAGACAAGCAGTGACCAGATGGATAAAAAAACGTTATAGTGTTGACATAGATTTCGAGAGGATTTTAATAATGCCAGGTGGAAAACCCACCATGACTTACGCTATTCAATGTTTTGGTGAACCAGGAGCAGAAATAATTCACCCTACTCCAGCTTTTCCAATCTATGAGTCAATGATTAATTATACTGGCTCTACTCCTGTGCCATACGATTTGACTGAAGACAAAGATCTTAAATTTAATCCAGAAAAAATTTTATCCCTAATCACTGATAAGACCAGACTTTTGATATTAATAAATCCAAACAATCCAACAGGGAGTTTCGTAGATAAATCTGATATTGATGTTTTAGCCGAAGGTTTAAAAAAACACCCTCATGTGACAATACTAAGTGATGAAATTTATAGCAGACAAATATTTGATAACAAAGAAATGCCAAGTTTTTTCAATTATCCAGAATTACGAGAAAGATTAATTGTTTTAGAAGGATGGAGCAAAGCATATTCTATGACAGGATGGAGGCTAGGTTGGAGTTTTTGGCCTAAAAACTTGGTTGAACATGTTAATAAACTTTTAATTAATAGTGTTTCATGTGTAAACGCAGCAGCACAGTTTGCTGGAATAGCAGCTCTAGATGGACCAGATGACTCTATTGATGAGATGATGGTTAGATTTACACAAAGACGAGATTTAATTCACAAAGGTTTAAATGAACTTCCAGGCGTCGAATGCAGTTTACCAGGAGGGGCTTTTTATGCATTTCCGAAAGTAAGTGCAACTGGTATGACAGGTTCAGAGTTTTGTAAAAAAGCCATGCATGAAGCTGGTGTCGCCATTGTACCAGGCACAGCATTTGGTAAAACTTGTAATGATTATGTGAGATTTAGTTTTGCAGCTTCTAGAGATAATATTTCTCAAGCTCTAGAAAATATAAAGAAAATGCTGACTAAATAAGCTGTATTTTTTGTTTAATTACTAATAATATTCTATTCAATGAATGATCTTGTTCAGTCAGAGTTAAAAAAGATTTTTAATGGAAGATTTTCCACTTCAGTATCTACAAGAACTAATTATGCAAGAGGCGAGGATACTTATGATCCAGTTCTTTCAAAAGCTGTAGTTTTTCCAGAAACAAATGAAGAAGTTTCAAAAGTATTAAGCCTGTGTAATAAGCATAAAGTTCCAGTTGTTCCATTTGGTACAGGAACCTCTTTAGAGGGTAATGTTGTTGGCAATGAGAAAGGCATTACTATTTCTTTAGAAAGAATGAATAAGATTTTAACAGTTAATGCAGAAGATTTTGATTGTAGAGTGCAAGCTTGTGTAACTAAAGAACAATTAAACGATTATTTAAGAGAAGATGGAGTTTTTTTTCCAATTGATCCTGGAGCTAATGCTGCGATAGGTGGAATGGCATCAACTTCTGCCTCAGGGACGATGGCAGTAAAGTATGGTACCATGAAAACCGTAATTACTGGCCTCACAGTTGTTTTGCCAAATGGAGACATCATAAAAACTGGAAGCAGAACTAAAAAAACTTCTGCTGGATATAATTTAACAAACCTTTTTATTGGTTCAGAAGGTACTTTAGGTATTATTACAGAAATTCAATTAAGATTATCGCCAATACCTGAAAGCATTATGAGTGCCGTGTGTCATTTTCCATCTCTAGAAAAAGCAGTTCAAACAGCTCAACAAGTTATTCAATACGGGGTACCTATTGCTAGAATAGAAATGCTTAACAAAGAACAGATGGAAATTAGTATAAATTACTCGAAATTAAAAGATATCGAGGCTGTACCAACATTATTTTTTGAATTTCATGGTTCAGAAGTATCAAATCAAGAAAATATAAAAATTGTTGAGGAAATTTCCAAAGACAATAGTGGAAGTTCATTTAAATGGGCTAAAGATTTAGAGGAGAGAAATAAACTCTGGAAAGCAAGATGGGATGTCTATTATTCAGTTAAAGCTTTAATAAATAATGGTCGTGTTTACTCTACAGATGTATGTTTACCAATTTCAAACATAACTGAGTGTGTAAACTTTGCTGAAGAACAGACTAAAAAACTTGGTTTGAGAGCCCCTATGGTTGGTCATTTAGGAGATGGTAACTTTCATGTGATTTTACCTTATGATCCTAAAGAAGAGGGAACATATAATAAAATAAGAGATTTTAGTGATTTATTAATTAAGAAAACTTTAGATTTAAATGGAACAATAACAGGCGAACATGGAGTAGGTTTACATAAAAAATCATATCTTTTACAAGAACATGGTGATTGTATTCCATTAATGAAATCTATTAAAAGAAGTATAGATCAAAACAATATAATGAATCCTGGTAAAATATTTGATCTAAATTAATTAATGAAGATGAAAAAAATTCTAGTAACAAGAAAATTAATTAAAGATAGCGAGGACAAAGCTCTAAAAATTTTTGATGCAAAACTTAATCCAAATGATGAATTATATTCCCAATCAAGAGTGATAGAAATGTGCCAAGGTTGTGATGGAGTTTTAACATCACTAACAGATAAAATGGATAAAGAGACAATAGATAAGTTACCAGATTCAATTAAGATTATTTCTAATTTTGCTGTTGGTTTTGGAAATATTGATTTAGAGGCAGCAAAAAAAAGGGGCATCGCTGTAACAAACACTCCTGAAGTATTATCAGACGCTACAGCAGAGATAGGTGTCCTATTAATTTTAGGTGCATGCAGAAGAGCCGCTGAGGGAATAGAATCAGCAAGAGAAGGTGGATGGAAATGGTCTGCAGATTACTTGATCGGAAAACAATTAACAGGTTCAAGGTTAGGCATTTTAGGCATGGGAAGGATTGGTCAAAAAATTGCAAAAATAGCAAAGTCTTTAGGCATGATAATCCATTATCATAACCGATCAAAATTAAGCCCTGATAAAGAAGATGGTGCTATTTATCATGATAATTTAAAAAGCCTTTTTTCTGTTTCTGATGTTTTATCTATTTGTTGTCCTGCAACTAAAGAAACTGAAAATATGATCAATAAAGAAACGGTTGAGTATTTTCCAAAAGGAGCAGTCATAACTAATGTAGCAAGAGGTGATATAGTGGATGATGATGCCCTTATTGATGCTTTAAATCGCAGAAAAATTTATGCTGTTGGTTTGGATGTTTATAAAAATGAGCCAAATTTAAATCCTGGTTATTTAAAAATAAAATCGGCATTTATTTTACCCCACCTTGGTAGTGCAACCAAAGACACCAGGATAGCAATGGCAAATTTAGCGATAGATAATATTGACGAATTTTTTAAAACGGGAAATTGTAAAAACAAAGTCAATTAATTCTACTCAGGATTGTATAAAATTCAACTTATGCGACATCTACGCCCTTTTTTAGAAAGACTCCCATCTAATTCTGTGTTTTAATTATTTAGTTAATTAACTACTAGAGGAGAAATAATGACAAAAGAAAATAAATCGTTGAAGATTAAAACATCTTCAAGACGTAAGTTCTTTAAGACTGCCGCAAAAGCAGGAGCTGTTGCTGCTGCTACTGTTGCAATGCCAAACATTGCAAGGTCGGATGGTCACGTAACTTTAAAGATGCAGGCAGCTTGGCCTTCAGGCGCAAACATCTTTTTTGAAATGGCTGGAGACTACTGCAACATGGTTAAAGAAATGTCAGGAGGTTCATTAAGAATAGACCTTCAACCAGTTGGAGCAGTTGTGAAAACTTCAGAAATTGGAGCCGCTGTTAGTGATGGTAACCTAGATATGGGTCACTGGGTAACAGCTTATTGGTATGGTAAAAACCCTGCCGCTTCTCTTTTTGGAACTGGTCCTTCGTATGGAATGTCATCTCAAGAAGTAATGGGATGGATGGAGTACGGTGGAGGAAGAAAACTATATGATGAAACACTTGCTAAAGTGGGATTTGATTATATTGGTTTTTTCCATATGCCTATGCCAGCGCAGCCTTTTGGTTGGTTCAAAAAGAATGTAACAAAAGTATCTGATGTTAAAGGTATGAAGTATAGAACAGTTGGCCTAGCGACAAACGTTTTAACTGCTATGGGAATGGTTGTAAGACAATTACCAGGTGGTGAAATCCAACCAGCAATGAAAACTGGATTGATTGATGCTGCTGAATTTAACAACCCAACATCAGACTCACAGTTTGGAATGCAAGATGTATCTAAACACTATCATTTAGGTAGTTTCCACCAATCTCAAGAAATGTTTGAGATACCGGTGAACAAGAAAAGATACAACAGCCTTTCACCAGCTCATCAAGCTATATTGAAAAATGCTGCTTATGCTGCTAACTCAGATAACTACTTTAAAGCTTTAGTGAGATATTCTGCTGACTTAGCTAAGTTAATGAATGAGCATAAAGTAAATGTATACCAAACATCTGACGCTATTTTAGCTGAACAGTTAAAAGGTTGGGATAAAATAGTAGCTGAATTTTCTGGAAAAGATCCTTTCTTTAAGAAAATTATAGCATCTCAGAAAGCATACGCTAAGAGAACAATGAAGTATCTGTTGATGAATCAACCGAACTACAAATTAGCTTATGAAAATGAGTTTGGTCCAATTGCAAAAGTTAAAATTTAATTAGCTTTTAAAAAAATTAAAATTAAGGGGGTTTAAAAACCCCCTTTTTTTTACTTAAATTTACTATATTTTAAAATGATGATGTCATCTTACATTAAATTTGCAGACACACTTAGTACATCAATGGGAAAAGCTTTTTCATGGTGTATTGTTATTTTAATGGGAGGGACTGTTTATGAAGTGGTAATGGCATATGCTTTCAATAAGCCAACACTATGGAATTTTGATTTTAGTATGCAAATGTACGGAGCTATACTAATGATGTCAGGTGCATACTGCTTAGCTACAGAAGCTCATGTAAGAGGAGATGTAATTTATAGATTATTCAGCCAAAAAACTCAGGCGTGGATAGATTTGATACTTTATTTTGTATTTTTCTTTCCAGGTGTATTGGCATTAGCGTTTTATGGTTATGAGTACGCAGCTCAAGCTTGGAAAGTAAAAGAGACAAGTTGGAGTAGTCCTGCTCAAATTCAAATTTATATGGTTAAATCAATGATTCCTGCTGCAGGAATTATGTTAATTATTCAAGGAATAGGTGAGGTGTTTAGATCAATAATTTGCATTCAAACAGGTCATTGGCCAGCAAGAATGGTTGTCGCTGAAGAGACAGAAAAAATTTTAATGAGAAGCTCTCAAGAGGAAAATAAATAAATTTATGTTTGGCTTAACTAATCCAGAAGTTGCTATTTTGATGATGGGTGTTTTCCTTTTTTCTGTTTTGTTAGGCTTTCCGATTGCTTTTACTCTAATGGCAATGGGAATTGGTTTTGGTTATTATGCTTATTACGATCCAGTTTTGATGGATCATCTCTTCGATAATAGAATTTTTTCTTTATTTGTAAAAAACACGTACACAGTTATGGATAATAACGTTCTTACCGCAGTGCCTCTCTTTTTATTCATGGGATATTTAGTTGAGAGAGCAGGTATTGTAGCTAAACTTTTCTTTGCAATAAGATTAGCCGCGCATAGATTACCAGCATCCATGGCTGTAGCAGCATTAATAACATGTACATTATTTTCAACCGCAACAGGTATTATTGGAGCAGTTGTAACTTTGATGGGATTATTAGCTTGGCCAGCAATGGTTAAAGCTGGATATGATAAAAAATTTGCTTCTGGAATAATTTGTAGCGGCGGATGTTTGGGTATTTTAATACCACCAAGCATTATGCTTATTGTTTATTCTGTTATTGCCCAATTATCTCCATTAAGATTGTTTGCTGCTGCGATTTTTCCAGGATTAATGTTGGCAGGTCTTTATATCGCTTATGCAGTGATAAGAGCATGGTTGAATCCTTCACTAGCACCGAGACCTCCAAAAGAAGATATTCCTCCAAGAGCAGAGATTTTAAAAGAGGTATTGGTCTCTTTTGTTCCTTTATTTGGGTTAATAATGTTAGTGCTAGGTACGATCTTAGCAGGAATTGCAACCCCTGCCGAAGCTGCAGCTGCAGGTGCTTTTGGGGCATTAATACTTTCTTGGTTTTATAAAACACTTAAATGGCAAAATTTTAAAGAGTCAGTTTTTTTAACAGCAAAAACCACTGCTATGATAATGTGGCTTTTTATTGGATCTTGGACTTTCTCTTCAGTCTTCTCTTATCTAGGAGGTCATGAAGTATTTGAACATTTTTTCACATCTATAAATATAACTACTTGGCAATTTTTGATTATAACTCAAATAATAATTTTTCTATTAGGATGGCCTTTAGAGTGGACTGAGATCTTAATTATATTTGTACCGATATTTTTACCACTTCTTGAAATATTTGACGTTAATCCATATTTCTTTGCAATGTTAATTGCTTTAAACCTACAAACATCTTTTTTGACACCACCGATGGCAATGTCCGCATATTATCTTAAAGGTGTCCAGAAAACTAACGTTGAATTGTTGGAGATATTTAGAGGTATCATGCCATTTTTAAGTATTGTAATTTTTGGAATGTTCTTAATGTATATGTTTCCTGGAATTGCACTTTGGCTGCCAGACGTATTGTTTGCTGACTAATAAATATGATTGATATTTTTTCGTTAAGTGTGGAAGAAATGGCTCAAAATATTAAAGAAGGTCAAATTACTTCAGTTGAAATTTGTGAAAAGTATATTGAAAGAATTAATAAGTTTGAGAAAGATGTAAAAGCTTGGGCTCATTTTGATAAAAAAATTTTGTTGGAGAAAGCTGCAGAGTCAGATGAGCATAGAAAATCAGGAAAACCTGTAGGACCATTACACGGTGTTCCTATAGCTTTAAAAGATATAATTGGGACGGTAGATATGCCAACAGAGTGTGGTACATCTATAAGAAAAGGAAAATCTTATTCTCAGAACGCTGAAATAGTTGAGCTTTTGAATTCTGCTGGTGCTGTCGTTATGGGTAAAACTGCTACGTCAGAACTAGCTTATCTAGGACCTCCAAAAACAACTAATCCTCATGATTATTCTCGAACGCCAGGAGGTTCCTCTAGTGGATCTGCAGCAGCGGTAGCGTCACTGATGGCGCCATTATCAATAGGATCTCAAACAGGAGGATCGGTCATCAGACCTGCATCTTATTGTGGAGTAGTAGGATATAAACCTACATATGGTCTTATTTCAAGAAATGGAGTTTTAAGAACTTCATATATATTAGATCATATTGGCTTATTTGGAAGAAATGTAGAGGATGTTGCATTATTAGCTAAAGTTTTAATTAAAAAGGATCAGTATGATCCTGCAACTATTTATTATTCAGCTGAAAATATTTTAGAGGAAACAAAAAAAGGACCACTATTTGAACCAAAATTTATCTTTTATAAATCAGATTATTGGAAAATAGTGGATAAAAAATCAAGAGAGTCCTTTGAATATTTTATAAAGTCATTTAAAAATGTTGAGGTATTCGATACACCATCTTATTTTAAAGATATTCATAAATATCATCAAATTATTCATGAAACTGATTTAGCTAATAATTTTAGTTTATATTACAAAAAATACAAAAATAAATTATCAAAGTTTATGCAAACCGCTATAGCTAAAGGTAATAAACATTCTGCAAAAGATTATGCTGAAGCAATTGACTTTAGAAAAAGAAGCTATGAGTCTTATCAAGAAGTTTTCGAGGATTATCATGGTGTTCTTACTCCTGCAAGTCCCGGTGTTGCTCCAAAAGGTCTAAAAAGTACAGGCACAGCAGAATTCAATAAAGTTTGGTCATACCTGGGAACGCCTTGTATATCTCTTCCGCTACTTGAAGGTGAAAATAACCTACCTTTAGGAGTACAGCTCATAGGTGATAGATACGATGATCACAGATTTTTAGGTGTTGCTAATTGGCTAGAAAAAGAATGTAATAACTAAATGCAAAAGTTTACAACATTTTTAGGGTCTTTGCTCGCCATAGCTTTTTTAGTGGGTCTTGCATTTACACTAACTAGATCATCAATGATAGGTTTTTTTGATGTGTTACCTGTTTACATATTAATGGGTATTGCGATTTTTATGATGGTCTATGAAGCTTTCTTTGATAAAAAATAATTATTCAAAATTTTAAACGATTGAATACTAAAGTAAAAAATCTTTTAGCATTTTCACTTTTATTTATTCAGCCAATATTTATGGCATCAAACTTAGTTGTTGCGAGAGGTGGAGTTGAATATGTTCCGCCAATTTCTCTGGCTTTTTGGAGATGGACATTAGTTTTTGTTATCCTTTTACCTTTTACATATTTGTCTTTAAGAAAAAATTATAAGATTATAAAAAATGAATTTAAAAAACTTTTATTTTTAGGAGCCATGGGATGTGGAGTATGTGGAGCCTTCCCTTTTTTAGCTGGAAAAACTACTACAGTTACAAATATGGGAATAATTTATACTTCTTCTCCAATTTTTATAATTTTAATATCTAGTTTCTTTTTTCATGAAAAGATTAATTTTACTAAGATAATTGGCCTCATTTCATGTTTAATTGGTGTTTTTGCAATTATTATTAAGGGAGATCTTGATTTATTGATTAATCTTAATTTTACAATTGGTGATTTATGGATGCTGGCAGCTGCTATCGGTTGGGCTTTATATTCAATTTATTTATTTCACTGGAAATCAAAGCTCAAGATTTTTCAAAGATTTACCTTAATTGCATTTTTTGGTGCTTTGAGTTTATTTCCTTTTTATATTGGCGAAGAATTTTTTTTTGAAAGAACAACATTTAGTAATGAATTTTTTATGTGGATTATTTTTGCTGCTATTTCTCCAGGAATTATAGCTTTCACTCTTTATACAGTGGCTCAAAAAAAACTTGGTGCCTCTCTAACTGGATTTACATTATATGTTTTCACAATTTACGGTGCGATTTATGGTTACTTTTTATTTGGAGAAAAACTTGAGAATTACCACTTAATTGGAACAGTTTTAGTATTTATTGGAGTATATTTAGCGAAGAAGAAAAATGCTAAACAAATTTAGGAAAAAATTGACTCAAATTATTTTAATCTTAATTTTTATTTATTTTTTAATTTTAGTCTTTTTGTACTTTAACCAAAGAAATTTATTGTATCACCCAAATGAAAATAATTATTCTGGAGATAAAATTTCTGTTGAAATTAAAAAAGTTAAGATATTAACTTCGGATAATATTGAATTACTTGGATGGTATCATGAGAAAAATCTCAAAGACTATAAAACACTAGTTTTTTTTCATGGAAATGCAGGATCTTTAGAAAATAGAATTCATAAGCTTAATCATTTCAAAAACATGGATTTAAATTTTTTGATTATAGCCTGGAGAGGTTTTAGTGGAAATAAAGGTAATCCCTCAGAATTAGGTCTGTATGAAGATGGTCAAAGTGCCGTCGATTGGCTTATTGAAAAAGGTGTAAGAAAAAAAAATATTATCCTTTATGGGGAGTCTTTAGGCACTGGGGTAGCTACACATCTTGCACAAAACAAAGATTTTGCAGGAATAATTTTGGAAACACCATTTACTTCCATGATAGATGCTGCCAAAACTTTCTATCCTTATATTCCAGTCAAGTTACTACTTAAAGATAAGTATGAAAATTCTAGAAAATTAAAAAATATAAATATACCATTATTAGTGATGCATGGAGAAAAAGATCAAATAGTTCCATTTCAGATGGGTAAAAAAATTTATGAATTAGCTAATAGACCAAAATATTCCTATTTTACAAAATATGACAATCATATGATGGAATACGATGAAGATTTGATATTTGCGCTTGAATCTTTTTTGAAAAGTTTAAATTAAGCCATAATCTCAACAAATATATTTCAAAATTTTTTTATAGCTTGATAATGTGAGAAAATTTTTATTAATACTTTTATCTTATTTAACATTTACAAATATTGTTAATTCTCAAGAAAAATTTTTCCAGCCCGATGATTTATTTCACATAGATAATATGGACTCTCATAACAAAGAATTTAGTTTATATTTTAAAGGCAGAGAAAAATCTATTTTAGCAAGAGGTGAGGAAAGTAATTATATAAACGATTATCCAAAAGATCTGTATATTTACAATTATTCAACTAAGTCATCTTCTCCTCTAATTTCTTATGATTGGTTTCCATCTCAAGCAAAATATTTTTTACAGGAATATGATTTTCCAGTATTTCCTGATGATTTTGCATATTATTTATTAGAGGATGACAAAACATTGGTGATGATTAGTGCAGTAAAAAGTTTAAATGCAAATTTTAAGTATGATATCAGTAAGAAAAAATTAGAACTCTATCCCACTACAGGAAAGTTTGACTTTATAATTTCATCATTTTCAAAAGATTGTGGGTATTATAAATTTAAAGATAATTACAAATGTAATATCTACAAACCATTAATTTCTAGTAATTTGATTAATTAACTTGGGTAAATGCTTCAGCAAATTTTTCGGCATCAAATAACTGAAGGTCATCCTCTTTTTCACCTAAGCCTAATGCAATAATGGGAAGTTTATATTTTTTAGCTAATGCTAAAAGTATGCCACCTTTTGCTGTTCCATCTAATTTAGTCATTACAACACCTGTTATAGGAATTATTTTATTAAATTCTTCAACCTGATTAATTATATTTTGTCCAGATGTAGCATCTAAAACTAAAATAACATTGTGGGGCGCTTCATTATCAATTTTTTTTATAACATTTGCTATTTTTTTGTATTCTTCCATAAGATTTTTTTTATTTTGAAGTCTGCCGGCTGTATCTATTAATACTTGATGAAAATTATTGTTAATTGCTTTTTCAACTGCCTTATATGCCACCGATGCGGGATCAGCACCTTGAGAAGATTTAGTAATTGAAACATTAATTTTATTTGCCCAATTTTCTAGTTGTTCAATTGCTGCTGCTCTAAAAGTATCTGAGGCTGCAAACATAACTTTATTGCCATTAGATTTCAAAATTTTACCAATTTTACCGATAGTTGTCGTTTTTCCAACTCCATTAACTCCCGAAACTAAAGTTGAATTAAGTTTTTCTTTTTTCTCAAAAAATGAGTTATTCTCTAAAGGTTTCATTAAAGAAATTATGTACTCTTTTAAAATATAATTTATCTCACTAGTTAGATCTTTGTTTGGATCGATTTTTTTATTCGAAATAATTTCTTTTATTTCTGATGCAGCTTCTAAACCTACATCTGATTGAATCAAAAATTCCTCTATTTTATCTAAATTTTCATCATCTATCTCTTTTTTTATTATTATTTCTTTTAGACCGGATGTAAGTGCAGAAGCGCTTTTTTGAAAGCCAATTTTAAATTTATCAAAAATTCCCATTATAGTTTGATTTCAATTTCCTCTACATCTGATACAGGACCTTTCATATGTATTGAATTTTTTGCATCAATCCATATCGACAATTTTCCTGTCGAAAATTCTATATCTGTTTTATTTTCTGTTAAATTATTTATCTTACCGGCAAATGCAGTTGCGCAGGCAGCAGTACCACATGCCTTAGTCAATCCAGCTCCTCTTTCCCAGACTTTAACTTTAATCAAATCTTTATTTATTACTTGAGCAATTGTGACATTACATTTTTCTGGGAAAATTGAGTGATTTTCAATTTCCGGACCAATTTTTTTAATATTGAAATCGTTTAGTTCATTAACAAAAAAAATGATATGTGGATTTCCGACATTCACTGCAGTGCCACCAATATGCTCTTTATCATTTATATCAAGTATTTTAATATTTAAATTTCTTGTATCTAATTTTTCCAACAAGGGTATTTCACTCCAATCTGTTTTAGCTTTACCGATTTCTGTTGTAACAATCTTATTTCCTAAAATTTCAGACTTTAACAGTCCAGAAAATGTCTTCAAAATTATAGTTTTGTTATCTGTTTCTTTTGAAATGAAATTAGCAATGCATCTTGTTCCATTACCACATGCTCCTGACTCTCCACCGTCAGAATTAAAAAATTTCAAGTATGCATCAGCTGAATTATCGTTTTCTATCAAAATCAATTGATCGCAACCAATAAAACTTCTATCGCAAATTTTAATTATCTGCTCTTTATTTAAATTGGTAATTTTTTGTCTATTATCAATAATTACAAAGTCATTACCTAAACCATCCATTTTAAATGCTTTAATGTTCATATATGTTTATTTAACTTATTTATTGACTTTTTGAACCTCTATTATAGTTTGTGGCAGTTTCCGCAAAAACGTTAAATTTGCGGTGTCTTTGGAAACAAAGAGATCGACACTAGTCTGCGAGGGTTCGCCCACTAGTGCGATTACTGTTGGGTGTAATAAATATGTTTGAAAATTTGACTAATAAATTTGAGGAAGTTTTTTCCTCTTTAAAAAAAGCACCATCACTAGATGAAAATCAAGTAGATGAGGGATTAAGAGGTATTAGGCAGGCCTTGTTAGAGGCAGATGTATCTCTTGAAGTTGCAAAAGACTTCATCGAAAAAGTAAAACCAAAAGCTCTAGGTAAAGAAATTATCAGATCGACATCCCCTGGAGATATGGTTGTGAAGATCGTTTATGACGAATTAGTCAGTTTGCTTGGTGAAAAAAATGATGATGTAAATCTCAACGCAGTCCCGCCTGTACCAATGATGTTGGTTGGACTTCAGGGCTCTGGTAAAACTACTACAACTGCTAAACTAGCAAGGTATCTAGAGAACACTAAAAAAAAGAGAGTAATGATGGTTAGTTTAGATATCTATAGGCCTGCTGCACAAGAACAATTAAAATTATTAGGTGAACAAAATAATATTATAACTTTACCGATAATTGAAGGTCAGCAACCAAATGAAATTTGTCAAAGAGCTTTAAGTGCTGCAAATTTAAATGGCGCAGATATAATTCTATTTGATACCGCTGGTAGAACTCAAATAGACTTGCAGATGATGAGTGAAATTAAGCAAATTGAAAATACTATTAACCCTGCAGAGATATTTCTTGTTGCAGATTCATTAACAGGACAAGTGGCAGCGTCCGTCGCAAAAGAATTTAAAAACACTGTTAACCTCTCAGGAATAATCTTAACTAGAGCAGACGGAGATGCAAGGGGTGGAGCAGCAGTGAGTATGAAATTTGTGTCACAAGTACCAATTAAATTTTTAGGTATTGGTGAAAAAATTGAAAATCTTGAATTATTTCATCCAGATAGAATAGCAAATAGAATTCTTGGTATGGGAGATATCATATCTCTTGTAGAAAAAGCAGCTGAGGATTTAGGTGAGGAAAATATAAAGAAAGCTGAAGAGAATTTAAAAAAAGGTCAATTTTCAATGCAGGATTATTTAACACAATTAAGACAGATGAAAAAAATGGGAGGAATAGAAGGTGTGATGTCATTTATGCCTGGTGTATCTAAGGTTAAGTCCCAAATGGAAGCTGCTGGTATAGATGAAAGTGTTATCACTAAAAACGAGGCAATAATTTTGTCGATGACCAAAAAAGAACGAGAGAATCCAAAAATAATTAATGGTTCAAGAAAAAAAAGAATTGCTAATGGCTCTGGTACAGATCCAGCCACTATCAATAAATTGCTTAAACAATTTAAAATGATGTCAGAAATGATGAAAAAAATGTCAAAGGGAAATCTGAAAGGTATGTCTGATAAAGGAATACCACCAGAGTTATTTAATCAATTAAAATAAAAGGAGAGCAAATGTTAAAGTTAAGGTTATCAAGAGGTGGCACAAAAAAAAGACCAGTATACAAGTTAGTTGTTGCAGACAGTAGGTTTTCAAGGGATGGAAGATTTATAGAAAAGGTAGGTTTTTTTAATCCGTTACTTCCAAAAGAAAAAAAAGAGAGAATAGGACTTGAAGCTGAAAGAATTAAATATTGGTTGGGTCAAGGAGCAAAACCAACTACAAGAGTGGCAAGAATTCTAGGAGAAAATGAGTTAATGCCTATGCCTGTTAACGGAAATAATCCTCAAAAAGCTATTCCAAAAAAAGATAGAAAAAAAGAAGCATCAACAGAAGCCAAAAAAGAAGAAGCTCCTAAAGCAGATGCAGCACCAGCAGCAGAAGCAAAAAAAGAAGAAGCTCCTAAAAAAGAAGAAGCTCCTAAAGCAGATGCAGCACCATCAGCAGAAGCAAAAAAAAAAGAAGAAGCTCCTAAAAAAGAAGAGGCTTCAAAAGGGGAAAAAAAGTAATTTAAAAAATCATCATGTTCCAAGCTCAAGTATTTACTTTGTACCCAGAATTTTTTCCTGGCCCTCTTGCTAAGGGTCTTTATGGAAAAGCTCTATCTAATAAGTTATGGAATTTGAATGTTGTAAATATAAGGGATGCAGCAACAGATAAACATAAAACTGTTGATGACACTCCGTATGGAGGTGGAACAGGAATGTTACTTAAACCAGATATATTAGCAAAATCGTTAGACCAAAGAGTAAAAAAAGATGAAAGAATTTTTTATTTATCACCTAAGGGAAAAAAGTTTGACCAAAAATTTGCAAAAGATTTATCAAAAGAAAAATCTATCTCTCTAATTTGTGGTCATTTTGAAGGAGTTGATGAGAGAGTTTTAGATACAAGAAATATAGAGGAAATAAGTATAGGAGATTATGTTTTGTCTGGTGGAGAAACTGCTGCATTAGTTGTGCTTGATACCATTTTAAGACTTTTACCTGGTGTACTAGGAAATAAAAAATCTGCAATTGATGAAACCTTTGAAAATGGTCTTTTAGAGTACCCCCAATATACAAAACCTCAAATTTGGGAGGAAAAACCAGTACCCGAGGTATTATTATCTGGAGATCATGCTAAAATTAAAGACTGGCGTTTATCTCAATCTGAGGCTATAACTCGCGACCGAAGACCAGATTTGTGGCAAAAATATAAGAAAAACTAATTGAACAATTATAGAATGAAAACAATCGAGGAAATAAATCAACATAATGTTAAAAAAATTCTATCAGAGAAAAAAATTCCTGATTTTTTTGCTGGAGATGTAGTTAAAGTAGGTGTCAGAATTACAGAGGGTAAAAAAGAGAGAATACAGTTTTTCGAAGGCGTTTGTATTGCAAAGAAAAATAGAGATTTGAACTCGTCATTTACAGTCAGAAAAATTTCATTTGGAGAAGGTGTTGAAAGAACTTTTCCACTATATGGGACTGTGATTGACTCTATTAAAGTAATCCGTTCAGGCAAAGTCAGAAGAGCAAAGCTTTACTACCTAAGGGATAGAACAGGAAAATCAGCAAGGATTGCTGAAAAAATAAGAAAAAAAATTGGCATTGATATTGATGTAAAGCCTGAAACGGTAAATGAGGAAAATCTTGCCCCAACAAATAAAGAAATTGAAACTGAGATAAATACAAAGGTTGTGTCAACATCGGATGAAAAAAAAGAGGAAACTACTAAAAAAGAACCTCAAATAGATGCACCTAAAGCTGATATTAAAGCAGAAAAAAAACTTGAAAATCCCTCAGAAAAAAAATAATTTTTTTCTCAATGCCCAATACTCTTTACGATAAAATTTGGAACGATCACCTAGTAGATCAACAGGCTGATGGAACAGCTTTATTGTTTGTTGATAGGCATTTGGTTCACGAAGTAACTAGCCCACAAGCTTTTGAAGGTCTAAGAAATTCAAATAGGAAAGTTAGACATCCAAAACTTACTCTAGCTGTTGCAGACCACAATGTACCAACAACTGATAGATCAAAAGGAATATCTGATAAAGAGTCTAAAATTCAGGTAGATACATTAGAAGCAAATTGTAAAGAGTTTGGTATTAAATTATTTGGAATGGGTGATAAGAGACAGGGTATAGTTCATATAATCGGACCTGAGCAAGGTTTTACGCAACCAGGAACAGTAATTGTTTGTGGAGATAGCCATACAGCGACACACGGTGCCTTTGGATCTTTAGCTTTTGGAATTGGAACATCAGAGGTAGAACATGTTTTGGCTACTCAAACATTAGTTCAAAAAAAAGCAAAAAATTTTAGAATTAATGTAGAAGGTAAACTACCATTAGGAGTAACATCAAAAGATGTAATTCTTCAAATAATAGGAAAAATTGGAACAGCTGGTGGAACTGGATGTGTTATAGAATATGCTGGAGATCTAATTAGATCTTTGAGTGTTGAGCAAAGAATGACTATTTGTAACATGACTATAGAAGGTGGAGCTAGGGCAGGATTGATTGCCCCTGATGAAAAAATATTTAAATATCTTGAGGGCAAACCTATGTCACCAAAAGGAAAAAATTGGGAAAATGCTTTGGGATATTGGAGAAATTTAAAGTCAGATGATGGAGCAAAATTTGATAAAGAAGTTAATTTAAAAGCTGAAGAAATTTTACCAATGATAACTTGGGGGACTTCTCCACAAGATGTAATCACGATAGATGGCAAGATTCCCAACCCTCAAAATGAAAAAAATGAAGATAAGAAAAATTCATTAGAAAGAGCGCTAAATTATATGGGCTTAAAACCTAATATGGCTGCAAAAGATATTAAAATAGATAAAGTTTTTATAGGAAGCTGCACAAATGGTAGAATTGAAGACCTAAGAGAGGCTGCGAAAATTCTTAAAGACAAAAAAATAGCCTCCCACGTTCATGCGATGGTCGTTCCTGGATCAGGTTTAGTAAAAGAGCAAGCGGAGCAGGAAGGATTGGATAAAATATTTGTTAACTCAGGTTTTGAATGGAGGGAACCAGGTTGTTCAATGTGCCTAGCAATGAATGCAGACAAATTAAAACCTGAGGAAAGATGTGCATCCACTTCAAATAGAAATTTTGAGGGAAGACAAGGTAGAGGTGGAAGAACACACCTTGTCAGTCCAGGCATGGCCGCTGCAGCAGCAATATCTGGTAGTCTTGATGATGTGAGAAAGTACCAAAATTAGATGCAAAAATTTAGCACACTTAAAAGTATTCCGGCATATTTACCGATTGTTAATATTGATACTGATATGATTATCCCTAAACAATTTCTTAAAACTATTAAAAGAACTGGGTTAGGTAAAAATTTATTCTTTGAAATGAGATATGATGATAAAGGTAAAGAAATTAATGAATTTATTTTAAATAAAACTCCATTTAATAAATCAAAAATTTTGATAGCTGGGAAAAATTTTGGATGTGGCTCTTCAAGGGAGCATGCACCCTGGGCATTGTTAGATTTTGGTATTACTTGTGTGATTAGCTCAAGTTTTGCTGATATTTTCCACAACAATTGTTTTAAAAATGGAATTTTACCAATCATTCTTAATGATGATAAAATTAAAGAACTATCAGAGTATGCTAATAGAAAAGAGGAAATTTTTGTAGACCTTAATGAGGAAAAAGTAATTTATGGAAATAACGAAGTTATATTTAAAGTAGACCCATTTAAAAAAAAATGTCTATTAGAGGGCTTAGATGACATAGCGTTATCACTTAATAAATCCAAAAAAATTGAAAATTTCGAAAAAGACCTTAAAAGTCAAAAGCCATGGATCTTTAATGATTAAGGTTAAAAAAAGAAAAATATTATTATTACCAGGTGATGGTATAGGCCCCGAAGTCATTGGTGAAGTTAGAAAGATAATAAATTGGTTTAATGACAAAAAATCTTTAGATTTTGAAATTGATGAAGATTTGGCTGGAGGATGTTCTTATGACAAACATGGAACCCCAATTACTGATGAGGTATTTTATAAAGCTTTAGAGAGCGCTGTTATAATGTTAGGCGCTGTTGGAGGGCCAAAATGGGATCAAGTTGAATTTTCTAAGAAACCTGAAAGAGCTCTTTTAAAATTAAGGAAAGAGTTGAAACTTTTTGCTAATTTAAGACCAGCAATATGTTTTAAACAGTTAGTCGACGCATCAACTTTAAAACCAGATGTTGTCTCAGGCTTAGACATTATGATCGTCAGAGAACTTACTGGTGGAATATATTTTGGAGAACCTAGAGGCATCAAACCAATAGAAAATGGTGAGAGAAAAGGAATTAATACGCACTCTTACACTAGTAGCGAAATAATCAGAGTCGCTCGTATTGCATTCGATTTAGCAAAAAAAAGATCAAATAAAGTCACATCTTGTGAAAAATCAAATGTGATGGAAGCAGGTCAGCTTTGGAAAGAGGAAGTTCAAGCACTTCATGAGAAAGAGTATAAAGATGTTGAGTTAAGCCATATGCTAGCAGATAATTGTGCAATGCAATTGCTTAGAAATCCTAAACAATTTGATGTTATTGTGACGGATAATTTATTCGGTGATATGTTGTCCGATCAAGCATCTATGTTGACTGGATCATTAGGTCTTTTACCATCTGCATCTCTAGGAGCCAAAAATAATGAGGGAGAGATGAGAGCAATGTATGAGCCAATTCATGGATCTGCACCTGATATAGCAGGTAAAGGTATTGCAAATCCGATTGCAACTATATTAAGTTTTGCAATGGCTTTGAGATACTCCTTAGACCTGGATAAAGAAGCAGAATCTTTGGAAAAAGCTGTTCAGAGTGTACTAAATGAAGGATTAAGGACAAAAGATATTTTATCTAAGGGAATGAAAGAGATATCGACATCACAAATGGGTGATGCGATTATTTCAAAATTGCAATAACTAATTATTTATTCTAAAATTAAAATATGCCTAGCTATAATGCACCAGTCAAAGATATGATGTTTCTATATGAGAAACTAAGGGATAATAAAAATTATAATGAATTAGAGAAATATAAAGAAGTTACCTCAGAGTTAGTAAAGGATATCTTAGAGGAAGCTGCAAAAATAAATCAAAATTTAATTTTACCTCTTGCAAAAGCTGGAGATGAAAATCCAGCTATATTAGAAAATGGAGTAGTAAGAACACCCCCAGGATATAAAGAAGCTTATAAGAAATATATCGAGGATGGTTGGACTTCGTTATCTTGTGATCCAAAATACGGAGGACAAGGTATGCCCAGAACAGTGAGTGCATTTTTTGATGAAATGTTATCTTCAGCTAGTCTAGCATTTAAACTTTATAGTGAATTATCACTTGGTGCCTACAATTGTATTCACCACCATGCCCCAGATGAAATTAAAGATAAATATCTTCCAAAAATGGTTGAGGGAAAATGGAGTGGCACTATGTGTTTAACAGAACCAGTTTGTGGAACGGATTTAGGTTTACTTAAAACAAAAGCTGTAGAGCAACCCGATGGAACATACAAAATCACTGGCCAAAAAATATTTATTACATCTGGTGATCATGATTTAACAGAAAATATAATTCATCTTGTAATAGCAAGAGCATCAGATTCACCGAAAGGTACTAAGGGAATAAGTTTATTTTTAGTCCCAAAATTTATTGTAAAAGAAGATGGAACAATTGGTGCTAGAAATGGAATATCTACAGGATCAATAGAGACAAAAATGGGTATTAAAGGTTCAGCTACTTGCGTTTTAAATTTTGATGATGCAACTGGAATTATGATTGGTCCTAAAAATAAAGGACTAAGTCAAATGTTTACAATGATGAATTTAGAAAGAATTGTAGTTGGAATTCAAGGTTTAGGAATTTCAGAAATTGCTTATCAAAATTCATTGAGTTATGCCAAAGAGAGAAAGCAAGGAAAAAGCAACAATAATAAATCGCAAAATGGAAATGCTGATGCAATTATTGAACATGCAGATATACGTAAAACATTGTTGAACATGAAATCTATAATTGAGGGAGAGAGAGCATTATGTTTCTGGTTATCACAACAAACTGAAGTAAGTTTAAATCACGATGATCAGAAAATAAAACAAGATGCTTCAGACATGGTCTCATTAATGACACCTGTTGTAAAATCTTTATTTTCAGATTTAGGAATGGAGATTACAAGCGATGCAATGCAAATTTTTGGTGGGTATGGCTATACTAAAGATCAAGGTATAGAGCAATTATATAGAGATAACAGAATTACACCAATTTACGAAGGAACAAATTCTGTTCAAGCTGCTGATTTAGTTTTTAGAAAATTATTAAATAAGAATGGAAATATAATAGATAAATTTTTAGATTTAGTTAAAACTGAAACAAATTCAAATAACGAAAAAGTCAAGCCATTTATAAAAGAATTTAATTATTATTTAAATGTACTTAAGAACTTTAGTGATTGGACTATTCAGAGATTAGAAACCAATAAAGATGATGTAAGCGCAGCTGCGAATGATTATTTAAAAACTCTTGGCTATATATCATTAGCATTTTCATGGATAAAAGTTCTTAATATAAGTTTCAAAGACTATGAGGAGAATAAAAAATTTTATGATGACAAAATAAATACTGCTAAATTTTATTTTGACAAAGTGCTACCAAGAGCTGAACAACATTATAAATCTGCAATTACCGGAAGTTTAAATATAATGAACTTCAAATTTAGTTAAATGAGTCATTACGATACCAATCTAGAAAAAAATAATGCAAATTATGTTCCTTTAACTCCTTTAACTTTCATCAAAAGGGCTAAAGAAATTTATCCAAATTATGAAGCTGTAATATATGAAGATCGAAAATATTCATGGAGCGAGGTTTATAAACGGACTGTTAAATTTGCGAGCGCGCTAAACAAAATTGGCGTTAAAAAAGGTGACACTGTTTCATTTTTAGCTTTCAACACTCCTGAAATTTTTGAGGGTCATTATTCTGTGCCAATGACAGGGGCAGTTTTGAATACAATTAATATAAGATTAGATGCTAAAACGATTGCTTATATTTTAGATCATAGTGAAGCGAAAGTATTAGTTGTAGATAGACAGCTACATATAGAAGTTAAGAAAGCGTTAAGTGTTTTAAAAAGAAAAATTACCATCATTGATATTGTTGATAAATTTGCTGATCAATCTAAGTGTGAAAAAATTGGCGATTTAGAGTATGAAAGTTTTTTAAATACTGGTGATGAGGATTATGACTGGAAAATGCCAGAGGACGAGTGGCAAGCAATATCTTTGAGTTATACATCTGGAACCACAGGCAACCCTAAAGGGGTAGTCTATCATCACAGGGGATCATATTTGATGTCTACTGGAAGTGCTGTTGCATGGAATATGCCTAATAGATTAAACTTTTTGACTATTGTGCCAATGTTTCATTGTAATGGCTGGGGGTATCCATGGACTGTTCCAATGTTAAATGGAAGAACGATTTGTCTAAGAAATATCGATATAAAAAAGATATTTGAATTAATTGATAAATATAACGTTACTCATTTTGGTGGCGCTCCTATTGTATTAAATATGATTACAGGTGCTCCTGAAGCTGACAGAAAAAAATTAAAACATAAAGTTTATGTACTCACAGCTGGAGCTCCTCCACCAAGCATTATATTCAAAAAAATGAAAGAGCTTGGATTTGAGGTAATGCATGTTTATGGATTAACCGAAACTTATGGACATGTCACCCAATGTGCATGGAATGATGAATGGAATAACTTTGATGAGGAAAAACAAAACGAAATAAAAGCGAGACAAGGGGTAAGGTACCCTAATACTGAGGGAATATCAGTGATGGATCCAGAAACAATGAAAGAAGTGCCCAAAGATGGAAAAACAATTGGCGAGATTATGATTAAAGGAAATGTTGTGATGAAAGGGTATTTCAAGGACAAAGATGCAACCAATAAAGCTATGGACGGTGGATGGTTTCATTCTGGTGATTTAGCAGTAATGCATTCTGATGGTTACGTCAAAATTCAAGACAGATCTAAAGACATAATTATTTCAGGAGGAGAAAATATATCGTCAATAGAAATAGAAAATACTTTAGCAAAGCACCCTTCGGTTTCGATAGCTGCAGTAGTTGCTAAGCCTGACCAAAAATGGGGTGAGGTTCCATGTGCGTTTATTGAATTAGTAAAAGATAAGCTAGCTACTGAGAAAGAATTAATCAGTTTTTGTAAAGAAACCCTTGCCGGATTTAAAGTTCCAAAGCAAGTTATTTTTTGTGAGCTACCAAAAACTTCGACTGGAAAAATTCAAAAATTTGAGTTAAGAAAAAAATTTTAAGAACATATTTTAGATGAAAAGTTACCCAATTACAAAATCGAGAAGAGTAAGGAGTACACCTTTTACATCTAGAATAGAAAAACAAGGAGTTACAGCTTATACAGTTTATAACCACATGTTATTACCAGCTGCATTTGGCTCAATAGAGGATTCATGTGAACATCTTAAAAAAGATGTGCAAGTTTGGGATGTAGCTGCTGAGAGACAAGTCGAAATTTTTGGTGAGGATGCAGCAAATCTTGTACAATTAATGACTTGTAGAGATTTATCGAAATCAAAAATAGGGAGATGCTATTATTGTCCAATAATAGATGATAACGGCAACTTAGTAAATGATCCTGTAATTTTAAAGTTGGCTGAAAATAGATGGTGGATTTCAATAGCAGACTCAGATGTTATATTTTTTGCAAAAGGTTTAGCTGCAGGTAATAATTTTAAAGTTGAAATTTTCGAACCTAATGTTGATATCATTGCTATTCAGGGACCAAAATCATTTGCTTTGATGGAAAAAGTTTTTGGCAAAAAGATAATAGAATTGAAGTTTTTTGGTTTTGATTATTTTGATTTTAAAGGAACAAAACATTTAATTGCAAGATCTGGGTGGTCAAAACAAGGTGGTTTTGAGATCTATATAGAAAATACAGAGTCAGGCCTAGATTTATACGATTATTTTTTTGAAATTGGTAAAGAGTTTAATTTGAAACCTGGATGCCCAAATCTTATAGAAAGAATTGAAAGTGGTCTTCTTTCTTATGGAAATGATTTTGACAATAATGACAATCCTTTTCAATGTGGTTTTGAAAAATACGTCAATTTAGATTCTGAGGTGACTTTTTTAGGAAAAGAAAAATTAAAGAAAATAAAAAAGGAGGGAATAAAGCGAAAATTAATGGGTGTTCACCTTGAAACGGATAAAATTAGTTTAACCAAATCTTTAAAGATTACAGATAATGAGGGTAACCTGATGGGTGAGCTAAGATCTGCTTGTTATTCTCCTCATTTTAAAGAAGTTATAGGAATTGCAATGATTAATGAGCCATACTGTAAATCGTCCGTAAAGGGCAAGTTAAAAATTGATGGAAATTCCGTTAGTGTTAAAGTTTGCGATTTACCTTTCATCTAGTATAAAAGCTAGATCATGAATATTGCAATAGTAGGAGCAACAGGAAATGTTGGTAGAAAAACTTTAGAACTTCTTGAAAAAAGAAATTTATCTATTGATCATTTATATTTGGTTGCTTCCTCAAAAAGTTCTGGAAAAAAAATAAGTTTTAAAGGAAAAGACCATGAAGTTTTTGACCTAGAAACCTTTGACTTTTCTAAAGTAAAAATATCTTTTTTTGCTGCAGGAGGAATTATCTCAGAAAGATTTGCAGAAAAAGCAGCAAAACATTGTTTAGTTATTGATAATTCAAGTTATTATAGAATGGATCCAGATGTACCTTTAGTTGTTCCACAAGTAAATTCTAATGATTTGAAAAAAATAAAAAAAAATATTATAGCAAATCCAAACTGCTCGACAGCTCAGTTAGTAATTGCTTTAAAACCATTACATGATTTATTTGTAATAAAAAGAGTAGTCGTTTCTACATATCAATCAGTATCAGGTGGTGGTAAAGCACCTATGGATGAATTAATTGAACAAACAAAATTAGTTTTAAGTAAAAAAAAAGTTAAATCCGAAAATTTTACTAAACAAATAGCATTTAATGCAATTCCTCATATTGATGTATTTTCGAATGATGGTTATACGAAAGAGGAATTAAAAATGAGCAACGAGACAAAAAAAATTTTGGATGATAAAATTAACTTGACAGCAACATGCGTGAGATTACCAATATCTGTATCTCATTCTGAGTCAGTTAATTTGCAATTTGAAAAGCCATTTTCTCTAGAAAAAGTAAAAGAGGCACTAAATGACTTTGAAGGTTGCAAAGTGATAGATCAAAGAGAAGATGGTGGATATATAACACCTTTGGAGGCAGAAGGAAAAGACGAAACGTTTATTTCAAGAATAAGGGAAGATCATACGATTAAAAATGGATTAAATCTTTGGATTGTTTCTGATAATCTTCTAAGAGGCGCGGCTTTGAATGCAGTAGAAATAGCAGAAAGATTAATTAAAAATAATTTTTATGGAAAATAAAGAACCTTTATCACCTCATATTCAGATTTATAAGTGGCATATTTCATCATTGGTATCCATCTCACATAGAATAACAGGAATAATTAATATAATTGTAATTACCTTTATTTGTTTGTTAGCTTCTCTCCTTGTTCTTGGTCATAATAGTTATGAAATGATTAATTTATTTTTAATTTCAAAAATAGGAAAATTTTTTATTCTAGGAATCACATGGTCTTTTTGTTTTCAAGTTTTAAGTGAGATTAGACATTTAATTATGGATTTGGGTTACGGGTTTGAACTAAAGACAACAAAAATAACTGGTTTAATTGTTATATTTGGATCAGTATTGTTAACTGTGGTTTTTTTTTTAATTGCAAAAAATTTTTTATAAAATGATTGACGCAACAAAAAAATGGATTTTTTTAAAAATTAGTGGCGCAATATTAGTTCCGTCAATGTTATGGTTTATTATAAATTTTATAAAAATTTATGACCAAGAATATTCAGTTATGGTTAATTTTTTTGCAAACCCGTTGTCTAATTTTTTATTTAGCTTATTTATTATTAACGCGTATTTCTTTTCTGCTTTGAGTATTAGTGAGGTTTTTGAGGATTATATTAAAAATGAAAAAATCAAAAATGTCGCAAACAGACTTTTATATACATCAGCAGTGGTAATTCCTTTAATTACAATTATATTAATAAATAATTTATGAGTTCATATAAAATAATAGATCATGAATATGATGTAGTAGTATTGGGAGCAGGAGGCTCCGGTTTGAGAGCTGCTGTTGGTTTGAGTGAAGCTGGCTTAAAAACTGCATGTATTTCAAAAGTTTTTCCTACAAGAAGCCATACGTCTGCTGCTCAAGGTGGTATTTCTGCTGCTCTTGGAAATATGGGTGAAGATGATTGGCGTTGGCACATGTATGATACTGTGAAAGGAGCTGATTGGTTAGGCGATCAAGACAGTATTGAGTATTTGTGTAAAGAAGCACCTAAAGCAGTTATAGAGTTAGAAAAATATGGAGTTCCTTTTAGTAGAACAGAGGACGGAAAAATCTACCAAAGACCATTTGGTGGAATGACTAAAAATTATGGTAATGGAATTGTTCAAAGAACTTGTGCAGCTGCAGATAGGACTGGCCATGCAATTTTACATACTTTGTATGGACAAGCCCTGAAACATAAAACAGAGTTTTTCATAGAGTATTTTGCATTAGATTTACTGATGAAAGATGGTGAGTGCAAAGGTTTAATTGCATGGAACTTAAATGATGGAACTATTCACAGATTTAGAGCTCACTCAGTAATCATTGCTACAGGTGGTTATGGCAAAGTTTACTATTCTGCAACTTCTGCACATACTTGTACTGGTGATGGAAATGCTATGGTTTTAAGAGCAGGATTACCATTGCAAGATATGGAATTTGTACAGTTTCATCCAACTGGAATATATGGTCATGGAACACTTATAACAGAAGGAGCAAGAGGTGAAGGAGGATATCTTACGAACTCTAAAGGTGAGAGGTTTATGGAAAGATACGCACCTAAAGCTAAAGATTTGGCATCTAGAGATGTAGTAAGTAGATCAATGTCAATAGAAATAAATGAAGGTAGAGGAGTTGGAAAAGATAAAGACCACGTCCATCTAAATTTAAGTCACTTAGATAAAGAGGTTATAGAAAGTAGATTACCAGGGATAACAGACGCTGCAAGATTATTTGCTAACGTAGATGTAACTAAAGATCCAATTCCAGTAGTACCAACTGTACATTATAATATGGGTGGAATTCCAACTAATTATAAAGGCGAGGTTCTAACAGTTAATGGCTCTGAAAAAGTAGTTCCAGGTTTAATGGCAATAGGTGAAGCAGCATGTGTTTCAGTTCATGGCGCAAATAGACTAGGTTCTAACTCGTTAATCGATCTTGTAGTTTTTGGAAGAGCAGCCGCAAAAAGAGCTGCAGAAGTGATTAAGCCAGGAACACCTCACGAAGAAATTGGAGAGTCTGAAACGCAAAAATGTCTTGATAGGTTTGACAGAATTAGGAATGCGGATGGAGAAATAGGGACTGCAGAACTAAGACTATCAATGCAAAAAACAATGCAATCGAAATGTGCGGTTTTTAGAACTGAAAAAACACTTAAAGAAGGGGTTGACGAAATAAGAAAAACTTATGATGGATTAGAGTCTTTATCCGTAAAAGATAAATCATTAATATTTAACACTGATCTAGTTGAAACTTTAGAGTTTGATAATTTAATTAGACAGGCAGTTGCAACTGTAGACTCAGCCTATCACAGAAAAGAAAGTAGAGGAGCTCATGCAAGAGAGGATTTCCCAAAAAGAGATGACGATAAATTTATGCAACATACTCTTGCCTGGTGTAATGGCAAAGAGACAAAAATAAGCTATCGTGAAGTTCATAAATCAACATTGACTAATGATGTACAATATTTTCCTCCACAAGAGCGAGTTTATTAATGGTTCAATTAAATTTACCTGAAAATTCAAAAGTTAAAAAAGGTAAATATTTTAAAGACACAACAGGTTCAAAAAATCTTAAAAAAGTAAACATTTATAGATGGGACCCATCCTCAGGAGAAAACCCAAGAATTGATACTTATGAGGTTGATATGGATAATTGTCCCTCAAAAGTGCTTGATATTTTAAATAAGATAAAAAATGAGATAGATCCAACTCTAGCATATAGAAGATCCTGTGCACACGGAGTTTGTGGTTCATGTGCAATGAACATGGGGGGTAAAAATGGCCTTGCATGCACAACACCGCATGCAGGAATAGAGGGTGATATTGATATTTATCCTCTGCCTCATTTAAAAGTGAAAAAAGATTTAATTGGTGACCTAGATGGTTTGTACAAACAATATAAGTCAATCGAACCTTGGTTAAAATCAAACTCTAAATCAGAAACAAAGGAAATTTATCAATCAAAAGAAGATAGAGCAAAGTTAGATGGTGCTTATGAGTGTATAATGTGTGCATGTTGTTCAACGTCATGCCCTAGCTATTGGTGGAATGGGGATAAATATTTAGGTCCAGCTGTTTTACTACAAGCTTATAGATGGATTATAGATAGTAGAGATGATGAAAGACAAGCTAGGTTAAAAAAGGTTGCTGATGAGCTTAAACTTTATCGTTGTCATACAATTCTTAACTGTACAAGTGCTTGTCCTAAAGGATTAAACCCTGCAAAAGCTATAGCTGAAATAAAAAAAATGTTAGCAACAGCTAATATTTAAACAATAGACTAACAAGTATTTTTACTCTAAAAGATCGTTCATGAAATTAATAGAGCATTTTGTTGGTGGAAAAATAATTTCTGGAACTTCTGACAAAAAAGGAAAAGTATTTAATCCTGCAACTGGTGAACAAGTTAAAGAAGTTAGGTTAGCATCTAAATCTGATTTAGATCAATCAGTTATAATTGCAAAAAAAGCATTTGAAGAATGGTCATTAAAACCTCCACTTCAAAGAGCTCGAGTAATTTTTAAATTCAAAGAGCTAATTGAGAAAAATTCAGATGAACTCACAAAATTAATTGTCGAGGAACATGGAAAAGTTTATGAAGATGCAAAAGGATCTTTGACACGAGGACTAGAAGTTGTCGAATTTGCATGTGGAATTCCTCATTTGCTTAAAGGGGAATTTTCGGAAAATGTCGGAACAAATGTTGATAGTTGGTCAATGCGACAACCTTTGGGAGTAGTAGCTGGAATAACTCCATTTAATTTTCCAGCGATGGTACCTATGTGGATGTTTCCAATCGCTATTGCTTGTGGAAATACTTTTATATTAAAACCATCAGAAAAAGATCCATCGTGTTCTATAAGATTAGCTGAGTTGTTAAAAGAAGCTGGCCTGCCAGATGGTGTATTCAATGTTATAAATGGAGATAAAGTTGCAGTAGATGCAATCTTAGATAATAAAGATATTAAGGCTGTAAGTTTTGTTGGGTCAACTCCAATTGCTAAATATATTTATGAAAACTCAGCTAAAAATGAAAAAAGAGTTCAAGCTTTAGGAGGCGCAAAAAATCATTTGGTGGTAATGCCTGATTGCGATTTAGATGGTGCTATTAATGGTCTAATGGGTGCAGCTTATGGTTCTGCTGGAGAAAGATGTATGGCCCAATCAGTTGCTGTTGCAGTTGGTGATATCGGAGATGAATTGGTATCTAGATTATCAAAAAAAGCAGAGGCTTTAAAAGTCGGTCCCGGAATGGATAAAAATTCAGAAATGGGACCACTTGTGACTAAGGAACACTTAGAAAAAGTAAAAGGCTATGTTGATTTAGGAGTAAAAGAGGGAGCTAAGTTAGTGGTTGATGGAAGAAGTTTAAAGTTACAAGGGTATGAGAATGGTTTTTATATTGGAGGTTGTTTATTTGATCATGTCACAAAAGATATGAGAATTTATAAAGAAGAAATATTTGGACCAGTTCTCTCTGTTGTGAGAGTGAAGACTTTTGAGGAAGCCTCAAAATTAATTAATGAACATGAATATGGAAATGGAGTTAGTATTTATACTAGAGATGGGGATGCTGGGAGAACATTTGCTAGCAAAATCCAAGTTGGTATGGTTGGGATAAACGTACCAATACCTGTGCCAATGGCATTTCATAGCTTTGGGGGGTGGAAAAGATCTTTATTTGGTGACAGTGCAATGCATGGTATGGAGGGAATAAAATTTTATACAAAATTAAAAACTATAACTTCAAGATGGCCTTCAGGAATTCGATCAAATGCTGAATTTGTGATGCCTACAATGAAATAAAAAAAATGAGCAAGATATCTTTAATAGGTGCTGGGCAAATAGGTGGAACTTTAGCTCACCTGATTGGAATCAAAGAACTAGTCAGTGAGGTAGTTTTGTTTGATGTTGCAAGTGGTATTGCAAAGGGAAAGGCACTAGATATTGCTCAATCATCCTCAGTAGATGGTTTTAATGTAAAATTTTCAGGCACAGACAAATATAATGATATTAAAGGATCAGATGTAATTATCATAACAGCGGGTGTGCCAAGAAAACCTGGAATGAGTAGAGATGATTTACTTGGTATTAATTTAAAAATAATCAAACAAGTTGCTGAAGGAGTAAAACAAAATGCTCCAGATGCATTTGTAATATGTATTACTAATCCTTTAGATGTAATGGTAATGGCATTTCAAAAATTCTCAGGTTTATTACCTAGTAAAGTGGTTGGGATGGCTGGTATATTAGATAGCTCAAGGTTTAAATTATTTCTGTCCGAAGAATTTAATACTCCAGTAAGAGAAATAGAAGCAATGGTAATGGGTGGCCATGGAGATACAATGGTTCCCTTACCAAGATTTACTAAAGTTTCACAAAAACCTTTATTAGATCTAGTTAAGGAAGGGAAAATCTCTAAAGAAAGATTAGAGGAGATAAATCAAAGAACTAGGGACGGTGGAGCAGAAATAGTCAAATTTTTAGAAAAAGGCTCTGCTTTTTATGCCCCTGCAGCGTCAGGTGTTGAGATGGCAAAAGCATATTTAAATGATGAAAAAAAATTACTTCCTTGCGCAGCTTATCTTAATGGAGAATATGGAATAAAAGACATTTATGCTGGTGTACCAATAATCATTGGTAAAAATGGAGTTGAAAAAATTGAGGAAATAAAGTTAGATGAAAAAGAAAAATCTGAATTTCTTCATTCAATTGATGCAGTAAAAAAGCTTTGGGAAGCAGCTTCTAAAATAGATCCAGATTTAGCTTAAAAATAATGAATATACATGAACATCAAGCTAAACAGATTTTAAAAAAATTTGGTGTAACAGTTCCAGAGGGAGTATTTGGATTAACAGTCGAGGAACTTTTAGAGAAATGCAAGTCATTAAAAACAAATAAGTACGTTTTAAAAGCCCAAATTCATGCAGGTGGTCGAGGAAAAGCTGGGGGGGTTAAAATTTTAGATAATTTAAGTGAACTTGAAAAATCAGCAAAAGAGCTTTTTGGCAAAAAATTAATAACACATCAAACAGGACCAGAGGGAAGGGAAGTAAAAAGACTTTATGTTGAGGAGTCATCAAATATCGACAAAGAATTTTATTTATCTTGTTTAGTAGACAGAGCGTCTTCAAAAATTGCCTTTATTTCTAGTGATCAAGGCGGAGTGGATATTGAGGAAGTGGCAAGTAAATCGCCTGATAAAATTTTAACAACTAAAGTTGAATTAAAAGAGGAAATTTCTGATGAAGAGTGTGAAACTATTATTAAGATTTTTCAATTAAAAGGAAATTCAAAAAATCAGGCAATTTTTTTGATTAAATCTATTTATAAAATGTTTGTTAAAACAGATGCAAATATGGTTGAAGTAAACCCTTTAATTCTTACGAAAGAAGAAAAAATTATTTGTTTAGATGCTAAAGTAAATTTTGATAGCAATGCCCTTTTTAGGCAACCAGAAATTTTAGAATTAAGAGATTTGAATGAAGAAGAACCTGCAGAAATTGAAGCTAGCAAACATGATCTAGCATACATAAAATTAGATGGAAATATTGGATGTATGGTTAATGGTGCTGGTTTAGCTATGGCCACAATGGACATAATTAAACAATATGGAGAAGAGCCAGCAAATTTTTTAGATGTAGGAGGAGGAGCCTCTAAAGAAAAAGTTTCTGCTGCATTTAAGATTATTTTGTCTGATAAAAATGTAAAAGGAATTTTGATTAATATTTTTGGTGGCATTATGAGATGTGATGTCCTCGCTCAAGGTGTAGTGAATGCAGCAAAAGAAATTAATATTGAAGTTCCACTAGTTGTAAGATTAGCTGGTACAAATTTTAAAGAGGGTAAAGAAATTTTAGATAATTCAGGTTTAAAATTAATTTCTGCTGAAAACCTTGACGATGCAGCAAAAAAGATTGTTGAGGCTATAAAATAAATGTCAGTTTTAGTAAATAAGAACACTAGACTAATTTGCCAAGGTTTTACTGGTTCACACGGTACTTTTCATTCTGAACAAGCTATCAAATACGGAACAAAATTAGTTGGTGGCGTTACTCCTAAAAAAGGTGGTCAAAAACATTTAGGATTACCTGTTTTTAATACGGTGAAAGAGGCAAAAGATGCTGAGAATGCTAATGCTTCTATGATTTATGTGCCAGCTAAATTTGCAGCTGAAGCAATTATTGAGTCAATTGATGCATCAATTGAACTGATTGTTTGTATAACTGAAGGAATTCCCATCCAAGATATGTTAAAAGTGAAACAAAGATTATCAAAATCAAAAAGTAGATTAATAGGTCCAAATTGCCCAGGAATTATTACTCCAGAGGAATGTAAGATTGGAATAATGCCAGGTAATATTCATAAAAAAGGAAGTGTGGGAATAGTATCAAGATCTGGTACTTTAACTTACGAAGCAGTTGCTCAAACCACTGAAAATGGTTTAGGCCAATCGACTTGTATTGGAATAGGTGGTGATCCTATTAACGGTACAAATTTTATAGATTGTTTAGATTTATTTTTAAATGATGAGGAAACACAGTCTATACTAATGATTGGAGAAATTGGAGGAACTGCAGAAGAAGAAGCCGCAGACTTCATAAAGAATCATAAAATAAAAAAA
This sequence comes from uncultured Pelagibacteraceae bacterium, assembly GCA_902635685.1. Classification (GTDB taxonomy): domain Bacteria; phylum Pseudomonadota; class Alphaproteobacteria; order Pelagibacterales; family Pelagibacteraceae; genus Pelagibacter. The sequence goes on from CACPOY010000005.1 coordinate 31,942, forward strand.
CCAATTGTTGGATTTATTGCTGGTATCACAGCTCCACCAGGAAGAAGGATGGGTCACGCTGGTGCAATAATTTCTGGAGGCAAGGGGGGTGCAGAGGAAAAGATGAAAAAGATGGAGGAATGTGGAATAACTATGGCAAACTCACCCTCAAAAATTGGAAAAACATTGTTCAATAAATTGTCTAATTGAAAAATTTTCCGCTAGGTTTATATTGATTAAAAATGTCTTCTTCTAAAAATTTCGAATTAAAGAAAACAGATTTCTTAAGTAAATCAAATAGTACATTTATAGATGAGATGTACATGAAATTTGTAAATAATGACCCGTCATTACCTAACAGCTGGAGAAGCTATTTTAATGAAATTGGAGATGAATTTGAAACCATTGTTGATGAGATTAATGGTCCATCTTGGAGTCCAGCTAAAAAATTTTCTGTAAGTCAATCTCAAGTTCAAAATAATGAAAATAATTTTAAAGATAACCAAGACTCAGTTAAGTCAAATGCAAACTCAATAAAAGCTGTTGCCATGATTAGATCGTATAGGCAACGAGGGCATTTAATTGCTAAATTAGATCCTTTGGGCATGTTAAAGTCTGAGTATTTAGATGAACTTCACCCGGAATCTTATGGATTTAAAAAAGAGGACTATAACAAAAAAATTTTTTTAGATGGTGTAATAAATAAAGAGTATTCAAATATAAATGAAATATTGGCTTTTTTAAGAGAAAAATATTGTGGTTCGCTTGGTTATGAATACATGCATATCTCTAATCCTACAGAAAGAAAATGGTTTAGAGACAGAGTTGAAAAAAATGATGACTTTAAATTTACTCAAAATGGGAAGGAAGCAATTCTTAATAAATTAATACAAGCAGAGGGTTTTGAAAAGTTTTTACATACTAAATATGTGGGAACAAAAAGATTTGGTCTTGATGGAGGCGAAAGTTTGATACCCGCACTTGAACAAATAATTAAGATTGGGGGACAATCAAATATCAAAGAAGTTAAAATTGGAATGTCACACAGAGGTAGATTGAATGTATTAGCTAATGTTTTACAAAAATCTTATAAAAGAATATTTAATGAATTTGCAGGTGAAATAAGCTCAAAATCAGAGGACGATACTGGAGATGTAAAATATCACTTAGGAGCTTCTTCAAATAGAGAGTTTGATGGAAATTCAGTTCATGTAAGTTTAACTGATAACCCTTCACATTTAGAGGCAGTAAATCCAGTTGTTTTAGGCCAGACAAGGGCTAAGCAATTTTTTCATAAAGACAAAGAGAGAAAAAAAGTAATTCCAATTTTAATTCATGGAGACGCTGCTTTTGCTGGACAAGGAGTTGTAGCAGAGTGTTTTGCAATGTCAGGACTACCAGGACACAATACAGGTGGAACCATTCATATTATAATTAATAATCAAATTGGTTTCACCACAAGCCCAAGATTTGCTAGATCATCCCCGTATCCCTCAGATATTGCTAAAATGGTTGAAGCTCCAATTATTCATGTTAATGGTGATGACCCAGAGGCTGTGGTTTATGCAGCAAGAATCGCTACTGACTTTAGGTTAAAATTTAACCGAGATGTTGTTATTGATTTGATATGTTATAGGAGATTTGGACACAATGAGGGTGACGAACCATCATTTACTCAACCATTAATGTATAAAAAAATACGATCTCATCCATCCGCAATAAGAGTTTACGGTGAAAAATTGGTTAATGAAAATTCAATTTCTAAAGAATTTTTAGACGCTTCAATTAAAAAATTCAAAGATTTGTTGGATGAGCAATTTAAAAATGCAAAAAATTATAAACCAAAAATTGAGTGGTTTGAGGGAACCTGGTCTAGATATAAACCTGATGAAGGAAAAGATAAAAGGGGGGTTACAGGGTCAGATTTAAAAAAGTTGATAGAGATTTCAGAAAAAATTAATTCAATTCCAAAAGAGATTAATATACACAAAACTATATCAAAAATTCTAGATATTAGAAAAAACAACGTTTTAAAAGGAGCAGAAATCGACTGGTCTTCAGCAGAGTCACTAGCCTTTGGTTCACTTTTAGAGGAAGGCTATCCTGTTAGATTAGTTGGCCAAGACTCTGGTAGAGGAACATTTAGTCAAAGACACTCTGTTTTAAGAAATCAATTGGATAATTCAAGATATATACCTTTAAATAATATTTCAGAAAGACAAAAAAAATTTGAGGTTGTTGACAGTTTTTTATCTGAACTAGCAGTTTTAGGTTTCGAGTATGGTTACAGTTTAGTAGAGCCAAATACACTTACAATTTGGGAGGCACAATTTGGTGACTTTGCAAATGGTGCACAAGTGGTAATTGATCAATTTATCGCTTCTGGAGAAAGAAAGTGGTCAAGAGCATCTGGCTTAGTTATGCTACTGCCTCATGGATATGAAGGTCAAGGACCCGAACATTCTTCTGCAAGGCTAGAAAGGTTTTTGCAACTGTGTTCAAATGATAACATGCAGGTTATGAACTGTACAACTCCTGCAAATTATTTTCATGCATTACGAAGACAAATGCACAGAGATTTTAGAAAACCATTAATTATAATGACACCAAAATCATTATTACGACACAAATACTGTACATCAAACTTAGTGGATTTTAGTAAAAAAAATTCATTTCATAGAATTTTATGGGATCATGCTATGGATCCAAAACTAAAGGGTTTCATAAAGCTGAAAAAAACAAAAAAAATAAAGAAGGTAATTCTTTGCTCGGGAAAGATTTATTTTGATCTATTAGAGGAACGAGAAAAATTAAAAAGAGATGATGTGGTGTTTTTTAGAATTGAACAACTCTACCCATTTCCTGCAAAAACGCTAGCTGAAGAGCTTAAACCCTACTCAAAAAATGCTAATTTTTATTGGTGTCAAGAAGAGCCTAAAAATATGGGTGCATGGTTTTCTGTTAGAGATTATATACAATGGACATTAGATAATATTAAGGCTAGTAATAATATGATTTCTTATATTGGAAGAAGTCCTGATGCATCACCTGCAACAGGATACTTAAAGAGACATATGTCACAACAGCAAGAAATTCTGAAGAAAGTTTTTGAGTAAAATGAGTGAAAAAATTTTGGTTCCAGTACTTGGTGAAAGCATTGTAGAGGCAACAGTCTCTAAATGGTTAAAAAGCGAAGGCGACGCAGTTGAAGCAGATGAGCCTATTGTAGAATTGGAAACAGATAAAGTAAATTTAGAAGTCCCCTCTCCCGCCTCAGGTGTTTTAGATAAGATAATTTCCAAAGATGGTTCTGTTGTTGAAGTTGGTGCTACTTTAGGTTCAATATCTACAAATGGTGAAATAATAAAAAAGGACGAGATTAAAGAGATAAAATCTATAGAACCTAAGGTTGAAGAAAAAAAAGAGGAGTTATTTATCTCCCCAGTCATAGAAGATAAAAAAGAACAAGATAATCAAAATTTAGATGAGCCCCTAATATTAACGAAACCAATTGAAGAACCTAAAAAAAATTTAAATTTATCTCCAGCAGTTAGAAAAATTGTAAGTGAGAATAAAATTGATATTAAAAATATAAAAGGCTCAGGAAAAGATGGCAGAGTTTTGAAAGGTGATTTGATTGATTTAATGGGAGTCAATCCACCTCCGTCAGAGAGAAAAATTAAATATGGTCAAGAAGAGAGAATCAAAATGACCAGGCTGAGACAAACCATAGCAAAGAGATTAAAACAGGCACAAGAAAATGCAGCTTTATTAACTACTTTTAATGAAGTCGATATGACTAATATAATGGATATAAGAAAAGAAAATCAGGAAGATTTTCAAAGTCGTTATGGGATTAAACTTGGGTTTATGTCCTTTTTTGTTAAAGCGTGTGTCGTTGCGCTGAAGAATTTTCCAGCGGTAAATGCTGAGATAGAGGGTGATGAAATTATTTACAAAAATTATTACAATATAAGTTTTGCAGTAGGAACTGATAAAGGATTAGTCGTCCCAGTTTTAAAAAATGCTGATGAACTATCTTTTGCAGATATTGAAAAAAATATTAAAGATATTTCAGAAAAAGCAAGAGAGGGAAAACTGACTATAGAAGACCTCCAAGGGGGGACTTTTACCATAAGCAATGGAGGTGTTTATGGCTCGATGTTGTCTACCCCAATATTAAACTTACCTCAGTCTGGAGTATTAGGTATGCACAATATAGTCGACAGACCAACAGCAATTGATGGAGAGATAAAAATTAGACCAATTATGTATTTAGCTTTGTCATATGATCACAGAATTATAGATGGAAAAGAGTCAGTCTCTTTTTTAAAAATGATAAAAGAAAATTTAGAGGATCCAAGGAGATTATTTTTAGATATTTAAATGGCAGAAAAATTTCAAGCAGTTGTTATAGGAGGTGGCCCTGGAGGTTATGTTTGTGCAATTAGACTTGCACAGTTAGGTCTGAAAACCGCATGTATAGAGTCTAGAGGTTCATTAGGTGGAACTTGTTTGAATATAGGCTGTATACCATCTAAGAGTTTGCTTAATTTGTCTGAAGAATTTCATAAAGTTAAAGATTTATCAAATAAAGGGATTGAGGTTGGACAGGTAAAATTAAATTTACCAAAAATGATGAAGAGCAAAGATAAAGCGGTTACAGTTTTGACCAAAGGTGTGGAATTTTTACTTAAAAAAAATAAAGTTACTTACTTTAAAGGTACTGGAAGTTTCAAATCAAAAAATGAAATTCTGATTAAAGATAGCGAGAATAAAGAAACACATGTAGAAGCAGATAAAATTATAATTGCAACAGGTTCCTTACCTGTATCTTTGCCAGGCGTAAAATTTGATGAAAAAGTTATTGTATCCTCAACTGGTGCATTAAAATTAGAGCAAGTTCCAAAAAAAATGGTTGTAGTTGGAGGAGGATATATTGGTCTTGAGATGGGATCAGTCTGGTCCAGACTTGGAACTGAGGTTCATGTGGTTGAGTATTTAGATCATATTACACCTGGTATGGATAAAGAAATTTCAACGGAGTTTATGAAAATTCTTAAAAAACAAAAAATAAATTTTCATTTGCAGCACAAAGTAGAACAAATTAAAAATAATAGCACAAATGCAATAGTTTCCACATCAGATAAAGAGGGTAAAAAAAAGGATTTTGACTGTGACGTTGTTTTAGTTTCAGTTGGCAGGAAACCAAATACAATTGGATTAAATTTAGATAAAGTAAATATTGATTTAGATAAAAAAAATAGAATTAAAACAGATAAAAACTTTAAAACAAATCAAGATAACATTTATGCGATAGGAGATGTAATAGCTGGACCTATGCTAGCGCATAAAGCAGAAGATGAAGGTATTGCTGTTGCAGAAAATATAGCAGGTCAATCAGGACACGTAAATTACGATACTATTCCAGGAGTAATCTACACCACCCCAGAAGTTGCTTCTATTGGAAAAACAGAAGAACAACTTAAAGAATTAAATATAAAATATAAAATTGGTAAATTTTCATTTATGGCTAATTCCAGAGCAAAAGCGATTGATGATGCAGAGGGATTTGTAAAAATTCTAGCAGATGAAAAAACTGATAAAGTATTGGGTGCACACTTAATTGGTCCACATGCAGGAGAATTGATCGCTGAAATTGGTGTTGCAATGGAATTTGGTGCTAGCTCAGAGGATATTGCTAGAACTTGCCATGCACATCCTACTTTCTCTGAAGCGGTAAAAGAAGCAGCATTATCTGTAGATAAAAGGGCAATACACTCTTAAAATTTTTTCATATTATTCGTATATGAAGTTTCCGATTCTTTTACCAAATATTTTTAATTATCCATTTACTTATGAAAGTGATTTAAAATTAAATATTGGAGACTTTGTAGAAGTACCTTTTGGGAAATCAAAAAAAACAGGTGTGGTTTGGGATAATTTCGAAGAAAAGAAAAATAAAGATTTTAAAATTAAAAGAATTATAAAAAAACTTGATGTTCCAAGACTAAATGAAAATATTGTAAAATTTTTAAATTGGTTTTCAGAGTATAATATTGTGCCAAAAGGTATGGCGCTAAAACTTGCTTTATTGAGTGGCCAAACTGCACACAAGTTCGACACAAAGTTTTACAAAAATTATGACTCAAAAATAAAAGATCACTATTTAAATTTAACAAAGGAACAAGAGGACTCATTAAAGCAAATAAACAAATATAATCAAAAATTTAATGTTCACGTGTTACAGGGCGTAACAGGCTCAGGAAAAACGATCGTGTACTTCGAAGCATTGAAAAAAATTTTAAAGCGGGGATACCAAGGTTTGATAATGCTTCCAGAGATTGGTTTAACGAACCAATTTGAAAAAAAATTTCAAGAATTTTTTGGCTTTTCACCAGCGATTTGGCATTCGGGAATCACAAAAAAAAATAGAGAAATAATTTGGAGTGGGATTATTAATAATAAAATAAAAGTTGTTATAGGGGCAAGATCATCATTATTCTTACCATTTAAGAAGCTAGGACTAATTATAGTTGATGAGGAACACGACCAGTCTTATAAACAAGATGAAGGAATAATATATAATGCTCGAGATATGGCTATTTCTAGGGCGTTGTTTGAGAATATACCAATAAATTTAGTTACAGCAGTGCCATCAATTGAAACATATGAAAATATAAAAAAAAAGAAATACACTTGTTCACAATTGAATCGCCGATATCAAAACGCTTCTTTACCTAACTATGAAATAATTAATTTAAATAACGTAAAGTTAGGTAAACAATCTTGGCTTTCTAAAAATATAATTGAAAAAGTTAATCATCATTTAAAAAAAAAAGATCAAGTTTTATTTTTTTTAAATCGAAGAGGCTTTTCACCTAATGTTTTTTGTATCAAATGTTTAAGCAGTTATTCATGCCCAAATTGTTCTATTAATCTTGTATACCACAAAAATAAGAATAATCTCTTATGTCACTACTGTGGTTTCAAGTCTTCTTTGATAAAAGATTGTTCAAAAGGTAAAAAATGTGATTTCAAATTTACAGGACCTGGTGTTGAAAGAATTTCTGAAGAAGTTAAAAAATACTTTCCATCAAAAAAAATTGAAATTTTTTCGAGCGACACAATGAATAAAAAAAGTTCGGGAAATATACTTGAAAAAATCGTAAATAATGAAATTGAAATTTTGGTTGGCACCCAATTGATTTCAAAAGGTTTTCATTTTCCAAATTTAAATTGTATTGTTGTGGTTGATATTGATTTATCATCACAAGGACACGATCTAAGAGTAGCAGAGAAAAATTTACAATTATATCATCAATTATCTGGAAGAGCTGGGCGAGCAGGTAATTCTTCAACTGTTTATTTTCAAACCTACAATACAAATAATAATATGATTTTAGACATAACAAGCAATAACCCCGATGTTTTTTTAAACAAGGAAATAGAAATTAGAAGAAAAAATAATCTACCTCCTTTTCAAAGATTTATTTCTTTAATCTTAACTGGTGAAAATAATATTAAATTAGAAAAAGAAGCTCTAAATTTTAAGAGTTTCATCGTGAATAAAATTAAAGGTAAAGTTTTAGGACCAGTCAGTGCTCCTGTATTTAAAATTAAACGGAAATATAGAATTAGATTATTAATACGTGGCCAAAAATCTTTAAAATTGCAAAATTCTCTAGCTTCAGTAATCTATAATTATAAATTTCCCTCAGGAATAAAACTTTCAGTTGATGTTGATCCAATTAGCTTCAATTAAACTAAAAAAAAGTCATTTTGGACGAATGTGTTGCTTGAACAGTATTTGGTCATATGCTAATTAAATCGTGTTTATATAATTAATAATCAAATCTTAGGCAACAAATTGAGTAGTAATAAAGGATTTTCTGACACCTCAGCTAATAGATATTCTTTAGCTTTATATGAACTAGCTAGTGAGTCCGATTTACTCGAGGACATTGAGAAAAACTCATCTGAACTAATAAATTTGATTAATATTAATGATGAGTTCAATAAACTTATTAAAGACCCAACAGTAAGCCAAGATAATTTGACTAACATTATTAATAAAATATCCGAAAATTTTAAATTAGAAAATTTATTTAAAAATTTTTTATGTTTTTTGGTTAAAAAGCGAAGATTTTTTTATATAGAACAAATTCTTAAAAGTTTTGAAGAAATATGTTCTGAAAAAAGAGGCGAGATTAAAGCAGAAATTAAATCCGCAAAACAACTATCTGAAACTGAGATTAACAAAATTACTGAAGAACTTTCAAATAATTTTAAATCAAAAATAAAATTAAACTATAAGTACGACCAAAGTTTGATTGGTGGCTTGATTGTGCAAGTAGGAAGTACAATGATCGACACTTCTATAAAAAATAAATTACAACAAATAGAAAATAAGATGATAGAGGCATAATATGGAAATTAATCCTTCAGAAGTAACAAAAATATTAAAAGAGCAAATTAAAAACTTTGGTGAAAAAGCAGAAATATCTGAAGTAGGTCAAGTTTTGTCTGTTGGTGATGGAATAGCAAGAATTTATGGTTTGGATAATGTTCAGGCAGGAGAAATGGTTGAATTTTCTGATAGCTCTAAAGGAATGGCTTTGAATTTAGAAAGCGAAAATGTAGGTGTTGTGATATTTGGTGACGATCGAAATATTAAAGAGGGAGATGTTGTTAAAAGGACAGGAAGTATTGTGGACACTCCAGTTGGAAAAGAGCTACTGGGTAGAGTAGTCGATGGCCTTGGAAATCCTATTGATGGAAAAGGAGTCCTTGATAAATCTGTAAAAAAAAGCAGAGTAGAAGTTAAAGCGCCAGGAATTATACCAAGACAATCGGTAAGTGAGCCAATGCAAACAGGCTTAAAATCAATAGATAGTCTAGTACCAATTGGAAGAGGACAACGTGAACTAATTATCGGAGATAGACAAACAGGAAAAACGGCTGTTGCTGTTGATACAATTATAAACCAAAAAAAAATAAACGAGTCTGGTGATGAGAAACAAAAACTTTATTGTATTTATGTCGCTATAGGACAAAAAAGATCAACCGTTAGACAAATACAAAAAACTTTAGAAGAAGCTGGCGCAATGGAATATACAACAATTGTTGCTGCAACAGCCTCAGACTCAGCGCCACTACAATTTTTAGCTCCATATACAGGTTGTGCAATGGGTGAATACTTTAGAGATAATGGAATGCATGCCTTAATAATTTATGATGATCTATCAAAACAAGCTGTAGCTTATAGACAAATGTCATTAATTTTAAGAAGACCTCCAGGAAGAGAAGCATACCCAGGTGATGTATTTTATTTACATAGTAGACTACTTGAAAGGGCTGCTAAGTTAAGTGATGAACATGGTGGTGGGTCCCTAACAGCGTTACCTATTATTGAAACGCAAGGGGGTGATGTCTCCGCATATATACCTACTAATGTAATATCAATTACAGACGGGCAAATATTTTTGGAAACAGAATTATTTAATCAAGGTATCAGGCCTGCAATCAACGTTGGTTTGTCAGTTTCAAGGGTTGGATCTGCTGCCCAAACAAAAGCAATGAAAAAAGTTTCTGGATCAATGAAACTAGAATTAGCTCAATACAGGGAAATGGCAGCATTTGCACAATTTGGTTCGGATTTAGACGCCTCAACACAGCAACTTTTAAATAGAGGTTCTAAATTAACAGAACTTTTAAAACAAAATCAATTTTCTCCTATGACAGTAGCAGAACAGGTAATTTCAATATTCTGTGGTGTGAAGGGTTATCTAGACGATTTAGATTTAAAAGAAATTGTAGACTTTGAGAATAAAATAATAGAAAGCTGTAAAGCAGATCAGCCCGAAATCATCGATTCAATTTTAAGTTCTGGTAAGTTAGATGATGATACTGAAAAAAAACTAATTGATATAATAACTAAATTAAAAAAAAATTTTAAGTCTTGATAATTTATGGCGAGTTTAGACGATTTAAAAAAAAGAATCACCAGTGTGAAATCTACACAAAAAATTACTAAGGCGATGAAAATGGTTGCTGCAGCTAAATTAAAAAGAGCTCAAGATAGTGCAGAAAAAGGGAGACCTTATTCAGAAAAAATGAATAATGTTATTTTGAATTTATCTAATGGTATTTCAGATAAAGAAACTGCACCTAAATTACTCTCTGGCACTGGAAAAGATCAAATCCATCTTTGCGTTGTAATGACATCTGACAGAGGTCTGTGTGGTGGTTTTAATTCTAATATAATTAAAAAAGCTAAAATTTACTTTGGAGAGATATTGAAAGAAGGAAAAGAATTAAAGATTATAACAGTAGGATCAAAAGGATACGATCAATTAAAAAGATATTATGGGAATAAGATTATTGAGAGCATTTCATTTAAAAATTCAAAAAATGCGAATTATTTTGATGCAGAAAAGGTTGGTAAAATGATTATTGAGAAGTTTGAAAAGGAAGAGTTTGATATATGCACAATATTTTACAATCAATTTAAAAATGTAATAACTCAAATTCCTCAAGCTCAACGAATTATTCCTTTAAATACAGAAAGTGCAGATGACAATGAATTAGAAGATAATTATGAATTTGAACCAGATGAAGACGAAATATTAAATAATTTATTACCAAAAAATATTTCTACACAGATATTCAAGGCTATGTTGGAGAACTCAGCGAGTGAACAAGGTGCAAGAATGAGTGCGATGGACAATGCAACTAGAAACGCAGGTGAGATGGTTGACAAACTAACTATTCAGTATAATAGAAGTCGTCAGGCAGCAATTACAAAAGAACTAATAGAAATCATATCAGGAGCAGAAAGTTTATAATTATGAGCAAAGGAATAATCACACAAGTTATTGGGGCAGTAGTAGACGTAAAATTTGAGGGAGAATTACCTGAAATCTTGACAGCTTTAGAGTGTAAAAATGGTGACAATAGACTTGTTTTAGAAGTTGCACAGCATTTAGGAGAGTCTACTGCAAGAACTATTGCAATGGATGCAACAGAGGGACTTAAAAGAGGTGATGAGGTAATAAATACAAAAGCACCAATTAAAGTTCCAGTAGGACCAGAAACTTTAGGTAGAATTATAAATGTTGTTGGAGAGCCAATAGATGAAAGAGGAGAAGTTAAAACAAAAGAAAATTGGCCAATTCATAGAGCAGCCCCTGAATTTAATGACCAATCAACTGAAACAGAAATTCTAGTTACAGGTATCAAAGTTATTGACTTGCTCGCACCTTATGCCAAAGGCGGAAAAATTGGTTTATTTGGTGGTGCTGGAGTTGGAAAGACAGTTCTAATTATGGAACTTATAAACAATGTAGCTAAAGCTCATGGAGGTTTTTCTGTCTTTGCAGGAGTGGGTGAAAGAACCAGAGAAGGTAACGACCTTTATCATGAAATGATGGAGTCAGGTGTAATTAAATCTGATGGACCTGGATCAAAGGCAGCTTTGGTATATGGTCAAATGAATGAACCTCCTGGAGCTAGAGCAAGAGTTGCTCTTACAGGGTTGACGGTAGCAGAATATTTTAGAGATCAAGAAGGTCAAGATGTTTTGTTCTTTGTAGATAATATATTCAGATTTACTCAAGCAGGTTCAGAGGTTTCAGCTCTTTTGGGAAGAATACCTTCTGCTGTAGGTTACCAACCTACATTAGCTACTGACATGGGTAATTTGCAGGAAAGAATTACAACGACTAATAAAGGATCAATTACCTCTGTTCAAGCAATATATGTACCGGCGGATGATTTAACTGATCCAGCACCAGCGACCTCTTTTGCACATTTGGATGCAACCACCGTACTCTCTAGGCAAATTGCTGAAATTGGTATTTATCCAGCGGTTGATCCGCTAGACTCTACATCAAGAATTCTTGACCCAAGAATAGTTGGTGATGAACATTACAGAGTAGCTCGTGAAGTACAAAAAATTCTACAGACATACAAGTCTTTGCAAGATATAATTGCAATCTTGGGAATGGATGAATTATCTGAAGAAGACAAGTTAATAGTTGCAAGAGCAAGAAAAATTCAAAGATTTTTATCACAACCCTTTTTTGTTGCTGAAGTATTTACAGGATCACCTGGAAAACTTGTGGATTTAGAGTCAACAATAAAAGGTTTTGATGCTATCTGTAAGGGAGAATTTGATCACTTACCAGAGGCAGCTTTTTACATGGTTGGAACTATTGAGGAAGCAATAGAAAAAGCTGAAAAAATGAAAAAAGATGCAGCTGCTTAATGAGTGAGGAATTTAAAGTAGAAATAGTCAATCCCGAGGCTTCATTTTTATCAAAAGAAGATGTTACGGAGGTAATAGTTCCTGCATTTGAGGGCGAAATGGGAATACTTAAAGATCATATTTCTATAATTTCTTTTTTAAAGCCAGGTATATTAACAATTCATTCAAACTCTGAAGAGCATAAATTTTACGTAGAGGATGGAATATTTGAGTTTAAGAACAATACCTTATCCGTATTAACAAGCTCAATTTTTGATTTAAAGAAAATAGAAAAAAGTAGGCTAATGAATTTGATTAAAGTGGCAGAGGAGGAGGCTAGTAAACAAGAAATTGATGATCAATCGAGATTTTTAATTGACCAAAAAATTGAAGTTTTGAAATCGCTTAATTAATTATTTTCTTAACTTTATCTTTAATTTCCTCATATATGTGACTTTTAAAGTCTACCGCTACATCAGTAATCATATCAAGATCAATCCATTTCCATTCTAAAAACTCAGGCTTTTTTGTTTTAATATTTATATCTTTGTCATCACCTAAATATCTCATTAAAAACCATTTTTGTTTTTGACCTTTATATTTTCCTTTCCAAATTATACCGAGTAAATGATCAGGAAGTTCATACGTCATTGTGCCATCGATTTCTTTTATGAGTTGTACATTTTTTATACTTGTTTCTTCTTCAAGTTCTCTATAAGCCGCAGTTAAAAAATCCTCACCCTTATCGACTCCACCCTGAGGCATTTGCCAAAAATTTTTGGGATTATCTATTCTTTTTGCTACAAAAACTTTATTCTTATTATTTAAAACAACAATACCCACACCATTTCTTAAAGGTAAATTTTTAAATTTTTCTTTCACCTTATCCGTTGAGTAATTTTATAGCGTAATTCAATTGGTTATCTGTTTCTGTTTTAATTCTAAATTCATCATTTTCCTCTAAAATTTCAATATCTGGAGAAACACCTACTTCCGAGATAGATTTACCAGAAGGAAGATAATATTTAGCTATTGTCAACCTGATAGCCCCATCATTCTTTAAGGGTATTATTGATTGCACAGATCCTTTTCCAAAACTATTTTCACCTAAAAGTATTGCTCTTTTATGGTCCTTTAAAGCACCTGCAACAATTTCAGAAGCTGAGGCTGAACCATAATTTATTAAAACAATTAATACTTTTCCATTTGTTAAATCACCTTTTTTAGCAAACCATTTTCTATTTTCAGAGGCTTTTCTACTTTTTGTAGAAACTATTTCGCCATTATCTAAAAAAAAATCAGAAATTTTTATCGCCTGGGATAGAAGACCACCCGGGTTGTTCCTTAAATCTAAGATATACCCTCTCAAATTTTTATTTTTTTCTAATTCTTTAATTTGTTTTTCTACTTGAGTGTCACTATTTTCATTAAAAGAAGTTAATCTTATATATCCAATATTTTTTTCTAACAAATCTGCTTTTACAGATTGGATCTGTATGATTTCTCTCACAATTTTAAAAGTAAGAGCTTTTCTCTCACCCCTTCTCCTAATTGTTAGTTCGATTGCAGAACCAACTGGGCCCCTCATTAAATCTACTGCTTCGCTCAAAGACTTTCCTTGAACTTGAATTTCATTTATTTTGACAATATAGTCTCCTGCTTTAATACCAGCTTTAGAGGCTGGTGTGTCGTCAATAGGTGATATAACTTTTACAACGCCAGACTCCATACTAACTTCAATACCAAGTCCACCAAACTTACCACTCGTCTCAGTTTGCATTTCATTAAAAATTTCAGGTGACATATAAGCTGAATATGGATCTAAAGACTGGAGGAGACCGTTTATAGCAGAGTCCATACTTTCGGACTGATTAATTTCATCAACATATTCTTTATTAATTTTTTCAAGAACTTCACCAAATAAGTCAATTTTTTCATAAATGTTTTGTTCAGATGAATTTACAAGTGGTAATGAAAATAAATTAAATAGAATAATTATTATAAAAACTTTTTTTTTCATTATATTATCAATTTTTCTTTTGGGATTAATTCTGCCCACATTTTTTCTAGCTCATAAAATTTTCTTTTTTCAGGATGAAAAATATGAATTACTAGATCAATACCATCTACTAATTTCCATTCATTACTATCTTTACCTTCGATTTTGGAATCTTTAATACCATTATCTTTTAGTTTATTTAAAACTTGCTCTGACAAAGATTGAATATGTCTAGATGAGGTACCACTGGCTATTATCATATAATCAGCCATAGAACTTTTATGTTTTAAATCAATACTGACTATATCCAAAGCTTTATTGATATCTAATGTTTGTATTATGATTTTTTTGATCTCTGATATTTTATCCATTAAACATTTGAACCTTATCAAATTTTTCTTAATTTAGAAGATGAAATATTGACTTTATTAAACTCGATAAATTTAAGATTACTGTTCAACCTTTTAAATGTCATAGAATTTAAAGATTTTTTTTTAAAGCCATGGCGATCGAAAACCAAAATATTACATTTTTGTAAAATTGATTTCCATTTATACCATCTATGAAAATTAATTAGATTATCTGCACCCATTACAAAGTAGATATTATATTTTTGTTGTTTAGTTAGGTAATTAACTAAATCGAAGGTTTTATTTGATTTAATTCTGTCTTCGTAAAACTGTACTTTGATAGATTTATTTTTTCCTATCAGTTTTTTACAAAATTTAATTCTATCTGAGACTTTTGTTTTGCTTTGTTTTTTAAAAGGATTTTTTTTTGTAATTGCCCATATAATTTTTTTAAGTCCAAATCTTTTCAATGCTTCTTTAGATATGGCTAAATGACCTTTGTGGGCAGGATCAAATGAACCACCTAAAATTCCAATTTTTTTTTTTTTTGAATTCAAATTATTTCCTTATTTGGCCTTTACTAGTGACTTGATATTTATAGGAAATAAGTTGATTAAGTCCAACTGGTCCCCTAGGTGGAAGTGTGTTAGTTGAGATTCCCACCTCACCACCAAATCCAAATTCACCTCCATCTGCAAATTGTGTTGAAGTATTGTGCATAGCTATTGAGCTTTTTACCTCACTTAAAAATTTTTTTGCTGATTTTTTGTTTTGAGTAATAATACAATCTGTATGCATTGTTCCGTATTTGTTAATGTGCAATATAGCTTCATCTATATTTTTTACCGATTTCACAGAAACAACAGGTGATAAATATTCTTTTGACCAATCTTTTATTGAAGCCCTCTGAATTTTTTTATCATAAAGTTTTCTGATCTTATTATCACCAATAATTTTACATCCATTTTCTTCTAAATTTTTTAAAATTTTATTTCCAAATTTCTTAATTATTTTTTCATGTAAAAGAATTGTCTCGGTTGCTCCACATATTGCAGTATTCCTCAATTTAGCATTTTGAACTATTTTATTTGCAATTTTTGGATTTGCATTTTTATCTACATATGAATGACAAACACCCTCCAAATGACCAATTGTTGGAACAGATGACAAATCCTGTACTTTTTTAACTAAACCTTTCCCACCTCTTGGAATTATTACATCAATAAATTTACTCATTTTTTGTAGAAGAAAATCAACAACACTTCTTTTTTTTAGTGTTAAAAACTGAACAAAATTTTCATCTACGTTATTTTTCTTAAGAGATTTTCTAAAGAATTTTGTGAGAATAAGATTAGAATAGTATGCTTCTGATCCACCTTTTAAAATTACAGCATTCCCAGACTTAAAACACAATGATGCAACATCTGCTGTAACATTAGGTCTACTTTCGTATATGACACCAATTACACCAATAGGTATAGATACTTTTGAGATTACCAAACCATTAGGTCTTTTCCATTTTTCTAAAACAATATTTGTAGGATCCTTTAAACTAATAATTTTTTTTATAGAATTAGTTATCGAAATTATTTTTTTATCATCTAATACCAATCTTTGAATTAAATTATTCTTAATACCTTTTTTATAGGCATTCATAACATCCTTTTTATTTTCATTAATTATCAATTTTTTATTTTTTACGATTAGAAGACAATAATCTTTCAAAACCTTGTCTTTTTTTTTTGTACTTAACCTTTTATTAACTGCTTTTTTTGATTTTTTTCCGACGTTAGTTAGTAGCTTTTTCATTAAACCTCGACCATATCATCTTTATGAACCACTTCGGATCTTGTTATGTATCCAAGTTTTTTTTCAATTTCATTTGATTGACAACCCATTATTTTATTTATTTCCTCTGATGAAAAAGAGCTCAAACCTCTTGCAAATTCTTTATTTTTTGTATCTAGAATTTTTATATGATCACCTTTATAAAATTTCCCTGATAAATTAACAATTCCTGCTGCCAATAAACTTTTACCACCAACCAGTGCTTTTTTGGCACCGTCATCTATGACAAGAGTTCCTTTTGGTGAAACAGAACTTATTATCCATTTTTTTCGCGCATGTAATTTAGATATTTTTGACTCAAATAAAGTACAAATATTCTTTTTTTCAATTTGCTCTATTGGATTTAAATATAATCCGTTCGCAATAATCATATTACATCCTGCCAAATTACAAATCTTAGCAGCTTCAATTTTAGTATTCATTCCACCTTTACCAAAATGTGTTAACCCTTTTATGTAAATTTTTTTTATATCTTTATCTAGATTATTTACTTTTTTTACTAATTTTGCATCTTTGAATAATTTTGGATTTTTTGTGAAAAGACCATCTACATCAGATAATAATATTAAAGTATCGGCATTAGTTATCTGTGCAACACGAGAAGCAAGTCTGTCATTATCACCATATTTTATTTCTGAAGTTGCAATTGTATCATTTTCATTAACAATAGGTATGTAATCTAGTTTAAATAAGTTCTCGAATGTCCTCTTAGCATTTATCGATCTTCTTCTTTCCTCTGTATCATCCAAAGTTAGCAAAATTTGAGAAATATTAATCTTTAATTTTGAAAAAGTTTGAGAAAATAAATTCATAAGTTCGATTTGGCCCACAGAGGCTATTGCTTGACTTTTATCAAGCTTTAAATTTGATTTATTATAATTCATTTTCTTACATCCAAGCGCAATTGCTCCTGAGCTAACAATGATAATCTTTTTATTTTTAGATTTTAGTTTTTGTACGTCTTTAGCAAATGAAGATAGCCATTTTTTTCTTATCTTTTTTTTAGTATCTACAATCAGTGATGAACCAATTTTAATCACTATAATTTTCGAATTTTTAAGATGCATAACTAACTAATTTTGACTTAATTTTGGAAATATATTTTTTCTCTATTGTAGAAATTGTAATAATTTCTGATTTAGTGATTTTTTTCAAATTTTTTTCAATTTTTTTCATTTCTTTATCATCAATTAAATCAGTTTTATTTAAAACAATAAGCTCCCTTTTTTTTGCAAGTTTAGAACTATAACTCTTTAATTCTTTTTTCACTTGGTTGTAACTTTTTTTTATATCATCGTTTGTTATATCGATCATGTGTAAAAGAGATTTACACCTCTCTATATGTTTTAAAAATTGAGTACCTAAACCAGTTCCTTTATGTGCTCCCTCTACTAATCCAGGAATGTCAGCAATCGTAACTTCTTTATCATCATAGCTTGCAACACCGAGATTAGGATTTAATGTTGTAAATTCGTAATTTGCAATTTTAGGGTTAGCATTCGTAATAGCTGCCAGTAAGCTTGATTTACCAGCGTTGGGCAATCCTATTATTCCAACATCAGCAATTGTTTTTAATTGAAGCCATATAGTAAATTCTTCACCTCGAGTACCCTTAGTAAATTTTCTTGGAGCTCTATTTGTTGAACTTTTAAATCTAGTATTACCTAAACCGCCTTTACCACCTGCAGCAGCTACGAATTCCTCTCCAATTTTTATAAAATCAAAAATTAAGGTTTTATTATCTTCTTCAAAAACTTGAGTTCCTAATGGAACTTTGAGGATAAGATCGTCTCCACTTTTTCCAGTCCGATTTTGTCCAGCACCATTGTTACCTCTTTTAGCTTTATGATGTTGTTGATATCTAAAATCGATTAAAGTATTTAAATTTCTTTCGGCTTTTAAAATTACTGAACCACCTTTACCACCATCTCCACCGTCTGGTCCACCATACTCAATAAATTTTTCTCTCCTAAAACTTGGGGAGCCATCACCACCATTGCCAGCTTTAATATAAATTTTTACTTGATCTAAGAATTTCATAATACAACACTATTTTGAGTTGTAATATTAATTGGGTTTTACTGAAACAAAAGTTCTATCAGATTTTGTTTTTTTAAAAACAACTTTACCTTTTATTACTGAAAATATTGAGTGATCTTTTCCCATGCCCACATTTTTTCCTGGAAATATTTTAGTACCTCTTTGTCTTACAATTATGTTGCCAGGAATAACATATTGACCACCATATTTTTTTACACCAAGTCTTCTGCCGGCACTATCTCTACCATTCCTTGATGATCCACCAGCTTTTTTTGTAGCCATATTTTATTCCTTTATTTATTCAATTCCTTTTTCGCAGGATCTTTTTTTGTTGGTTTCGAAATTTTCTCAGCTTCAGATAAAATTTTACCATCTTTTGAAAAAATTTTATTTATTCTAATCATAGAATATTCTTGTCTGTGACCATTTTTTCTTCTTGAATTTTGTCTTCTTCTTTTTTTGAAAATAAGTACTGTTCTATTTTTACTATTTTTTATTAGGTTTGCCTCTACTTTGGCACCTTGAATTGTTGGTGAACCTATTTCTATAACTTTATTATCGCCATATGCTAATATATCGTTAAATTCAATTTTAGTGTCAGATTTTGAAACTGGCAATTTTTCAATTTTTAAAATTTCACCAGACTTCACTTTATATTGTTTTCCACCCGTTTGTATAACTGCATATGACATAAATTTGATTTTTTATGACGCAATATAGTCAGGGCATTTCTTTAGTCAAGCTTATTAACTAGAAATTATCCTTTAAATTTCTTAATTTTGAAAAACTTTCTAAATCTTTTGCTTTAAGAAATATATTACATTCTAACTCATCAGCTAAAGTACTTGGTATAGTTGGCAATGCATTTTTAAGTTTTCTATTAATCTCTAGGATTTTATTTTTTAATTTTAGATTACTAGAGTCATTGGCAATACAAAAATTTGAGTTTTGTAAAGTATATTCATGGCCACAATATATTTCTGTATCATTTGGTAATGATTTAATTTTTTTAAGTGAATTATACATTTGTTCATGGGTTCCTTCAAAAATTCTTCCACACCCTAAAGAAAATAGAGTATCACCTGTGAAAATTTTTTTTTCTTTAAAAAAATGAAAAGCGATATGTCCAGATGTATGACCTGGAACATGATAAATTTTTGCTTCAAAATTATCTTGTTTCCAAATTTGGTTGTCCTCTAGAGATATATCAATCTCGGGTATACGATTTTTATCTCCAATAAATCCGACCACTTTAGAATTATACTTTTTTTTTAATTCAAGATTTCCACCTACATGGTCGTAATGATGGTGTGTATTAAGTATAAATTTTAAATTTATTTTTGAATTATCAAGATAATTGATTATTGGTGTAGACTCGCTAGGGTCAACAACACAAGCAGTTTGATTTTCATTATCAATAATCAAGTAGCTATAATTATCCTGCAGACATTTAATAATTTCAATTTTCATTTATTTTTCTATTAAAAATATACCAAGTTCTCCAAATAAATTTTTAAAAACAAGATTTGAGTTATTAATATCAGAAACGTTTTCATTAATTAACGCTAAAGATTTAAAAATTTTAAAGTTTATAATCTTAGAAAATTTAACGAAATCTTTTATAGTGCACATGTGAATGTTTGGTGTGTTATACCAATCATGAGGTAAATAGTTTGTAATTGGCATTGTTCCTTTAAATAATAAATTTAATCTTACTTTCCAATGTCCGAAATTTGGAATAGTTACTATAGCTCTGTTGCCAACTCGTAAAAGTTCTTTAATTACAATCTCAGGATTTATAAAAGCTTGTAAAGTTTGTCCAAGAACAACATACTCAAAAGAGTCATTTGGAAATTGTTTCAAATCAAATTCTGCATTCCCCTCGATAACTGTAAGCCCCTTAGCAATACAAGTTTGCACTTTTTTTTTTGAAATTTCAATTCCCCTGATATTAACACTCTTATTTATCTTTAAAAACTCCATTAAAGTTCCATCGTCACATCCTACGTCAAGAACTTTTGCATCTTTTTCAATTAAATCTGAAATAATTTTATATTCTGGCTTCATGAAATTTTTCTGCGTAAGATTTATCTAAAAAATTTTTAAGAGCTTTTAAGAAATCTGGAACATTAAGCAAAAAAGAATCGTGCCCTTTATCAGACTCAATCTCAACAAAACCTACATTTGCGCCAACTGCGTTTAAGGCAATTACAATGTCTTTATTTTCTTGTGTCGGATAAAGCCAATCCGAAGTAAAAGATATTATAAAAAATTTTGCCTTTGTGTGTTTAAAAGCGTCAGATAGATTACCATTAAATTGTTTCACTAAATCAAAATAATCCATGGCTCTGGTAATATATAAATAACTATTCGCATCAAACCGATCTACAAATACTGAACCTTGGTATCTTAGATAACTTTCAATTTGAAAGTCAGCATCAAAACCAAATTTTAAATCATCTCTTTCTTGTAATTTTCTTCCAAATTTTTCTTGAAGTCCTTTTTTTGAGAGATAAGTAATATGTGCAGCCATTCTAGCAACAGCTAATCCTTTATCGGGTACAATGTTTTTCGAATTATAATTTCCATCTGACCAATTGTGATCTGCCGTAATAGCTTGTCTACCAAGCTCATTAAAAGCAATGTTTTGAGCTGAATGGCTTGAAGTACAAGCAATTGGTATTGCTGTTTTAGTTTTATCAGGATAATTACTAATAAATTGTAGGACTTGCATTCCTCCCATTGAACCACCTACAATTGAAAAAAGTTTTTTTATTCCAAAAAAATCTAACAAGTTAATTTGTGCATTTACCATGTCATTTATTGTGATAACTGGGAAATCTGTTCCATAAATTTTTTTTGTCTTTGGATTTTCATGGCTAGGCCCAAAAGATCCCATACATCCACCTATTACATTTGCGCAGATTACAAAATATTTATCAGTATCTATTGACTTACCCGAACCTACTGCGTAAGACCACCAACCATCTTTTTTGGTCACTGGATTTATACCTGTTACAAATTGATCACCAGTTAAAGCATGAAACACCAAAATCGCATTATCTTTTTCATGATTTAACGAACCGTAAGTTTCATATGCTAAAGGAAAATTATTAATAGTCTGACCACAATCCAATTTGAGTGGCTTTTCAACAATCAACGTTTTTATGTTTTGTTTTATACTCATAATAAAAGCTGAAAATTGAATTGTGAGAAAAAAACTTTTTTAGCGGTTTTTTTAAAGCGCTCGCAATTCAGGTAAATCAGCGCGGTAATTTTGTACAAGAACTTAATTAGTATGTCAATTTTAAAAATATTTTAACTAATACTATATAAAAAATTGTTATTTTATTTATAAAGGGGCTTAAATTTAAAACATGACAACTATAAAATTCAAAAAATACAATATAGAAGCCTATGAGCCTGGTAAGTCTAGTATTGGAAATTTTAGAGAAATTATAAAACTTTCTGCTAATGAGTCCGCACTTGGTGTAAGTACTAGAGTAAAGAAAATTTTATCATCGAAAAATTTAAAACTATTTAGGTATCCAGACGGTAAGTCTGAAATATTAAGAAGTCAAATTTCTAAAAAGTTTAATTGCAACAAAGAGAAAATTATTTGTGGGGCAGGTTCTGACGAAGTAATTCAAATGTTATGTCAGCTTATTTTAAAACCAAAAGATGAGGCAATCGTTCCAAAATTTAGTTTTTTGATGTACAGAATATATGCAAAAATTGTAGGTGCGAATGTTGTTTTTTCAAAAGAAAAAAATTTTAAAGTTTCAATTCCAGAAATAATTAAAAAAGTTACTAAAAAAACTAAAATTGTTTTTTTAGCAAATCCAAATAATCCAACTGGCACCTACTTGTCAAAGCTAGAATTAATTGAATTAAGAAAAAAACTAAGAAAAAATATTTTATTGGTTATTGATGATGCGTATGCAGAGTACATGAGAAATAAAGATTATAAATCTGGTTTAGATTTATTTAAAAATAAACAAAATGTTTTTATATTAAGAACGTTCTCAAAAATATACGGGTTATCATCTTTAAGAATAGGGTGGGGTTATGGATCAAAGAAAATTATTAAAGCTTTAAATGTCATAAAACCCCCATTTAATGTGAATGAAGTTGCTCAAAAAGCTGCTGTAGAGTCACTTAAAGATAATAAATTTATTTCGCGCTCAATTAATCATAATTTTTTTTATGCAACAAAATTAAAACATTTTCTAAATAAATATAAAATTAGCTCGAATAAAGTCTCTGCTAATTTTTTGTTATTGAATTTTGATAAATGTAGAATTAATGCCAAATATTTTTATGATAAACTAAAAAATACTGGAATAATATTAAGATCTACAGAGAATAGCTATAAGATAAAAAATATGCTGAGATTAACCGTTGGATCGAAAAAAGAAAATTTAAAATTTATGAAAGAAACTGAAAGTATATTTAAGAAATGAAAAAGGTATTTATTATAGGCTGTGGTTTACTAGGATCTTCTTTAGTCAGAAGAATTGCAAAAAAAAAATTAGCAAAAAAAATTTTTATTTATGAAAAATCAATATCAAATATTGCTAAAATTAGAAAATTAAAATTGCCAGTTAAAATTGCTAAATCACTCAAAGATGGTGTAGTAAATTCAGATATGATTATTTTTTGCACACCTATGAGTGAATATAAAAAACTTATTTTAAAAATGAATAACTTCATATCACCAAAGACAATTATAACTGATATTGGCTCTGCAAAAGTGAGATCATCAAAAACTATTAAGAAATTTTTAAAAAATGGGATTCACTGGATTCAAAGTCATCCTATAGCAGGATCTGAAGTGAGTGGACCTGAGCATGGTAAAGAGAATATGTTTGTTGATAAATGGTGTGTTTTAATCAAAGATAAAAAAACAAACACTAAACATCTAAAACTTTTAAACTCCTTTTGGAGAAAAGTTGGTTCAAAAACTGTTTTAATGAGCTCTAAAAAACATGATCAAATTTTCTCAATTACAAGTCATTTACCTCATTTGATAGCTTATAATTTAGTTAAATCAGCAAAAGATTATGAAAAAAAAATAAAATTAGACCTTATAAAATATAGCGCTGGGGGTTTGAGAGATTTTTCAAGAATTGCGGCATCTAATGAAATAATGTGGAGAGATATTTTTTTTGATAATAGTCATAATATATCCAAAACCATCGATATTTTTGTAAAGAATCTAAAAAATTTTAAAAAGGATATTCAATTAAAAAAAAATAAATCAATTATTAATAAACTCTCTAAAGCAAAAAAAGTTAGATCTCAAATAATAAGATTAAAACAAGATATCAATAAACCTGATTTTGGACGATCTAATTAGACTCAATTATTGATTTAATATTTTTAAGATAATCTTTGTAACGGTCAGAGGATTTTATAGCTGTTTTATAAATTGGCTTTCTTGCTTGTGTTGAGCTTGCTGTTTTAATTGCTCTTTCATTTCTGTGATGGTTCAAACAATTGCTATCCCACTTTAATTCACAAAAATTTAACAATTTTTTAATTTCGATTTCAGTATTTTCAACAAGTTTTGAGTATTCAATATCATAAATAATTTCAGGAAATTTTTTTCGGAAAAAAGCCATAAGGTCTTCGTATAATTTATAAAATTTGGCGATATCTTCTAGGTCATTTGTAAATGGCATAGAATTTGAAAAATAATTCTTAAAATTCGACCAAGTTATATCCATAGGATCTCTGTTACAATTTATTATTTTTGCATTAGGAAAAATATATTTAATAAAACCAATAAATCTAAAATTAAGAGGAGCTTTGTCAGTAAAGGTCTTAGATGAGATATCGTAATTTGAAATTCTCTCTAGATACTTTTTTTTAGAATTTGTAATTAAATTACGAATTTCCTCCAAATTTAATTGATTATTTTTTTCAAATTTTTGAAAAAACTTCCCTACCTCAATTTCCAAAAATGGTAATTCACCTCCTCCAAATACCTCTTGATGAGAGGATAAAATTTGTTCAACCAATGAAGTTCCTGATCTGGGCATTCCAACAATGAAAATTAATTTTCTAGAGCTTTCTATGTTTGGTATATTTAAATTTTCGTAATTAAAATCTTTGATTTTGATGAAGGCGTTTTCTTCTTTTTGAATTTTATAATTTGTTTTTTTTTTAATTATTTTGTTTCCGTACAAGTAATTTTTGAAAGATTTCTCATAATCACTAATATCCTCATAATATTTTCCTAGAGCAAAATATAAGTGAGATTTTTGCATTTCATTTAATTTAATATTTTGTAATTTATCCAGAATATTTAAATAATGTGGGTGGTTACTTGTATATTTTGTCATGATTGATAACATTCGATCTGCGTCTGTAAATTTTGGATTTAATTCTAAGATTTTTTTTAGACACTCTGAAGATTTTTCAAATTCACCTAGGGCTTCATAATTAATTGCTAAATTATAATATGGTTCGAGCAATTTATCATTAATTTTTAAAATTTTATTAAAATACTCAATTGCTGACTTATTCAAGTTGAGATAACTTTTAAGATTTCCTAAATTATTTAAAATACTTATATATTTTGGTGCCTCAGCCAAACCTCTTTTAAAATAATTCTCTGCTTCCTTAAAATTACTTAATCTAAAATGCGAAAGGCCAATATTATTTAAAAAATGAGGATTTTTGGAATTAGCCTTTAAGGCTATCTCCATTATTTCTATAGATTTATCATTTTGACCTAAACTTTGATAAGAAAGGCTTAATAAATTGAATAGCACTTGATGTTTTCTTTTTTTAAGCAAAAGTTTTGTTTCATCTATAACTTCTTTAAACAAACCTAATTTTAGTTTGTTGGTCAAAATTTCAGTTTTCTTTTGCAATTCTATATCAGTAAGCATTATTTAACCTGTATTGGTTTTAATTTTGTATCTTTAAATATCTTATTGATAGTTTTTTTTATGTTCATTATCAAAACTTTTTTTTTTGGACCGTAGGCATGTATTAGATTTTCTTTATTTAAGCAATATGCAACATGTCCCTTCCAAAAAATAATTTTTTTTTTATAATTTTTTCTATTAGAAATTTTTCTAAAATATTTTAATTGATCTTTTGTGTCTCTAGGAAAAAAAATTCTATTATAATAAAAGAAGATTTGTATTAATGCAGAGCAATCAATACCTTTAGATGATTTTCCACCCCACAAATATTTGACATTCAAAAACAATTTTAGAATTTTTGTTATGTTTTTTTCTGAATGATTAATTTTTTTTGTGTCATTAATTTTTATCCATTTATTTTTTTCAAATTCAAAAAATCCCATCCTTTTACTGATAATTGAAACTCCTGAACCAAAATATAAAAAATTTTTTGTCTGAGAAAATCTATTACCATTTTTTTTAAATATTCTTGATTTGAGTTTATAAATTTTATCTGTCGGTTTAAATTTTTTAAGAAACTTATGACTTTTAATAAAACCAGTATAATTATCGTAGTTAGTTTTAATTTTTACCCAGCCTTTTTTTTTGGATAAAATTTTGAATTTTTCACCATATAGAATTTGCGATGTTACCTCTGAATTTAAAAAAGGTCGTGAATTTATATTACCAATCGATTTATTAAAAAAATTATTTTTCACTAAGTTTAAGTTTATTTCTCATTATCCACAATATAATAAGAGATGGAATTACCATTAATGCTGTTAATATAAAAAATATACCCCAGTCACCATTTAACCAGTCTACAAGAGCTCCTGAAGATGAAGCCAGAGTTGTTCTTCCTGCTGTGCCAATTGATGCTAATAAGGCATATTGAGTTGCAGTATAAGCTCTGTCTACCAAAAGAGAAATAAAAGCAACAAAAGCAACAGTCGCAAACGCAGCAGCCATGTCATCAAAAATGACAGCAAAAGCAAATAAGATTTCTGATTTTTCAGACCAAGCTAGAGCACTAAATAAAAGATTAGTGCTTGCCATAACAATACCTGCCACAAACATTGCTTTCAAAACTCCAGATCTGATAACAAACAATCCTCCTAATAGTGTGAATACTACCGTTGTTATCCATCCTAAAGTTTTTGAATAAATAGCGATATCAGATTTGTTGAAACCGATTTCTTTATAAAAAATTATCGACATTCTTCCAAGAAAAGCTTCACCTACTTTGAATAAAAAAACAAAGCCAAGAATTCCGATCGCAATAGAAAACCCATTTTTTTTAAAAAAACTAACTATAGGGCCACTTACTGTTCCCCCAATCCATATCAAAAATTGTGAAAAAAGATTTTCACTTCCAATTTGATTTGATATTAATTTATCATTTTCTTTTTGTTTAGCTTGTCTTTCGTTACTACCTGTTTCATTTATGAACATTAATCCAACATTCATTAAAATAATTAAGATACCTAAAATTAAAAATGTTAATTGCCAATAATTTTCAAATCCTCTGTTCTGCAAAAATTCCGCAGAAAATAAAGAGATTACACCTCCAAGTTTATAACCACTCCACCAACCAACCACAGCCATTGCTGCACCAGCTGCCATTGATTTCCCCTCATTTTCACCAATTTGCTCAATTCTTAAAGCATCTACAGTTATGTCTTGTGTGGCGGATGCAACTGCAATGATTAATCCTACAGAAATTACAAAAGCTAAATTTAGTGTTGGATTAGAAATACTCCATAAGATAAGTGAAAATAAAATGATAATTTGCATAAAAATTATCCACCCCCTTCTGTGACCGATTTTTTTTGTTAAAAAAGGTATTTGTATTCTATCTACTAAAGGTGCCCACAAATAGTTAAATGCATAAACTCCAAAAATTAAGCCTGCCCATCCTATTGTCGATCTACTAAGTCCATCTTCCTTTAACCACAAGCTAAGGCTGCTTCCAATTAATACCCAAGGGAAACCTGAAATTGCGCCTAATAACAAGATTTTTAACATTCTACGATCAAAGTAAATTGAGAAAGTTTCTGAAAAAGACTGTTTTTTAAATTCTATCATTATTAATTTCTCCAAAAAGATGGTAAAAATAAAACCAATATTGCAAATAATTCTAATCTTCCTAGTATCATACCCAATGAAAGGATCCATTTAGATACATCTGGCAAAGATGAAAAATTACCATTTGGACCTATCTCTGACCCAAGTCCTGGTCCAACATTAGAAATTGATGTTGCAGCTCCAGAAATTGCTGTAACAAAGTCTAGACCGGTTAAAGAGAGTAAAGCAGTTAGTACAAGGAAAATTACAAAGTAAAAAAATATAAAAGAAATTATAGAAGATATAAATTTTTCATCAATTGAACTTTGGTTGTATTTTATAATAAATACTCCTTTCGGATAAATTATCTTTTTTAGCTGATTTGTTATAAATAAATATAGTATCTGAAATCTGAAAATTTTTACACCACAAGTTGTTGATCCCGCACATCCACCAATAAACATTAAGGACAAGAATATTAATAAAGAAAAACCTCCCCAGTTATCAAATTGTGCATTGACATAACCAGTTCCAGTAAGAATAGAAATTACATTAAAGAATATTGAACGTATACTATAAGTTTCTGATTTATTGAAAATTAGATATATCGATAAAATTATAATACTTATTAATATTATCTTAAAAAAAGTTATTATCTGAGTATCTGAAAAAAAGATATCTTTATTTCCATTAATAAATTTAATATATGAAATAAATGGTAAACTACCTAAAATTATAAAAAACATAGCTGAAATTTCAATGGCTAAACTGTCAAAAAAACCAATCGACTCATTGTAATTCGAAAATCCCCCAGTTGCTAAAGTAGTCATAGAGTGGGTTATGCTGTCAAAAAAACTCATCCCAAACACGTAATAAGTTAATGCACACATCATTGTTAAACCTGAATAAATATAGATTAATCGAACAGCAATTTCTTTTGATTTAGGAAGCACTTTCTCAGAGGAATCATTACTTGAAATTTTAAACAATTGCATACCACCCACATTCATTATGGGCATAAGCGTTATCGCCATTATAATTATTCCTATTCCACCTAACCATTGAAGTATTGCTCTCCACAAAAGAATACTCTTTGGCATATTTTCTAAGTTTGCAATTATAGTTGATCCAGTGGTGGTAATGCCAGACATACTCTCAAAAAAAGCGTTGGTAAACGAGAAATCTAGATTCGAGAAAAAAAAAGGTAAAGATCCAAAAATAGCGACACTTAGCCAGGATAAGGCAGTTAATAAAAAGGCTTGCTGTAAATTTAATTTATTTTCGTGGTCCAGATTTGATAAGAAAAATAATGTACCAAAAATAATTGTTACTATAGAAGCGCCAAAAAAAGATGAGTCAATCTCTTGATAAAAAAATTGAGCTATTATTGGAATGAACATAAATATTCCAAGAATTATCTGTAATATTCCTAACGTAAAAAAAACTGTTTTATAATTAGACATTTTGAAAAGAGATTATTTTATGGTAAATAAATTTCAACTCTATAAGAATAAACTTGACCACTAATATTAGATTATATTTGAATTATTCATGATTAAAAAAGAGAATTTAGACAAAACAAGTGCTTGGCCGTTTGTTGAAGCAAAAAAAATGCTTAGAGAAAGAAAATCTATTATTGAAAAAAAAGGAAAAATTACTCTGCAAACAGGTTATGGACCCAGTGGACTTCCTCATATTGGAACTTTTGGTGAGGTTGCAAGAACATCAATGATAGTTAATGCATTAAAACATTTAACTGATGTTCCAGCAGAAATAATCACATTTTCAGATGATATGGACGGTCTTAGAAAAGTTCCAGACAATGTTCCGAATAAAGAAATTTTAGAAAAAAATCTTCATAAGCCTTTGACACAAGTTCCGGACCCTTTTAATAAGTATAAAAGTTTTGGTGAACAT
>CACPOY010000006.1 GCA_902635685.1 uncultured Pelagibacteraceae bacterium
TTTAATTCTTTAAAATAAAAAACTCTAGCCATAGGAATAGATGGATCAATTTCTGCTGCAAGAATATTTAATTGATTTGTTCTTTTTTCTATTACGAAATTATATCTACAAACATTCGAAGTAGTCCAAAACATAATTGTGCTTAATATAATAAAAAAAAAAATCATAACTTTTGGAATTCCAATCATAATTAATTTCCATCGACAGCAACTATTGTTAAATCGTCTCGTTGAACTCTCCCCGATTTAATTAAATCAGAAATAATTTTTGAAAGTCTTTGTGAGCCAGGAAGACTTTGATATTTTTTTATAAAATTTTGAAAACCTTCTTGTCCAAGCATTGTACCACTCGTATCTTTCATCTCAGTAATACCATCAGTAAAAATATACATTGAACTTTCTTTAAAAGAAATTAATTTTTCTGTGAACTTAAACTTTGGAGCAATACCTAATGGCGGACCTGCATCTTCAAAGTTTGAAAAATTTTCTTTGTTAGAAAAAATTAACGGAGGTTCATGACCTGCATTCGATAATAATAATTCTTTTTTTATACTATCATAAATTCCTACTACCATTGTTACAAACATTCCTCGAGAAGCTGTTTCACATATTTCATCGTTTAGAATTTTTAAAAGTTCAGCAGCAGAAAAAATTGTTTTACTTAAACATCGGTAAAGACTTGAAGCTTTAGACATTAGTAAAGATGATTTAATTCCTTTACCGGAAACATCTGCAACACCAAAACCAAATTTTCCATCTCCTAAGTCAGAAAAATTATAAAAATCACCTGAAACAACTTTCGCAGGAATATTTATACCTGCTATTGGAAATGTTTCATCTTTATTTTGAGATAACAAAGTTTTTTGAATGTCACCTACAATTTCAATTTCTTTTTGCATTCTATTTTTATCTATTAATTCTTTTGCTGTCTTTGCATTTTTAATTGCAAGTGCTGCTGGACCCGATAAAGTTTCAAGAAGTTTTCTATCGTTCTCTTCAAATAATTTTGAATTTGTTTTTTTATTTAAACAATGTATCACACCGATACATTCACCCGAAACTAATAAAGGTGAACATAAAACAGAATAAGTTGTGAAATTTGTTTTATTATCTAAATCAAAATAAAATTCTGCAATTTCTCTTACATCTTTTCTTACATCTCCAACTCTAATACATTTTTTGCTGAGCGCTGCCTTTCCCATTACTCCTTGAGTAATTGGTATTTCAAAATCTTCTAAGTAAGCTTGATACTTTGATGCAATGCATTGAAAAACTTGTTTTTTATCTTCAATTAAAAAAACATTTGCAGCTTGAGCATTTATTCTTTTAATAATTGCCTCTAAGGAATTTTGTAATGTTTCCTTCAAATCTAAAGAACCCGCAAGTTCATTATTCATTTGAGTAATAAGAGCTAAGTCTTTGGTAGAGGTGTCTTCCTCTTTATTTATTACAGGTTTTTTAGATCCGAAAAACATAATATTATATTGGCAATTTATCTCTTTTTTGGTAATTTTACAAAGCATGGAAGTTTTAATCTATTCGCCTAATTTTTACCTTCATATTCAGGATGCTATGATATTTGTTCAGTATTGTATAGATGGTGTAATAGAAATCGCCTCAAGAATTAGATTATAATCAGTGTTAATAACTTATATTGCTGTATTTATCCTAGGAAGTTTGTGGGGCAGTTTTAGTAACGTATGTATCTATAGATTACCTGAAGGAGGTAACATAGTTTCTGCTAGATCAGCATGCAGAAGTTGTCAATCAAAGATTAGTTGGTTTGACAACATTCCCTTCATCTCATTTATAATTTTAAAAGGTAAATGTAGAAATTGTGATTTTAAAATACCTTATCAATATTTTTTAGTAGAACTAATAGTTGGTTTAGGATTTCTCATCTCTTATTATTTTTATGGAATTACTGTTACCACTTTACTGCTTTTTATATTAATCATTTTTTTTGTAATTATATTTTTTATAGATTTAAAACACTTCATAATCCCAAACGAATTAACTTTTCCACTAATGGGAATAGGATTTATAAAATCTTTTGATCCAAATTTGAATCAATATTTATTTCCAAACTATGTAAATTCTTTAATCGGTGGGGTGATTGGATATTTTATTATTTGGATAATAATTTTTGGATATAAAAAATTAAAAAATAAAGAAGGTATGGGATTAGGTGATGCTAAATTATTATCTGCGATTGGTTTTTGGTTTGGATGGATATCTATTCCTTTTATTTTATTTTTTTCTTCATTTATAGCATTGATGTTTGCTATTCCGGATTTAATAAAAAAATCAAAAACAATGTCTTCAAAGATTCCTTTTGGCCCTTATCTTGTACTTGGATGTGTATTATATTTTTTTTTGATTGAACAAATCATAAAGTTTTTAAATTAATGAAGAAATTTTTATACATAATAATAATCTTTTCTATTTCATTTTATTTATCAATTGAATTTATAGGAGATAGATTAATTAAAAATAAATTAGAAAAAAATATTTCGAACGCTTTAAATAGAGAAGTATCAATCGATAAACTTAATATTAAATACTTAAGTGGTGAAGCAGATATCTATGGAATTCGTTTATTAAATAAAAAATTTGAAGGAGAGTTAGCTCGAATTGATACAGTCAAATTAAATTTAGATACATTATCATTGTACTCTAATAATATAATTATCAACAATGTTTTAATTGAAAATATAAAATTGAATTACTATTTCAATTTTACCAATCAAATAGTTTCCGATAATGTTAGATTGTTAGAAAAAGATCTTAAAAATAAAAATTATAGTTCTCAATCTGATAAATATTTTAATATAACGAACCTTGATGCAAAAAATATATCTCTATCTGTGATATCCCCGAATTTAGATATTTCAAAAACTTTGAAATTAAATGATTTAAATTTTAATAACATTGGAAATACTAGTGAAAGTAAGAATTATAAGGATGTGTTAAGGGATATATTTAATGATACAGTTGAATTAGTAAAAGAAAAAGCTTTAAGTGAAGATTTTTTAAACAAACTTGAAAATTTTGACCCTAAACAAATTGAAAATAAAATAAAAGACAAGCTTAAAAATAAACTTAAAAAACTAGTCAAGTGAATACCTTTTTATTTATAAATATTATCATTTCTGCTTTAAATATCTTTATCTTAGCTTACGCTTATTCACTTAAATTCTTTCCAAAAAAATGGAGAAAAAAAGTTAATCAAGATACATTAGTAGGTTTAGCAATTATTTTTTTTACGATGCTGACAATGTTTGTTTGGATAATATATTTTTATATTAGACTATTTTAAAAACTACTATCTCTCCATCCACCTTTATTAGTTATTATATCTCCAGGTATAGAAAGTATTGAAAATAGTGTATCCTCATCATCAGCCGGCCCTGCAACATTGGCAAATAATTTATCACTGAAAACAACAAGTTCTGACAATATACCCTCTCTTACATATGCGCAGGCATTTGCATTTGGATTTTGCACCTCTCCTGGTGTTTCTAACTGTAATTCAGTAGCATTATTAGTTCCACATTCATCATCAGCAGCACATATAAATGCATGTCCTTGGTTACAGATATCTTGGATAGGTGGTTGATAAACCGGATAATAGACCTTACCTTTAAACAAAGTAGGAGATGCTGATGCTTTTCTAAATGTTCTTATAGGGTAAAAATTTCCACCACTATCTTTTTCTAGATGTATAACCCAGGCTTGCTTAGCTTCAGGTATAGGACAATTTACATCGCCAGTATTTCCAGTAACATTCAAACAACTGTCTGTAGCGCCTCTATTATCAATACTGTTTGCATCATTAGCACCTGCATGTGCTTTTTTTATAAATTCAGGATTTATTTGTATATTCTCTCCACCAGTGCCTGCAGTACCGGTAGTTACAGTCGATGATGTTGAAACAGGTTTTGGAATAGTTACATTATTGAGATGTTTCCAATATGGATAATGTTTATCTTGTATACCATATAAAATATTATCGATGTCAACAGAACGATTACCAAGATCTATAAAGTTACCCGTTGAACCAAACAACCAAAAACCTCCATCGCTCACACCTAAACCTGCATCCATTGAAAAATACGAATATCTAGCATTTGCTTCAGTAGCGTCCAATCTAAACAGTGTTGTTTGATCATAAAGTTCTGTCTGGTCTGGTATTAATTTACCATCTTCGAACCCTTGAGTGTTGCTAGATAAATTAATCTTTGTAATTTTACCCTCTAGATCATTTATGTAAACAAGTGCACCTCTCCACGGTATATTTGGTGCAGTGTCTGGAGTAATAACCACAGGGCTCGCTGGAACAGCATTTGTAATATCACTTCCATTTGGAGTTTCTTCTTTGTTTGTACCAAAATATAAACCTCGAGGTGATGTATCTACAATATGAATTGGTCCTGCATTAGCCTCTGCTCCGTGTAACAATCCTGGTAAGCCGTCACCATGTGACTCAAGATCAACTAAGAAAAGTGCAGACCCTCCACACTTATCGCCCTTACTCATACCAGCACCAAGTATTGCTACATATTTATCTTTATCAAGAGTACTACCTGTGCTTGAAGGTATTCTAGCTATTTTCGGAGTTGACCATGTCTCTCCAAGCTTAGAATAATCGTAACCAATCGGATCTGTACCTGAAGCACCTAGACAGGCAGTTATAGTAATTTGATTTGATATTGAAGGTTCTATCTCTGAAGGACTGACGTTGAAAGTTTTTGCACTACCAAAAGTTATTTTTAATAAACCCCCTCCTGCACCATCATCAACTATTTCAGAAGTTATAGGAATAGGAGTGCTTCCTTCAAATGCACTCAGTAAACCGTCAGGAATAGTTCCTCCAACATCAATACCAAGATCAATTTCAGGGAAGTGAAAACTAGAACCTCTGTAACAAGAATTAGTTCCATTTTCTCTAAAATCAGTCGTGCTTTGACATGGAGCAATTCTATTTTGTTCAAAAAAATTATCATCACCATCTGATTCTCTAGCATCATTATAGTTGGCTTGAGCCATATCTCCCTCTGCTGACTCAAGTAATGATGATGATGTAGAATTATAATCATATTGTCTTATATCTCCAAGATGGTCAGAAACTAAAACTCTTGATTTTATTCTATCATTATAAATTGAAAACATATGAACTGGTTGATAAGGATCAGTGACTTGAAGCACAGAAAATCCAGGACCACCTCTTCCATACGGGACGAACAATACAGTTTGCCAACTTTTAGACTCATCTGCTTCAGGTTTACCATTGGCTCCTACTGTAAAACCATAAGTAAATATATCATGGACTACTGGAGATCCATCTACACCAAAGATAGGATTAGTTCCACCGGTGTTATTTTCTCCAACTTTACCATCATAATCTGCATTTACAATTTGTGGCAATTGCATTGCAATAAATGGAGGTATGAAACCCCAAATTTCCTTACCGTCCTTTGCTGTGATAGCATGAAGTATTCCGCTATTAGAACCAGCATATATAACATTGTCTCTGTTTGCATTAGCTGCCATGAAACTTTGATACCCGTTTTTAGCTCTCCAGTAAGCCTCCTCGTTAGTTCCTGAAAAATTGGTAGTCATCTCTGGAGGTCCTACTTCTATTAATTGTGAATGATAAATATCACCCATAACATGCTCTCTTACCTCTTCAATTGCTCCGCAATCACCTGAATAATTAAAATAATCATTACCTTTCATAAATAAAATTATTCCATTAGTTTCATCGCCCAAAAAGGCATCTGCACCTTGTGTTGTACAGTCGGAGGTTCCATCTGCTTTGTGATAATCTGGAATTGTATAACCTAAGTAATCAAATAAAACTTTTATTTGATCTGCGTTATCTGTATTAAAGTTATCAGGTGTACCTTCTCCATAATTAGTACTCGGAATGGCCGACCAAAGGTTTCTCCCATCTGCTTCAGCTCCCTTTTTAGACAGTGTTTTAAGTTCAACGGCCGCACTCCAATTATCAGCTTCAGTAAGCGTATGTGTAACCTCTCCTTTAGAGTCGATAGATTTTCTTAAAATTGTTCCTTTCCACTCTCCAAACTGTTCATAAGAAAATTGTGCTTGATATAAAGACCCACCCTCTTCAATTGTTGCCGTAATAGATGGAGCAGTAAATGCTAACCTATCAGCAATAATTTGCCGTATTTTTGCAGTTAAAGTTGTTTTTAAATCCTCTGGGGTAAGTGCTACGATGGCCCTTTCGCAGTCATCATCTGCAGCGCAAGCTGCTGCATCAGCTGCATTACTAGTTCCTATTCTTGAAAGTTCATGAAACCTTTGAAGATTATCACCTGTAATTCCACCACCATAGGCAACATAAAGTGATTTAACTCCTCTTATTCTTAATGTTTCCATCAACCCTGCTGCACTACCTGCCTGACCTAAAACACCAGTATTCCTCATAGCTCCATCACCAATCACAATGACATAATTTAACTGACACTCAGCTTCGCTATTTACTAATTGCCCTCCAGCATCTTCATCAAAAAAATAATTATGCGCTAGTTGTGCGAATGCATTAGCGTCTGTACCCCATGCCATTCCCAATGGTCTAAAAACGTCCATTATCCGATTTGCACCGGCTGGACTGACTGCAACATTCAAACATCCATCTACATGACATGTTGTGCTTGTTCCATTTGGATGCTGATTAGCTACTGTACCATCTCCCCAACCTCCGTAATAATTACAATCATTGTTACGATGGCAATAAGCACCTCCTCTTCTTCCATTTCTTCCTTGGTTTTCTCCTGCATTCCAGTGACCAAAACCAAAATGAGCTCCCGTTGTAAGAGTAGTGTCACTTACAATTGCTTGTATTGCTTGCTTTACACCATCCCATCTTCTTACTCTTGGACCTCCCATATTTTGAAGCCAAGCCCTATCTCTATCTGCATCTGTAAAAAGGTCTTCATCAAATACATCCACATAACCACGCCCTGTTGCTGTTAAAATTCTTGTGTTACCTGGATTTGCAATACTTCTAACAAAATTAAGTCCCCAAGGTCGATCAAATTTAACATCATCGGCATCTAAAGTAGCAGGAGTACCTGTGCCAATATTTTTAGAAATATCTCTAAAACCTCTTCCTATACCTGTAACGACTGTGCAAGTTGTGTCTGTTAAAGTTAATTTTTGTATGGCGTGTTGTATGCCGCTTGAAATATAAATTGTGTTACTATCATCAAGTGAAACTTCAACTCCCGTAGCATGCATTCTCTGTGTCCGTGGTGATGGACTATTTTCATCCTCACATCTTCTAACTTCAGCTCCAATATTATAAGCGTTACCTACCTGTGTCATAGTGAGCCCAACTAAATGACCATTTCTACTGTCAGAAATATAAAATATAGTTCCTTCATTATTAACACTTATTCTACTTCCAAACCTCGTGATATCTTGTCTACCAAATGTTTGTAATTCACATTGCAAGGTATTCAAATTACATGATTTAAAATAACCGCTTCTATTTCTAAATCCACTTCCAGAAAAAAACAGGTAAGGAGTGCCACCTATAACCTTAATATCAAAATCATTCACCCTTGATCCTGCTGGTCCAGCTATAGCATATCTGCAAGTACGGCCATTCTCAGTAAAGCCAAAAATATAATTCCTTGTTCTATTTATCCTGCTATTTACAAAAATTGTGTTTGCACCATTTAAATTTTGTATAAATTTTACTGTAGAAACTTTCCTTAAATTTTGCCTTGCTATGCCTCTAGTGCCATCCACTTCAGTGCCACATCCTGCATTTGGAATACGTCTAATATTAAAAGTTCTATCTCTGGTACCATCGGTATTATATCTCAATAAACCGCCAATTGCTCTTCTTGCATTTTGTCCAATCAAAATTCTATCTTGTGAGTCAAGTGCAACTCCTGTTGATTGCCCAAGTCCGTCTGTTCCAATCCACCTACCCATACTGGCAGAACTATCAACCAAAAATAAAATATTTGCAGGCACATCACCTTCTCCAGCACCAGGTGGAACAGGTTTTGCATTAGCATTATTAGTTAAAATTAATGTAATGAAAAATATAAATATTTTTAGTGTCTTTAACATAATCTATTGAATGAAATCTATAACCTGCTCTCCAATTGTGTTATTTAGCATTTTTACATTTGTAATTTTTAGAACTTCCACTATTTCACCCCTTAGTTCCATTTTAGTATAGTATACTAATAAATTACCAATACTTAAATCTTTAAAACCTTTCCAACTTTCCCCCTTAGCATCTTCACCTGGATCTTTAATATTAAATTTTGTAAATTCATAAATTTCATTATTAAATTCTTCATCTACTGAGGTTAATATTATTCCAGCAACTTTGTTGTCATAAATGATAACTTCAAGATCAGCATTTTCAAGTTTAGATCCCTCACAATAATCGATAGCTGCTGCCAAATATTTTACAGAGGCTTCTTTTTCATAAAGATCGGCATTGTGCGCATCTAGAAATTCAAACTTAGTTTGAGCGGTATTTATTGAAGTTCCAATTGGTACCTGAAGCAAATCACAAGCAAATACAGGGCTTGAAAAAAATAGGAATAATAAAATTTTTATAAAGATTCTTTTCACAATAAAATTATAAATAGAATAGATTATTATTTCAACAGGTGAAGATGATCATTTTAAGTATTATTTAATAAAACTAATGGGCTAAAATTATGATCTTTTCAAGTGGAACTAATATCTGGGGATTATTTGCATTTCCCATCATGCCACAGCCATAAATTTTATATGCGGTTCCTTTTTTCTGGGAAGTCGTAGAGGTTTTCTTTAGGCTCATTCCTGATCCTTTAAAGACAGAGGTGCCAGAGTTAACAGAAAAAAATTCATATCTAAATTTTTGGATGAATTCTTCCTCTTTTTCAAATGCATCTTCTCTTTTGTCTGCAACGTCAATAGAAGTTAAAGCACCTTTTTTTTCCTCTGAAAAAATTGGCGCAATTAAGTCATAAAAGCTTTGATCTTGAAGCTGTTCTACCACTTGAAAAGATGCTTCCCTAGACAAATTCCTAAAACTTCTATAACAAGGAGTCTGTTCTGGTGCATCATCATCTGCCACTCCATCATTATTTATATCTCCATTTCTTGGAATATACCTTTGAGCTCTTTGTCTTACTCCTGATGAGTCAACTGGGCCCATCATTTTATCAATTAAACTTTTTTCTGCCTGCATTAAGGCAGTTTCAGCAACATAAAATGCTTGTTGATAGTGGTCGCTACTATTATTACCTTCATGATCTGAGGATGCTATTACAACTAAGCCACCACCCATTAGAGACATCACAAGTAAAAGCACCAAGGATAACACTAAAGCAAAACCTTTTTGTTTATTCTTAATCATTGAAGACCCTGCCCTCCGATATTTCTAGTGTGAACTGAAACAACAACTGTATCTCTGAGAAATCTATCAACAGTGTTTTTATTTCGATTGGTTAATCCTGATAATTGTCTATTGGCAGCTTCTTTAAAAAAATTATCTTTCGATCTAAATATAATTTTTATATCAACTCCTCTAATATCATACATCCTATCATTTATTGATGCATGTTCTGGTGCTGGATAAAAAAAAGAATCTCCAGAACTTTTTATTATCCGACCATTCTCATCAAATGGTATAAACTCCATGTCCTCTATGTGATCTCTTATCAGTGCTGGCTCTTCAGTGCACTCATCGCACGTAGTGACCCAACTGCCGTTTTCTGCTGGGGGAAATACGCAGGATGTTTCTATTCTTTGTTCCCAGCCCTGAATAAGTTTAAAGGCACCATATCTATTTATTTTTTTTATACCACTTGGGGTAACCACATCATCAGTGCCTGTTTTTTTTGCAAAATACGTAATTCTGTATTTTTTATATGGCTGTAAAAGATCTTGATCGCTAGCCAAATTAAAGTCCTCATAAACAATTTGAATTTGGTCACAACAAAGATCTTGTTCGCCTGTAACTGCAGATGAACCTCTCGTTTCAGTAGATCTATTTGGTCCTAATGTATTTCTTCTTATCACTAATGGATTATGACTTGTATCATCTATATACGTTGCAGCAGCACCATCATCAAAGCCATCATCAAAACCTAGATAACTTAGTTTCGGTAACACCATTCCAGGTGAACAACTCATTGGGGCTTCAGCTGTCTTAGCGGCATATTGAGCAATTTCATGAGTTCCAGCGTAATATTTAAATCCAGCCATACGTACGTCCCTCATCAACATTGAAACTAAATCTCTGCTCGCTCTGCTAATTTTAGCTTTTTCACTTACCTGATTGTAAGATTTATTAACTACATCATACGAAGTGTACATTGCAGCCATCATGATAGAAGTGATTATTATTCCAATTAATATTTCAATTAAGGACAAGCCAATTATAGATTTTGAAAATTTTTTATTCATTAATTTTTTAAGAAGTAATCGGTTTGAAAATATAAAAATTTTCTTTTTTTACCATCGTTCAAATTCATTTGAACTCTCCCAATGTACATTAAATCATCTTTCACATAAGGCTCTTCCACACCGTTAACCAA
Source organism: uncultured Pelagibacteraceae bacterium (assembly GCA_902635685.1). Classification (GTDB taxonomy): domain Bacteria; phylum Pseudomonadota; class Alphaproteobacteria; order Pelagibacterales; family Pelagibacteraceae; genus Pelagibacter. The sequence continues at coordinate 10,583 of CACPOY010000006.1, forward strand.
ACGAGTATTATCATTTGGCATTCCTTCATCTAAAAACGTTCCTGGATTTTCTGGATCTTCTATTTTCATATTGGAATACGTGCTTGAGATCTTAAAAACTTCTATATTTTTTTTTTCGTTGGTTCCTTTACAATTCAAATAACTTTTGCTGTTAAGTAATGCTTCCCATTTTCTGGTTTTCATTAAGTGACCGTCCGTTGTAGAATTTCCGTAAACATTGCCGGTATTCGTTGAATTTGTTCCAGCACTTGCATTATTACAAAAACCAACCGCTGAGTTGATTTCGGCTTTCCCTTCGTCAGAAGCTAGAAAATCTGAAAAATTTATTGACCCACCTGCTCTATTTTCATAGCCCATTAAATCCTCAGCAATTAAATTAGTTAAGTAATTTGCCTTTGTTCTTTCTCCAGATGAGTAAATAGATTGAACTGAATAGTTCGTCATTTGTAAAATAGCAACAAATCCGATACCAATTATTGCAGTTGAAACCAATGCCTCAAGTATTGATAATCCTAAAATTTTTTTTATATCTTTTTTCATATCAATCATCTTAATCTTCATCTGTATATGGAAGATCTACCCAAGTTCCTCCTGAAAATACCCCTTCATCATCATATTCATTATTCATTTTACTAATTGTTACGTTTCCAAATCTGGTCCAATTAACCGTTTTATAAAAATCGTCGTTTTCCTCGCCACCCTCGGGTACTAGCCAATTATTACCCGTGCCGGTCTCCACGTCTAAGGCGCACCTATCACCAGAAAAGTCTCTCCTACAAACATATATAAAATTTCTTTGAAAGCCTAGATTTAAATCTCCATCTGTATGATAAAACTTTCCACCCTTCGAGAAACAGATTGTACCCTCATTTATATCAGTTGTGACATCTTCTAAGCTTATTTCATAAACATAATTTCCTATATCACCAGGATCAGTAGCGTCTGTATCCCAATAAGGAGAGGTCGGGCTAACAGGACATCGTTCATCGCTATTTACGTTCCAACCACTACTTCCATCATTCATTCTTGTAGCAAGGTTTTGCATTGTCATACCTTTTGATTGTACCGTAAGCGCATTATTAGTTCTCCTGATAAGAACCTGGACAAAGGCAAACGTTCCTCTCTCAATTTGAGCATTAATATTTTTTATTAATGATTGTATTTTCGCTGCGCCCTGTCTAACTTCTCTTTCTTTTTTCCATTTGGAAAAATTAGGATAGGCAGTTGCTGAAATTATCCCAACGATAACAATAACAACAATTAATTCTAAAAGATTGAAACCTTTAATGTTCTTTTCCTGCACCAGCATCAATTTTTCCTGCCTTGACTAAATCCTCTAAAGATTTTGCCATTGTGACCATTCCGTCTTTAACGGCAGTTTGCATGATGCTGGGTATCTGATGAATTTTTGCTTCTCTAATTAAGTTTTGAATTGGGGCTGTACACTTCATCACTTCAAAAGCACCACAACGACCCTGACCGTCTTTAGTTTTTAAAAGTCTTTGAGTAACTACCATCTTTAATGAGGTTGAAATTTGCGCTCTAATTTGTGCTTGTTGCTCTGGAGGGAACACATCGATAATTCTATTAATTGTATTAGGTGCACCACTAGTATGTAGTGTTCCAAATACAAGGTGACCAGTTTCTGCAGCTGTTAGTGCAAGTGAAACTGTTTCCAAATCTCTCATCTCACCAACAAGAATTACATCTGGATCTTCTCGAAGCGCTGCCTTTAATGCACTTGCGAAAGTTTCTGTTTGTTTACCAACTTCTCTATGTGAAACTATACTTTTTAAATCCTTATGAATAAATTCAACAGGATCCTCAACAGTTATGATGTTTGATGTTCTAGTTTTATTAATTTCATTAATAATTGCTGCAAGCGTAGTTGACTTTCCTGATCCTGTTGGACCAGTAACAAGAACAAGACCTTTGTGCATATCGACTATATCATATAATGATTGCGGTAAATCAAACTGTCCCATTTCAGGTATAACACTTTCTACCCTTCTTAACACTGCAGCAGGACCATTGATTGTTTTGTAAAAATTTGCTCTAAATCTTAAACCACTTAATGTAACTGACGAGTCTAATTCATGGGTGTCATTAAATCTTTTCATTTCTACCTCATTACAATTAGTAGATATCAAGTCTTGTAAATCTTGGGGTTTGACAACCACATCTGGAACTTTATGAATTTCTCCAGTTTGGCGAAAGGCAAGTGGCCATCCACTTCTAATGTGAAAATCTGAAATTTTTTTATTATTTTTTGCTAATTCTTCTAATTTTTCAAACATTCTATTATTTATGCATAATTATAATAAAAAACAATAATTTACTTCGATTAAAATAACCAAAATAGGTCATTAATTGATTTTAAAATTAGTTTGACGATTGCCCTCTTCATCTCTTAATTGAACACAATAATCATTTGCTTTTAAATAAAACCTTTTTGTATAAACCCTAATCCAAATCTCAGAATCCTCCACAAGTGTGATATATGACTGACTATTATAATTTTTTAAGTAATTTTCTGAATTTTTCCATTTTTCTACCTCGCATAGATCATAAACGCTTGGTTCTCGGCTAAACATATTCTTAAATGTACCTGATAAATGAAAATTTTCCATCATGAAAATCAAGAGGGTAATAGGTAAAATGTAGAAAAAATATTTTTTATTCAATTTGTTTAATAAGATTGAAATAATTATGATGTAAAAAGGAAAAAGAAAAATATTATATCCAAAAGTTTCTCTTAATATAAAAATAAGATTATAAATTAATAAACCGAATAAAAGCACAATAGATAGATATTTAGAATTTTTTTCTTTAATCTTATAGGAATAGAATAAAATTAATAAGATCAGTAAAACAAAATGTAAACCTCTAAAAAAAATTTTTAAATCTACATTTAAAATTTTTGGGTTGTAATTTTCATTAAATTGTCCACTTAAATCATAATATCCTAAGATAGATTGAAATAGTGCTTTTATGGTAATTAAAATACTTACCTCATGACGCATTTCAAATGTTTGGTTGGTCATTAATTTTATAGGATTGGTTAATCTTAATAAGTTTAATTCATGAAATGGAACAATGTTAATAACATCTAACAAAAATACAAATAACAACCCCAAAACAAAACCAGAAAATATCATTCCGAGAGAAACAATAATTTGATTAGAGTTAATTAAATAATATTTAGATAATAATTTTATAAAGATAAAATAGAATACAATAAAAATTAATAATAAAAATAAATCTTCATTGTGTAATAAAGAAAAAGCTGGATCATTTAATTCATTTAAAAAAAATTTTGACAAAGTAATTTGAGTTAAAATATAGAGAAAAAAAGACGAAAATAATATAATCTTACTTAAACCCAAGAGATTATTAGTCTTTATTAACTTATTAAATTTTACAGAGGAATTTAAGTGTTTAATTAAAAAAGGTATTGCAACCATTAATGATAAATAAAGAAAGATTACTTGTATTTTTGCAAGCATTGCAAGACAAAAGAAGAGGCCAGTAAGGACAATATAAAATATCTTATAATTATTTAAAAATTTTATCAAAAAGTAAAAAGAAACTAAGAACATTGAAACAGAGACGATTTCAGATCGAAGCAGAAATAATAACTCATAGAATGGAAGAAAAAATAATGCTAATGATGTGGCTAAAATACTTAGCGATTGAGAAATTTTTAATTCTATTAAAATTTTATAAATTAAAAAAACAATTAAAAAAACATACAAGCTGTTTATAATCCTTGCAATGTAGAAAAGATTTTGAAATTCTTTGTCTATACTAGTAGATCCAAGTGTTTCATTGATTGTAAAGTTATCAAAAAAAATAGAACAAATTTTAAAGATACTCCCAAGTATCATAAATGTGGTATAGGCAGGATGATCCCTATATTCTTGTTCAAAACCGGATGAAATTAATAGAGAATTATAAATAATCTTTATATCTTGATCCAACATTGCAGTCCAATGTTGGTCATGCATTTGATAAATATTAATGCTAAAAAAATATAGAAATAAAATTGATAGAAATATTTTAGCAGAATTTTTCTTAGATAAAATTGCTATAAATTTATTTTTTTTCATTATCTAAATATTTGATTCCCTTTAAATGTCCTCAATAAAATTCCCACTAAAATAGCTAACATCATTGACATTATAAAATTGTCTATGATTGACTTAATTATATTTAAAGTTTCGAGATTACGAACCATACTATAATAAAAAGTAGCAGGATATAATAAAAATTTCAAAATTAGTATTAAGAGTAGAAGTTTAGCAAAAAAACTTTGGTTAATTGTCTTAAACAAAAATGGAATGGTTAAGAAAATAAATATCTCTCTGTAGATAAAGTTATTTTGTAAAAGATATGTGGAAATGCATACAATTGCTCCAATAAAAAACATTCTTTCATTGTAGTTTTCAAAACTAAATCTACTTAAAAAGTTGTCAGTGCTTAATATCAAAAAAGATAACAAAAATAACACTGTCATTAAAAATAAACTAAACATCAGTAAATGGATAAAAGAAAATTTTATATTAAGACTTGGAAAGTTAGCAAAATGTTGGATGCCAAAAGCTAGTTTATAGCTCGGAGTATACTGACTAGCGTTTAAAAAAACTTTCTCTAAATTGTTTCTATCTATAAAAAAAATGAATAAGATCATTGAGACAAAAATTGCAAAAAATAATAGATTTTTTTTATTAATCCCCCTAAAGAAAAAAGCAACTGAAGTTATCAAAGGGTAAAACTTTGCTATTGAAATTAATGATATTAAAATAAATTTAATAGTATTCGACTTTAAATAGCATACATATATTAATACTAAAAAGATCAATATATCGTTATTAAATCTTTCCATTGCAAGCAACGTTGCTGGACTAAAAACAAATAAAACATAAAAAAATATCTGTCCAAATTTTTTAAAATTAATGTGAGAAATGATGATAAATAGAAATATTAAATTAAAAAAAATTGGCAGGTACAGATTATAAAAATTGTTTAAGTTTTCATGAAATGGTAAAAGTAAAAAGATACTGCCATAAACATGGGCTCTGCCCCAATAATCGCAAGAATTATTTAAAAAAACATCATTACCAAGTAATTTACATTTTATGGCAGAAATAATAACGGTCCAATCAGCAAAATAAGATTGTGGTGCCTGATCGCTGAAAGGCATTTGAAAAACAAAATATTCATAGAGAATTTTTGGATAGATTAAGAAGAGAATAATTATTGTAAAAAATAAAACTAAAATATTTGTTTTCAAATTTGTTATCATTGTAAAATATGAATAAATTAGGACTAATTTATCAAAAAAACATGCTAAATTTTCTATCAATTTAAGTGTATAGATGGACTAATTTTACATAAAAATGATAGAATCTGATGAGTTTGTTAAAAAAAATTCTTGTTGTTTTTTTCCTTTTATTTCAAATCTCTAGCTCATTTGCAGAGATGGTGACTTTCAACCAAAGGGTAACTGTAAACGAAGTAGGTGAGACCGATAAAGGAGGAACTGGTTCAGATGATGCAGATTGGGGAATAGCAGCTGGTATTGAATTTAATCCTGATGGAACAAAAATGTTTGTCAGTTTTTCACAAAATTTTGACGGTACTGGAGAAATAGATCCTTTAATTATTAATACATACAATTTGTCTATTCCTTATGATATCTCAACATCGACTTATGCAGGTGACGGTCAAAGATGTACATTTGATCGAGATGTTGGACAATTAACTAATCACAGATTATACGACCTAGAAATATCTAATGACGGAATGAAAATGTTAGCGGTTACTAGAAATGCAAAAGCTAATGCAGACGATGACCATGCATATGTACTTAGTTTAACTTCGCCTTACGATATATCATCTTGTCAAAGAAGTTCCACAACTACGGACATAGATAGTGACGCCTTTTTACTTGGAAGTAATGCGGGAAGAACGAGTAATTTAAGTAAAAATCGATTAGAAGGTATAGAGATAAATGAAGATGGAAGTAAATTATTTTTACTTTTTATGGATAATACCGCAAGTGATGATGTAGGAGGAAGAATTTATGAATTTAATCTTTCAACTCCATTTGACTTATCATCATCATCAATGTCATTGGTTCTGAATGCGGGAATTATATTAAGTGAAGATACATCTACTGGTGCACACGGCCCAGCCTCAATGAGATTTAGTGCTAATGGAAAAAGACTATTTGTCACTAGTCATGCTCCTGGAGGCACAAAGAGAGTTACTCAAATTTCTTTAACTAATGCATATGATACATCGTCATTTGTGATTGACGGAAATTATGATTTAAGCAACGCATCATACAATAACTCGCAGCCAAGAGGTATCGCGTTTAATTCAAGTGGACTAAAAATGTATCTTACTAAAGATAGAAGTGGTAATCCTAATGCTGGATTAGATCAAGTTTTAGAATATGATTTAGTTTGTCCTTTCAATATTATAGCAGGTAAATGTCCTTCTATTACTGAAAATAAAGATAGAACTGGAATGGCTATAGCTCAGATAGAAATTGCAAAAAGAAATATTGATCATTCGACAAACTCTGCATTAAACCGTTTAAAGTGGATTAGAAGAAATAAAGATAAACAAAATTTAACTAATTTAAATATTGACTTTAATTTTAACAATCAAAGATTAGCCTCTTTAACCGAAGTTATTAAAACATCAGCTAACAATAAGAAGACTGCAAGGAATAAAAAAGATCACGATGTGTTTTATTGGAGTGAGGGTAGTATCGCAATAGGCAGAGTTGGCGATACTAGTATTTCTTCAACTAAAAAAATCGATTCAAATAGAATTACGTTAGGAGCTGATAAATTTATTAGCAATAAAGCATTAAGAGGTTTGGCATTTAGTGTTGGAAGAAATAATGTTGATGTTGGTACCAAGGGTAGCAACCTAGATACTGATACCTATAATATTACTTATTACGATACCACTCCTATAAAAGATGATACCAAATTTTTAGATAAAATTTTTGGTTTTGGTAAATTAAATTCAGACTTATTGACTGTTTTGGATGGCAAAAAACTAACAGCAGATAGATCGGGTTATCAATTGTATGGAACCATTAGAATTAAAGATGAAATTGAAAAAAATAATTTTACTTTTATCCCATCTGGAAGATTTGACATTGGTCATACTATGTTAGGAAGTTATGAAGAGACTGGTCAAGGAGCAATTGCTGTTGATAAACAACACATTAGAACAAGAAAAATTAGAGCAGGATTAGCGGCAGTTGAAAATTTATCTAATAATCAATACACTTTTAAAAGACATGGTAAAATAGAGTATGTTGCAGATATCGAGCGTTCATCTGATTTTAAATACAATTATGTTAGCGATGGCGGCACAAAATTTAATGATAAACTATATTCTGGAGCACTACACAACATCAATGGTGAGATAGGAGTTGATATAATTTTACCAGAAAATTTTAGTATTTTTCTAATATATGAACGTAACCAAGCCCTAGGCGTTGGTCATACAGATAACTTACATATTGCTATTGGCTATTTACCTAACAAGAAGACAAATTATTCTATCTTTTTGGATGGCACTGATGATACCAAAACAAATTATGTCATTAGTAAAAATATCAATGATTTCCTTATAGACTTTAAATTAACAAGCCATTTAATGAGACCAGAGGAATACGAGGAAGCATCTTTTAATTTAAGACGTAAATTCTAGTAAAAAATTAAAGTTTTTAATTATCAACAATTTTAGTTATATTTCACCAACTAAAATTTAACGCTACTATATTATAATGTCTATACTCAAAAGAATTCTGATTATCCTTTTCTTGTCACTGCCAATCTCACATTCATTTGCAGCTATGTTTAGTTATGTTCAAGAGACGGATCTTGATGATGAAAATTTTGCTGTAGGTGATATTCGTTTTAATCCTGATGGAACTAAAATGTTTTTGTTATCACAAAACAATAAAGATGACTTTGCAGCTATATATGAATACAATTTAAGTAAACCTTTTGATATCTCTACAAAAAGTTATACCGGTGATAGTGAACGATGTATTTTAACTAACGGTGGAGATGATGATCTAAATACAAATACCGCTTTTGGTTTAGACTTTACCGATGATGGAATGAAAATATTTGTGGGTAATGGTGCTCTAAATGGTAGAGCAGATGGCGATAGAGTATACAGATTTGATTTAACTTCACCTTATGATGTTTCAACATGTTCTTTTGTGAACCAGACCTCAAATCTTGATACACTTGCTTTACAAAATGGAAGTAATGCTGGAGATAGAGAGGCTGCAATAAGAAAAAATGTACTCCGAGGTATTGAAATTAGTAATGATGGAACAAAATTATTTACAATCTTTCATGAGTTTGGGGGAACCCCAGATCAGACAAGATTATTAGAATATCAGCTTTCAACTCCTTTTGATTTAACCACCATCTCATTAGTTTTAACTGCAGGTATAGAATTACAAGCTCAAACTGCAAACCCTAAAGGACTGAGATTTAGTCCAGATGGAAAAAGACTTTGGACGGTTGATCATCAAAATGATGCAACTGGTAAAGATATAACCCAAATTTCTCTTGATGTAGCATTTTCAACTGCTTCATTTACGATAGATGGTACAGTTTCAATTTCTGCTAATAACGCTCAACCTTCAGGAATTGCATTTAGTACTAATGGCTTAAAAATGTTTGTTGGTGGTGATGATACTCGAGAAGTTGAGGAATATCATTTAGTTTGCCCTTTTAATATTATTTCAGGTAAGTGTCCCCCAATTACAGAGAATAGTGACAGAACAGGAATAGCAATGGCTCAAATAGAAATTGCCAAACGAACAATTGATCAATCAACCGATACCGCTTTGAATAGATTGAAGTGGATTAGAAGAAATAAAGATAAACAAAATTTAACTAATTTAAATTTAGACTTTAATTTTAATAATCAAAGATTTGCCTCTTTAACTGAGATTGTCCGAACTTCTGCTGTGAAAAAGAAAGCAAAAGATAAAGATGAGAAAAGAGATGTATTTTATTGGAGCGAAGGAAGTGTTGCTATTGGCAGAGTGGGAGATACCCGTATTTCATCTACTAAAGAAATTAACACCAACAGAATAACAGTTGGAGCGGATAGATTTATAGACGATAAAGCCTTAAGAGGTTTAGCGTTTAGTGTTGGAAGAAATAATGTTGATGTTGGTACCAAGGGTAGCAACGTCGATGCTGATACTTATAATCTTACCTATTACAGTACATCACCAATGAAAGATAATGAAAAATTTGTTGATACAATAATTGGTATTGGCAAAATTCACTCTGATATACTGACGGTATTAGATGGTAATGAATTAACAGCTAATCGAAGAGGAAAACAGATATTTGGAACAATTAGGATTAAAGATGAAATTAAAAAAGATAATTTTATATTCATCCCCTCTGGACGATTTGATATTGGACATACTTTGCTTGATGACTATGAAGAAGTTGGTGTTGGCGGAATTATTGTTGAGAGGCAACATGTCAGAACCAAAAATCTCAGGGCATCTCTTGCAGCGGTCGAAGATATATCAAATGACAAATATACCATGAAACGCCATGGAAAAATTGAATACCGTGCTGATATAGATCGATCATCTGATTTTAAATATAAATATAAAGGAGATGCCGGAACTTTAACCGATACATTACATGTGGGAGCTTTACATAATATAAGTGGTGAATTGGGGATAGATATCGTCTTTCCAGATAATTATAGTATTTTTATAATATACGAACGAGATCAAGCCATTGATTACGGACATACAGATAATTTACACATTGCAATTGGCTATTTACCAAATAAAAACACGAATTATTCTATACAACTTGATAGCATAGACAATACAAAATCAAATTATGTTATTAGTAAAAACATCAATGATTTCTTAATTGATTTTAAATTAACAAATCATTTAATGAGACCTGACGATTACGAAGAGGCATCATTTAATTTAAGGCGTAAGTTTTAATTAAAAAAAGATATAATAAATCACCCAGGCAATTAAAGAATACTCAAGAAAGGTTTTAAATAGTAAGAGATTTTTTTCACTAAACTTCGAAATTAAAAATTTCCTTAAAAAATAAAAACCTATATGAACCAGTAATACCCCAGAAATTATCCCAATTACTGTAGACCCGATTGAAAAATTTTTATAACCAAAATAACAAGCGGCAATTAATGTAAGCCAAGAAACTTTTGATATAAATAATTTAAAGATTAATCCAGCTTTTTTATCAAAAACTGATTGTGTTTTTATTATTGAATATGACCAAACAATTCCTGTTAAGAATGAAATATATTTTATTATCAATTGATAACCTCAATTTCATTAATGATACTCAAAATTTTTCCACCTCTAATAACTGCATTAACTCTTGCACATTCGTAATAAGCAAAGGAACTTTCCTCGGCTATTTGTTTCATTTCTAAACACTTAGATCTATTTTTTGTTAGTAAATGCTCTTTTAATTCTGGTGGATCACCTAAATACATCATTAAACCTATTACCTCGTCTTCCTTCTCATAATCTGCGAGTTCCTCTAATTGTGCCACTCTATCATCAACACCTATTTCAAAATTCTTAAAGGCAACAAATCCTTTATATGCAATAAAAGCTAAAGCTAAAAAAAAGATTATCTTTATCTTACTCATTTGACTCTTTAAAAACTAAACAAACTCCATTATTACAATATCTTTTACCAGTTGGCTTTGGTCCGTCATCAAAAATGTGTCCGTGATGGGCTTTACAACTTTTGCAATGATATTCTGTTCTAGCATACCCAATTAAATGATCCGTTTTAGTTTCAAAAACATCAGGTAGTGATTGGTAAAAAGATGGCCAACCCGATCCACTTTCATACTTTGTTTGAGAGTTAAACAATTTGACTCCACAATTAGCACAGTGATAACTGCCTTTACGTTTCTCATTATTTAATTCACTAGAACCTGGAGGCTCTGTACCATCTTCAAACATGACTAATTTTTGTATTGGAGAAAGATTAGGGTTTTTTTTATCCATGCGTTGATATTAATTCAGCACACGATAGATGTAAATAAGAGTGTAACTCAACAAGTTTGTTAAAATCTTTATTATATCCACCCCCTAAAACACCACACAAAGGAATATTTTTTGTAAAAAAGTTTTCTATAACAATTTCATCTCTAGTTTTAATCCCTTCATCTGAAATTTTTAATTTACCTAAACGATCATTAAAGTGAACATCAACCCCAGCAATATAAAAGACAAAATCAAATTTTTCTTTATTAAGCTGATCCAAACAACCTTTAAGTGAATTTGTATATTCTAAGTCTTCAATATTATCTTCAAGTTCAACATCAAGATCACTGATAGATTTTTTTGCAGGATAATTAGATTTTGAATGCATGCTAAATGTGAATACACTTTTATTATTTTTAAATATATCCGAATTCCCATTTCCTTGATGAACATCTAGATCTACAATCAATATTTTCTTTGCTAAACCTCTATCAAGTAAATATTGAGCAGCAACGGCAACATCATTAAAAACACAATATCCAGCACCACTATCAAAAGTAGCATGATGGCTGCCGCCAGCAGTATTACAAGCTAAACGATTACTGATCGCAAGTTTTGCGGCTAAAACCGTTCCACCTGTTGCAACTAGAGATCTTTGAACAACGCTATCAACTAGTGGAAAGCCTATTTTTTTTACACCATTTTCGTCTAACGTTTTATTCTTTATATCTTTAATATATTTTTCTGAATGAGCTCTTTTTAATGTTTCATCTGAGCATGGATAGGGTTTATGAAATTTTTTAACTATTTTATTTTTAATCAAATAATTTGCTAGTTCACCAAACTTATTAATTGGAAATTTATGATCATCACCTATCTTAGCAAAATAATCTTCATGATTGACAACTGGAAGATCCATTTTACTCTATTACACGGATTGGTTTACCGTTTACACAAGCTTCTAAAGCTTCAATCATTTGTGTGTAAAAAATACTGTAATTTTCTGCAGTCACATATCCAATGTGTGGTGTCAGTAATGCATTTGGTAAAAATCTTAGCTTATTATTTTCCGGTAACGGTTCTTTTTCATAAACATCTAAACCTGCACCAGCTATCTCATTAGTTGATAAGGCAATAATTAAATCATCCTCATTAACGATTGGGCCCCTGGAGGTATTTATTAAAAAAGCAGTTTTTTTCATTTTATCTAATTCTTTAATCGTAATACAATTTTTATATCTCTCTCCACCTTGTACATGGATAGATAAAAAATCAGAGTTTTTAATTAAATCATTTTTGCTACATGGAAGAACATTTAATTCTTTGCATTTATCTAAATTGAGATTTTCACTCCAAGCCATGACTTCCATACCAAAAGCTTTACCAATTTTTGCAACTTCTGCGCCTACTCTTCCAAGACCAATGAGACCAAGAATTTTTCCTTTCAGCTCAACACCTAAAGTTGTTTGCCAGTAACCTTGATACATATTATCAATTTCCTCTTTAAAATTTCTCGCTAAACCCAAAATTAACGACCATGTAAGCTCAGGTGTTGGATTTATATTCATCTCAGTGCCACAAACAATTATTTTCCTTTTTTTTGCGGTTTCTAAATCTATTGATCTGTTTCTTAAACCACTGGTAATGACAAATTTTAATTTTGTTAAATTATCAATTAAATTTTTAGTAATCGGTGTTCTTTCTCTCATAATTAACAACGCTTCAAAATCAGATAATTGCTCTATAGCATCAGCTTCATCTGCAAAGGCCTCACTAAAAATTTTAAACTCGTATTTTCCTGATAGCTTTTCAATATCTACAAATTGTTGAGATACATTTTGATAATCATCTAATATTGCAACTTTAAGCATAAACTTTTCTATTAGATAAATAAATCCCAGACAATATAAAAGTAGCTCCTACAAAATGATAAAGTTCAAATTTTTCTTTAAAAATAATAATTGCCATGACAGCGCTGAATAAAGGCATTAATTGAATAAACATGGAAGCTCGATTAGGTCCAATTATTTCAATTCCTTTTTGCCAAAAATAATAAGCAGCTATGGCTGGAAAAATTGCTACATATATAAGTATTAAAAAAAAGTTTTTATCTAAATTTAACTCTAAACCAATTGATTTTTCATAAAAAAATTGAGGAATTAAAAAAAGTATCCCTACTGAGACCATTAACTGTATTAAAGTAAATTGTGAGAACTTGAAATTATTTTTTTTAAGTAAGGTTGAATATAAAGACCAAGTAATTACACAAACTAGCATCCACATATCCCCTTTATTAAAATCTAAAGAGATAATCTTTTGAATATCTCCATTTGAGATAATTGATCCAATGCCAATAATTGATAGTACTAATCCGAGCAGTTGAAAAATATTTGTTTCCTCTATTTTCATTAAGGAGGAAAGAACAATCGTTGCAGCAGGAATAGCAGAAAGCATTAAAACAGCGTTTATTACTTGTGTATAATTAAGTGCAAAATAGACTACAGAGTTAAATGTACTAATTGTAATCACTCCCATAAAACTAATCACAAGCCAATTCCTCTTTATATAAGGTAAATTTTTAAAAATTTCTTTGTAAGTAAAAGGGATTAGGATAAACCAAACAGAAATCCATCTAAAAACATTTAAAGTTAAAGGGGGAATTTCGTATACGGTTGCAAATTTTCCTACTATAAAATTACCTGACCAACACAATGTTGCCAGTACTAAAAATAAATAAGCTGAATAGTTTTTATTAGACACAAAATTATGAAAATCTTGTCGAACTATAAGGGCCTAAGTTTAAATTTGTATTTTCTTTAGCTATCATTCCTGAGACGATCTTTCCAGAAATTGGACCTAATGTCCATCCCAAATGATGATGACCAAAACAATAAAATACGTTTTTATGATTTTTTGAAGGACCCATCACTGGTAAGAAGTCAGGCAAAGTTGGTCTAAATCCTAACCATTCATCTTCATGTTCTGGAAGATCATCTAAAATATACTTTGCATTGTTAATCAAATTTTTTATTCTTGATTTGGACAATGGATTATCCAATCCTCCAAATTCAACTGTACCAACAACTCTTAATCCTTGCTCCATAGGCGTAATTCCAAAACCTCTGTTTGAAAAAATTACCGGTCTACTTAACAAATGATCACAATTTTTAAAATGAATGTGATATCCTCTTTCAGTATCTAGTGGAATTTTTTCACCTAATTTATCAGTTAGTCTTTTTGAAAAAGCACCACAAGCTATTATAATTTTATCAAAGTTAAAATTTTGATTGTCAGTTTTTATTTTAGGAAGTTCATTATTAAATTCTATTTGTTTGACGTCTCGTTTTTCAAATTTTCCGCCTTTTTTTAAAAAAAGCTCAAAAAATTTAAGTAATATCTTTTTTGGGTTTCTTGCATGTCTTGCATATGGATAATATACACCTCCGTGATAAAAAGGTTTTAAATTTGGCTCCAAATCATGAATTTCTTTTTTATTTACAAGTTGTTGTTTTACTCCTAATTCATCTCTTACTCTAATTTCTAATTCTCTACTCTTTAAATCTTTTTCATTCCAAATATAAAGAATACCTTTATTTTCTACCAACCCTTCTAAGTCGATTTCATCAAACAATTCATCATAAGCTGGTAAGGCTAAATCTAATATTTGATGCATATTTCTAGCTGTATGCATCATTTTGCTTTTAGTTGTATTTAAAATAAATTTTATAAACCAAGGGATCATTTTTGGTACATAGTTCCACTTCAATGCCAAAGGGCCTGTAGAACTTAATAACATTGCTGGCACATCGGTAAGTATGTCTGTTCTATTTAAGGATAAAGATGCATAAGGTGAGAAGTGTCCTGCATTGCCATAAGACGCGGCGTGACTACCTGGTTCATCACGATCAAATATTGTTACTTTAAAGCCTTTTTTTTGTAAAAATAAAGCGTTTGAAATTCCTTGTATGCCAGCACCAATAATTCCAACGTTTAAATTTTTATTCATTAAATAATTATATAATTAATTAACAAAATTTTTGCAGTGACAAATTATGCAATCTTTATGAGATATTCTGTCTGTGATTAATGCTTGCACTCAGAACTATAGAAAAGCCAATCATTGTAGCTAATAAAGATGAACCTCCATAGGACATGATTGGTAAGGGAGATCCAACTGTAGGTAGAAGACCTAGAACCATTGATATATTAGTTGCAACATAAAGAAAAATTGCAAAAGAGAAACCAAAACAAAAAAGTCTAGAAAAGAAACTTCTTGAGATCAAACCAGCACGGATAATTCTATAAATAATAATTGAATATAATAATAATAATAGAATAGAACCCACAAATCCAAATTCCTCAGAAAAAAGAGTGAATATAAAATCAGTATGTTTTTCAGGCAAAAAATCTAAATAACTTTGAGTCCCTTTTAAAAAACCCTTACCAGTAATTCCTCCTGACCCAACGGCTATTTTTGATTGGATAATTTGATATCCTGATCCCAATGGATCCCTCTCTGGATTTATAAAAGTTAATATTCTAAGTTTCTGATACGGTTTTAAAAAAGAAATTATAAATGGTAACGAAGTTATAAATATTAAAAAAGAGTAAATAAAATATTTAATTCTTAAACCAGAAAACCATAAAATTATTAAACCTGAGAAAGATATTAAAATTGCTGTGCCTAAATCAGGTTGAGTAATAACTAAAATAGAAGGTATTATAATTATTGTTAAAGAAACTAATATCGATGTAAAAGAATTAGCGCTAGTTGTTCGAATTCTATGAAAGAATTTAGCAAGACAAAGTATGACAGCTATTTTCATAAGCTCAGAAGGTTGTAAATTCAGAAAGTATAGATTTATCCATCTTCTAGATCCTGAAGCTGTTACGCCATATAATGCCACCCAAACTAATAAACCTAAAATAAGCACATAAAAAAGGTAACTGCCTGCATGCCAATATTTTATATTGATAAATGAAAGAACAATCATCATTGGAAAGAAAATTGAAAATTTAATAAAATGACTTTTGGTATGAAACAATACTTCGCCTCCATCTGTTGAATACATCGTAAAAATACTTGTTATTCCAAGGATAAGAATACAGAATAGTAATATGAAATCATAATTTTTAATTTTTTGAAAAAGAGTTAATTCATGTGAAAAATTATTTAACGACATTTATATATCCAAGTATTTTTTTTCTTTAACTGATTGTCTTAATTTATGTCGATCAATTATTAATTTAAAAAGTTTTTTTGCAATCGGTGCTGCAGTAGTACCCCCTGATCCCCCATGTTCAATAATTATACTGGTAGCATATCTTGGGTTTTTGTAAGGTCCAAAAGCAACATACAATGCGTGATCTCTTTCCTCATAAGGGATTTCAAAAGTTTTGAGATCTAACTCACGATCTTTCTCAGTTATTCTTTTAACTTGCGCTGTTCCAGTTTTACCCGCAAACTGATATTTAGGATCATCAATTCGAGATTTATATGAAGTTCCTCTAACTTCATTAGTTGAACTAAACATTGCTTTTTGAATTATTTTTATATTTTTTGAATTTTTGAATAACGGTTTGTATTTATCTAAATATTGCTGATCATTGTTTAATACTATTTTTGGATAAATTTTATATCCACCATTTGCAATTTGTGCTGTCATTAAACACAATTGTATTGGTGTTGTTTGAATAAAACCTTGACCTATTCCAGTAATGATTGTTTCACCAAGTACCCAGCTTTGTCCAAGAGCATTTTTTTTCCATATCGTATTTGGCACCAATCCTTTTTTTTCATTTTCAAATAATTCTCCAAATACTTTTTCTCCTAAACCGAATTTTTTAGCAGTTTCACTTAATCTATCTACACCAAGTCGCCTAGATATCTCGTAGAAATAAGTATCACAAGATTGTTTCATTCCCTCTCTCAAATTAACAAATCCATGCCCCTCTTTTTTCCAACAATGATAAGTTTGACCATATAATTCCAAAGGATGTTTGTGTCCTTTGCAATGAACAGTAAACTCTGGATTAATAACCTCATTTTCTAAAGCTGATAGGGCTACTATAGGTTTAATAGTCGATCCAGGTGAATACCTTCCATTAATTGTTTTGTTTAATAAAGGTTTCATTGGATTATTTCTAATTAATTGCCAATCATCTTGATTAATACCAAACAAAAATAAATTAGGGTCAAAGGATGGTGATGATTGCATGGCAATAATTTCTCCAGAAAAAATATCCATCACACATATTGAGCCTGCTTTATCTTTTAAAAGTTCAGTGCATAATTTTTGAATCTCAGTGTCTATTGTAAGATTAAGATCTTGACCCTTTGAACCTTTTTGATAATTCAATTGGCTTATCTTTCTTCCATATGCGTTTACCTCAAATCTTTGGATATCATTTTCTCCTAACAAAACATTTTCAAAAGTTTTTTCTAAACCTGTCTTTCCAACTCTAATGCCCGGTACAAATTTTTCTTTAATATTTTCATTGTCAATTATATCCCTCTCATTTGCTTGACTGACGTAGCCTAACACATGAGTATAGTTTTCATTAAAAGGATAAATTCTTGAAATTGATAAAACAGTCTTAACACCAATTAATTCATGTAAATAATTATTAACTTTTGAAAACTGTTCCCATGTTAAATTGTCAGAAACAACAATAGTTTCCCAACCTTTTATCTTTTTTCTTTTTTTGTGTATTTTTTGAAATTCTCTCTCAGATAAATTAAGTATATTTTTTAATCTTAAAGTAATGTATCTAAAATCTTCTACTTGTTCTGGTATAATATGAAGCTGATAAACTTCGTTATTTCCTGCTATCACATTGCCAAAATAATCTCTAAACTCTCCCCTAACTGGATGAAGTTTTGACTCTCTTATTCTATTTTTATCAGAAAGGGTTAGGTATTTATTATTCTGTTTGACTTGAAGAGAAAATAATCTTGATGTAAGTCCAAAAAATACCAAGATTTTTGCGGCTGTAATTATAAACAGTCTTCTATTAATTATATTTATTTTACGAACATTATCACTTTCATCAAACATCAGATTTCCTAAAAAATTTTTTATAGTAAGCGTTAAAGATAATATAAAATAAAAAGAATATCAAAAATGTAGCTAGGTTATTAGTTAACAAGAATCTATAGTCGATGCTTACATTGAAAAAGTAAGATGATATAATGTAATATATTGAATTGACGCACGAAATAGTTATTAAAAAAAATAACCAATCTTTAGTTATATTAGGTCGTAGGGTAATTTTTCTGAAATAAGCTGTTGCAACACAAATGAGCATGTATAAAAAACTGCTCAAGCCCAAAGGAGAGCCTGTTACAACATCATTTATAATTCCTGCTAAAAAAATATATCCATAGCCAAATTGCTCGATATTTTTTAATGTCCAAAAGAAGATTAAAATGAAAGCTAAATTGACAGATAAAAATGGGATACCAAAGTAATTTGCATCAAATTCATTTAAGACTGCAATGAATAAAATTATTAAAGGTGCTGATTTAAAGATGTGTTTTAAGAACCCACTTTTTTTCAGATAACTCATTTTATAATCTTCCTTTTTTTAACACACAATTTTTGTATTCAGGTGTACCAACTTTAAATCCTTTTTTTGAGAAAGTTTTTTTTCTACATCTTTCACCATATTCTAAGTTTAATCTTAGAAAGTTTAATTCATCTTTGTCAATATTATGAGACTTAATTATTTTATTTTGTTTTTCTATAATCTGTTGTCTATTGATTATTTCGATTTGATTATTTGAAAGCTGACTTTTTAAATTCTCATTTTCAATCTTGATTTTATTGGTAATCTGGTCATTAATTTCCTTCTCTTTTATTAATAAGTCCAATTTCTTTTTTAACGTTGGTAACTCTATATCTTCATCATTTTCAGTTTCTGAAGTTTCTACATCAATTTTTTCTGTCACTTTTGTTTCTACTTTGTCAAAAGCAACAACAGACACATATTGTAATTGTGAAAAATCGCTAAAAAATTCAATATTGATGTCTTCATCAATTTTTGAGTCAAAATTTATTATTCGTCCGATTGGAACTCCACTTTTTATTAAACCTCCAGTCCCAGAGGAATATACTAATGAATCGTTTGTTATTTTATCAAAATGGGTTTTTTTTAAGAAATTTACCTTTGCTTTATCTTTACCAGTTCCAGTGGCTATAGCTAATAAATTACCTGGAGAAATAGTAATAGGGATATTTGAATTGATATCAGATAATAATAAAACTCTAGATGTTCCAAAATTTACTTCGATTACTTTACCGACTAAATATTGTTGATCTAAAACTGCCATTCCACTTTTAATACCATCTCTTGATCCCTTATTAATTACAATTGATCTTAAAAATGGACTTTTATTATCAATAATAATTTTAGAGAAAACTATTTCTGTAGAAATTAAATAGTCATCTAGCTGTTGTCTAAATTTTTGATTTTCGAATTTAAGGATATCTAGAGAAATTTTTTGTGATCTATATTCGTTTAACTCTTTCTCCATTTTTTTTGAATTGCTATAAAGCTCAAAATGATTTCTTATTTCAGTGTTGAGGTTTTTTACAATTTTCTCAGGAGCTGATATTACAAATGATCCTCGATAAATAATTTCATTAATTCCTGATCTTACAGTTTTTATAATCTTATAATCAAAACTGCTTAAAATTAATATGATTATAGATAAAGTTATTAAGGATAATAATGAAAACTTTTGTTTAGTTTGTTTTTTTAAAAAAGCAGATCTGATTGCAATTACAAAGTCATCTCTGCTTACATTCATTTTTCCTAGTATTCAGTAAGCATAGTAGAAAAGGTTTGTTCTTGCTCTAGTGCTTTTCCAGTCCCTATTGCAACACATGATAATGGATCATCTGCTATATGAACAGGTAACCCAGTTTCTTTTGAAAACCTTTTATCAATATTTTTTAATAATGAACCGCCACCCGTTAAAGTTAATCCCATATCGACTAAGTCTGCAGATAATTCCGGCGGAGTGCTTTCTAAAGCATCTTTAATTCCATTTACCATATCTCTTAAAATTTCATTTAATGCTTCAGCAGTATCTTCCTCTGTAATATTAACTTCCTTAGGAGTACCAGATCTTAAATCTCTTCCTTTAACAGCGTAAGTATTATTATTAGATGGAATTGCTGTGCCAATTTCTTTTTTAATTTTTTCTGCAGTACTGTCCCCAATCATTAAATTATACTCTTTTCTCATATAGTTAATCATTGCAGCATCCATTGCATCTCCGGCAACTCTCAAAGATTTAGAGTAAACAAGTCCTCCAAGAGACATGACTGCTATCTCACTTGTACCTCCCCCGATGTCAACCACCATTGATCCGGTTGCCTCAGAAATTGGAAGACCCGCGCCGATAGCTGCAGCGATTGGTTCCTCAATTAATTGAACACGTCTTGCACCAGCTGCAAGAGCACTATCTTGAATAGCTTTTCTTTCAACAGGTGTAGAACCTGTTGGCACACAAATCAATATTCTTGGGTTAGCAAAGCTGCTTCCCTTATGTACTTTCTTAATAAAATGTTTTATCATCTCTTCTGTAACTATAAAATCTGCAATCACACCATCTCTTAAGGGTCTAATTGCACTTATATTTCCAGGTGTTCTACCAAGCATAGTTTTAGCCTCGTCCCCTACTGCTAATACATTTTTTTTACCACCGTTTTCTACAATTGCCACAACAGATGGTTCATTTAAAACTACTCCCCGACCTTTAACAACTACAAGTGTATTCGCTGTTCCAAGGTCAATGGCCATATCTTGGCTCCAAATATTTTTTATTTTATCAAACATTCCCATTTAAACTCCTCCTCTTATTTTTTGTTTTTCTATATCTTTATAAAGAGATTTTTTTTCTCTCTTAATAAGCATTTTATTTAAAGCATTCAAATATGCATTTGCGGATGCAACTAACGTATCTGTATCTGCAGACTGTCCTACTGTAGTTCTATCATTTTCTTCAATTTTTACACTTACTGTTGCTTGAGCATCGGTTCCTTCAGTTACAGCATGAACCTGGTAAAGAGATAATTTCACATCGTGTGGGTAAAGGTCTTTAATACATTTGAATATTGCATCGACTGGTCCATCACCTGTTTGTGAAGTTTTTTTAATATCCCCAAAAACGTCCAGTGTCATTTCTGCTTTTTGTGGCTCTCCTGTTCCAGCAAAAACTTTTAATGATTTAAGATTAATTGCATTAATTTTGTTATCAATTATTAGACTATCATCAACTAATGCAACAATATCTTCATCGTAGATATGTTTTTTTTTATCCGCTAAAATTTTGAATTTTCCAAATGCAGCTTGAACAACATCGTCTGTAACGTCTGAGTAACCTAAATCGCTCAATTTGTCTTTAAAAGCATGTCTTCCAGAATGTTTTCCCATAACTAAAGATGTTTTTTTTACACCCACACTTTCAGGTGTCATTATTTCATATGTTTCTCTATTTTTAAGCATCCCATCTTGATGAATTCCAGACTCGTGCGCAAAAGCATTTTTTCCAACAATTGCTTTATTGAATTGAACAGGAAAACCTGTTGCATTTGATACTATTTTAGATGCTTTGCTAATTAATTCTGTTTTAATACCTGTTTCATATGGCAATAAATCTTCTCGAGTTTTAATTGCCATTACAATTTCTTCAAGAGCAGCGTTACCCGCACGTTCTCCTATACCGTTAATAGTACACTCTATTTGTCTGACACCTGCCGAAAGTCCAGATAATGCATTAGCAACCGCAAGTCCTAAATCATTATGACAGTGAGCAGAAAGAATTGCTTTATCAATATTGGGTACATTATTTTTTATTGATGTAATAGTTTTTGCAAATTCTTCTGGTATAGAATAACCAACTGTATCAGGAATATTTATTGTTTTTGCACCACAATTAATTGCAAGTTCAATTGTTTTGTACATAAAATCTAAATCTGTTCTTGTTCCATCTTCACAAGACCACTCAACATCATCTGTAAATTTTCTGGCATACGTGACACTCTCTTTGATTGCGTCTAAAACTTGCTCGTTATTCATGTTAAGCTTATGTTTCATGTGAACTGGGCTAGTAGAAATAAAAGTATGAATTCGAAATCTTTTTGCAAATTTTAAAGACTCATGACAAGCATCAATATCTTTTTTAGTTGCACGTGCTAATCCACATGGAATTGAATTTTTTACACTTTTACTAATTGCGCTAACTGCCTCAAAATCACCTGGTGATGATATTGGAAAACCAGCTTCAATAATATCAATTCCCATTTCGTCAAAAACTCTAGAAATTTGAATTTTTTCCTCAACACTCATAGAGGCACCTGGTGATTGTTCACCATCTCTCATTGTTGTGTCAAAAATTATTACTTTGTCTTTATCTGGCATATGTAAATTATTTTTCAAAATGGAATATACAACCTATCGTTTAGATTGCAAAATAAATCACCAAATTTTGCCCAATATGGGACTACAAATTAACCCTTATCACTATCTACTAATTTCTTCTTACTAATCCAAGGCATCATTGCTCTTAGATTAGCGCCAACTTTTTCCACTGGGTGTTCAGCTAGTTTAGCTCGAGTTGCTAGAAAGTTTTTTTGACCACTTTTGCACTCTTCCATCCATTCCTTAGTAAATTTTCCAGATTGAATGTCATCTAGAACTTCTTTCATTCTTTTTTTTGTTTCTTCTTTATTAATAATCCTTGGTCCTGACTGATATTCACCGTATTCTGCAGTATTTGAAATTGAATAGTTCATGTTAGCTATTCCGCCTTCATAAATTAAATCGACAATCAATTTTACTTCATGAACTGTTTCAAAATAAGCCATTTCTGGTTCATATCCTGCTTCAACTAAAGTTTCGTATCCATTTTTAATTAATTCAACTAAACCCCCACAAAGAACAGTCTGCTCGCCAAATAAATCTGTTTCTACTTCATCTTTAAAAGTTGTTTCAATTATTCCAGATCTACCACCTCCTACAGCCGAAGCATAAGACATAGCAAGATCTCTTGCCTTTCCTGATCCATTTTGATGAACTGCAAATAAACAAGGAACTCCTCCACCTTTTTCAAATTCACTTCTTACTAAATGTCCTGGTCCTTTAGGCGCAACCATAAATACATCCAAATCTTTTCTAGCACTGATTAAATCATAATGAATATTTAATCCATGGGCAAAAGCTATTGAAGTCCCTTCTTTAACCCTTTGCTCAATATGATTTTTATATATAGATGCTTGTAATTCATCAGGAGTTAAAATCATAACAACATCTGCCCATTCTGCAGCATCTGATAAATTCATTACTTTTAAACCCTTAGATTCAGCTTTTGCGATACTTGAAGAACCTTCTCTTAAAGCTACAACAACTTCTTTAACTCCACTGTCTTTTAGATTTAATGCATGAGCGTGTCCTTGACTTCCATATCCAAAAATTGCAATCTTTTTGTCTTTAATGAGATTTACATCAGTATCTTTTTCATAAAACATTTTCATTTTTTATCTCCTATTTAATTATTTAAAAACGTCTGCTCCTCTGGTCATTGCAATTGCACCTGTTCTGGAGGTGCTTATTAAGCCAAGAGATTTTAATTTTTTACTCATTTTGTCTATTTCACGTCTTAATGCAGTGATTTGAATAACGACTGACTTGCTCGATTTATCCAATATAACTGGATTGTAGGTTTTACATGCTTTAAGACATTTTTCTATCTTTTTTTTCTTTCCCACAACCTTTAGTAAAGCCATTTCTTTAAATATTACTTTTTTATCCTCCCTTTTAAAATCCGCTACTTTATGAACAGGAACCAATTTTTTTAATTGCAATTTTATTTGGTCAATTACTTGAGGTGTTCCAGTAGTTACTATTGTTATTCTAGAAATATTTTTTGCTGCATCGATTTCAGCCACTGCTAAAGACTCAATATTATATCCTCTTCCAGAAAATAATCCGACCACTCTTGCTAACACACCAGCTTCATTGTCTACCCACACCACAATAATATGTGTATCTGGTTTACCCTTTTTTGTTGGTATGCTGTATGCTGATTTTGGATTTGCCATTAAACTAGAGCTTTTCCTTTTCCAGTAATCTTATTTTCTTCCTTATCACTAGGTCCTAAAATCATTTGATTATGTGGTTTACCTGATGGAATCATTGGAAAACAATTTTCATTTGGGTCTACCTGGCAGTCAAAAATTACTGGACCTTTATGATCAATCATTTCTTTTATTTTTTCGTCAAGTTCCTGAGGATTTGATGCTTTAATACCTTTACATCCATAGGCCTCAGCTAATTTTACAAAATCAGGTAATGCCTCAGAATAACTCTCAGAATAATTTTTTTCATGGAGTAATTCCTGCCATTGTCTTACCATCCCCATATACTGATTATTCAAGACAAATATTTTAATTGGTAAATTATATTGAACTGCAGTGGACATTTCCTGCATCGTCATTAAAACAGATGCTTCCCCAGCTATATCTATAACTAATTTATCTGGATGTGCTATTTGAACACCTACAGCCGCCGGAAGTCCGTAGCCCATAGTCCCAAGACCACCTGATGTCATCCATCTATTTGGTTTATTAAACTTATAATGTTGTGCTGCCCACATTTGATGTTGACCCACTTCTGTAGTTATAAAAGTATCCTGAGATTTTGTGAGTTCATATAATCTTTGGACAGCGTGTTGAGGTTTTATAGTTTTATCACTATTGATAAACCCTAAAGAATCTTTCTCACGCCATTTTTGTATCTGTTCCCACCATTTTGATATTTTTTGTTTATTTGAAACTTTAATACCATTTTGTTTTTGATTAATCTTTTTTATAGTCGATTTTAAAACCTCGTTTACATCACCAACTATAGCTAAATCTACTTTAATAATCTTATTAATTGATGATGGATCAATATCAATATGAACTTTTTTTGATTTAGGAGAAAACTCATCGATCTTACCTGTTATTCTGTCATCAAATCTAGCCCCAATATTAATTAACAAATCACAATCATGCATTGCATTGTTTGCTTCATAAGTTCCATGCATTCCCAACATTCCAATAAATTGATTGTCATCACCTGGAAACGCTCCCAGGCCTTGAAGCGTGGATGTAATAGGAAAACCTATTAGTCTTACAAACTCTCTCAATGCTTCACTCGCTTTTGGTCCAGAATTTATAACTCCACCTCCGGTATAAATCATTGGCTTTTTTGCTTTTGAAATTAAATTAATTAATTCGTTAATTTCATTCTGAGTAAATTTGTTATGAGACTTGCCGTTAACTTTTTTTATTTTTTTTGGTTTTGAATAGTTTGTTTTTGCAAATTGAATATCTTTTGGAATATCAACCAACACTGGCCCTGGTCGACCAGTTGTAGCAACCTCAAATGCTTCGTGTAAAATCTTTGGCAAATCTTTTATATCTTTTACTAACCAATTATGTTTAGTACAAGGTCTTGTGATACCAGTTGTATCACATTCTTGAAAAGCATCTGTGCCAATTAAATGTGTTGGTACTTGTCCCGAAATACAAATTAAAGGAACAGAATCCATATAAGCATCTGTTAAAGCTGTGACAACATTAGTTGCGCCTGGTCCGGAGGTAACCAAAACTATACCAGGTTTACCGGATGATCTTGCATATCCTTCTGCAGCATGTCCTGCTCCTTGTTCATGTCTAACCAATATATGTTTGATTGATGAATGGTTTTTTAACTCATCATAAATAGGTAAAACTGCTCCACCAGGATAACCAAAAATAAATTCAACCTCTTGATCTTCAAGACATTTAAATACAATTTCAGCTCCTGAATATAATTTTGACATTAAACCAATCTAGCTGAAGTTGTGCTAATTGGTCAAGACTAAGTAGGTAATATCTAAATCTTTTTTAAAAAGTCAGTTAACTGAATTGGATTTATTTTGTTCCAATTTTGCATATTTCCATTTGCCCATGTCCTTTGTCTTTTGGCGTATTGTCTTGTCTTTATTGACATTTTCTCAATAACCTCAGCAATTTCAATTTTTTTTTGAAGATACTCATTTACTTCTCTAATACCTATAGCTTTATAGGCCGTTTTATCATTTCTGACTTTGAGGCTATTAAATTTTTTTACCTCTGAAATTGCGCCTTTTTTTAACATTTCTTTAGCTCTAAGATGTATTCTCTCTACCAATTTATCTTTAGGAAAATCTATATAAATTTTATAAAAATCCTTTTGTTGATAGTTTGAATTTGTTTTTTTAAACCACAGGTAAATTGATTTTTTAGTAAAAGATTTTACTTCATAAGCTCTTATTGATCTTTGAGTATCAGAAGATTTAATTCTGTTTTTGACTAATGGATCAAGTTTAATCAATTTTGAAAAAAATTTTTTGCTTCCTATTTTTTTGTGCAAAGACCTTACTTTTTCCCTAAATTTGATTGGAATATTTGGAATACTTACTAAACCATCTGTTAAAGATTTAAAATATAAACCTGTGCCTCCTACTAAAATTGGAACTTTTTTTCTTTTTTTTATATCTAAAATCTTTTGGTTGACTAATTTTAACCAATCACCAGTAGAAAATTTTTTTTTAGCACTGTGAAATCCAAAAAGATGGTGCTTTATTCTTTTATATTCATTTTTAGAGGGTCTTGCTGACAAGACTTTAAGTTCTTTATAAACTTGCATG
>CACPOY010000007.1 GCA_902635685.1 uncultured Pelagibacteraceae bacterium
TAAGATTATCTTGTGAAAACTTATTATCTTTTAAAAGCCATAAAACACTATTTTTAGTATTATTTAGAATATATATCCAGGCGTCAAAGATTATAGGATTTATTTTTTGATGACTGTTAAAACAACAAAAAATAAATTTATCCTTTGGAAGACCAAAGACTTCTTTTTCAACTAGATTGTTAGAAATTTTTTTATCGTTTTCATTCGGTTGGTAAGTATCGGGAAGATAAATGATTTTTTCAGAATAGAATTTTTGTTCCTCTGGTTCAATTAAAATTTTATCTGCTACTATATAATCTAAATTATCAGATCCTGAGGTACCTGGATAACCCAAGAAATTAATTTGTATCGGCGCTAATCTTTCTAAAAATAAATTAAAACGATTGTAGTCACCTGTATGACACATAAAGTCTATCGCAATGTCGATTTCTAATTCTCTACACAAATTTAAAGCCTCAAGATCTGACATGAGACTAATATCTATAAATTTATCAAAACATTTAAAAATTCTGTTGTGTAATGTGTCATTAGATTTAATTTTTGGACCAATGTAAAAACCATATAACTCAAATTGAGATTTATCATGCAATTCTAGCATCCCAACCATTAAATGGCCCATTGCATGTACTCTGAAATCTGCTGAAAAAAAACCTAACTTTATCTTATTTGAAACTTTCTTTTTAAAAGAAAAGTTTTTTTTATACTTTAATTTATATTCATTTTGCCAAACTTTAGCACATTCAAACTGAATTTTGGGTGAGTCAAATAATGTAGTTACTGTATAGGGAGGTGATACTTTTTTTTGTTTTATTATTTTATCTTGGATATGTTTTTTCATCTCAAAAAAATCACTCCATATACACATTTTGTTTTTTGTTAATTGTATGCTCCCAAGTAAAAAAGGTTTGTCTGGATTTAATATTTGAGCTTTTTCATAGCTTTGCAAAGCTAAATCTAAATTATTAATCTCCGCAAATATATCGCCTCTTTGATGATACATTGTTGCATTATTCGGTTCTATGCTTAAATAATTCTGTATTTCTTCCAAGGCAAGTTTATGATTTTTGTAATTATAATGTATATCAACTTTGCTTTTAATAGCTGGAAGATAACTTGAATTAAATTTGGTCGATAAATTATAATTTTCTAACGCCTTATCAATTTGTCTCAATTTTAAATATACATTTCCTTTGTTGTGATAAGTTTCATAATAATCAAATTTTAAATCTATGGCCTTTTGATAAGCCTCTAAAGCTGCATTGAAGTCATTTTTTTTAAAAAAGATATTTCCTAAACTGTTATAGCCTTGATGATAATCAGGATTGATTTCGATTGATTTTTTTAGTTGAATTATAGCTTGATCATATTTTTTTAATTCAAATAAAATCACACCATATAAGTTTAACAGTTCATGATTAGGTTTTACCTTTTTAGCAATATTTAAATATTCTTTTTCCGCACGAACAAAATTTCTACTTTTATAAAAATCAAGCAATTTTGATAATAGATTGTCCATAATTATATTGTCAATATATTCAAAATATTTTATTTCTTAAACACATTTAATATTTACAAATATTAGTTATTACACAAGTTTAATAATAGCTTGTACAATACAAACGATAGGACCTATAACTAAATGAAATACTGGTTACTAAAATCCGAACCTGATGTCTGGTCTATCAATCAACAAGAAAACGCTGGTAGCAAAGGCGCCCCATGGGATGGTGTAAGAAATTACCAGGCTGCAAAGAATTTAAAAAATATGAAAAAAGGCGACCAGTGTTTTTTTTATCACTCTAATATTGGAAAAGAAATTGTTGGAGTGGTTGAAGTAATAAAAGAACATTATCTGGACAAAACTGATAAATCTGGTCGATTTGTTGCTGTTACTGTAAAATTTGTAAAAAAATTAAATAAACCAGTAAAGCTTGAGGAAATTAAAAAAAACAAGGAATTAAGCCATTTATCACTTATAAAACAAAGTCGTTTATCAGTGATGCCAATAGACTCTAAAAGCTGGAAAATCTTGAATAAGATGGGTAACATTTAAATATGCCAAAAAAGAAAAAATCAAGAACTAAGAATAAAAAATCTGTTAAAAAGAAAAAAACAAAAATTAAAAAAAGAAAACCAATAAAAAATAAAAAATCGAAAAGTAAAAAAAGTAAATTAGCTAAAAAATCTTCAAATAAGATCCAAGAAAATCAAGAATTAATTATTAAAACCAAACCTGACTGGGTAAAAAGTAGTTTAGCTAATAAATCACAATATGCTAAAAAATATAAAGATTCTATTAAAAATAACAATGAATTTTGGAAAAAAGAAGGTAAGAGGATAACTTGGATAAAACCATATAAGAAAATTAAAGATGTAAAATATAGCAGTACCGACGTTAGAATTAAGTGGTTTGAAGATGGTACGCTTAATGCTTCAGCGAATTGTATAGACAGACATTTAGCAGATAAAAAAGATAAAACAGCTATTATTTGGGTTGGAGATAATCCAAAAGATACTCAGAAAATTACTTATAAGCAACTTCATCAAAAAGTTTCAAAAGCTGCAAATGGACTTAAAAAATTAGGAATTAAAAAAGGAGATCGAGTCACAATTTATTTAACAATGATACCTGAACTAGCTGTTTTAATGCTAGCATGTGCAAGAATTGGTGCTGTTCATTCAATTATTTTTGGAGGTTTCTCTGCTGACTCGATTGCAGGACGAGTTAATGATTGTGAGTCTGAATATATTATCACAGCTGATGAAGGGGTGAGAGGAGGAAAAACAATCCCGCTAAAAGAAATTACAGATGAAGCCTTATTAAGTTGCCCCAATGTTAGGAAGTGTATTGTTGTTAAAAGAACAGGTAATTCAATAAATTGGAATAGTGGTAGAGATGTTTGGTATCACAGTTTAATTAAAGATGTTTCAAATTTTTGTGAACCTGAGGAAATGGGAGCAGAAGATCCTTTGTTTATTCTTTATACCTCCGGATCTACTGGTAAACCAAAAGGTGTTTTGCATACAACTGGTGGGTATATGGTTTATGCTTCTATGACACATCAATATATTTTTAATTATAAACCAAAAGATATTTACTGGTGTACTGCAGATATAGGTTGGGTTACTGGACATAGTTATATAATTTATGGTCCATTAGCAAATGGTGCCACAACTTTAATGTTTGAGGGTATTCCCACCTATCCTGATAGTTCCAGATGGTGGCAAATTGTTGATAAATATAAGGTAAATATTTTCTACACTGCTCCAACAGCAATTAGGGCACTTATGAGAGAAGGAGATGAGCCAGTCAAGAAAACATCCAGAAAATCCTTAAAATTATTAGGAACTGTAGGTGAACCAATTAACCCAGAGGCTTGGATGTGGTATTTCAATGTTGTCGGAAATTCAAAATCTCCGATTGTAGATACTTGGTGGCAAACTGAAACTGGTGGTATTATGATTGCACCTCAAACTGGAGCCATAAACTTGAAACCTGGTTCCGCAACAAAACCATTTTACGGTATCAAGCCCATTTTGGTAAATAAAAATGGAAACGAAATTAAGGGAGCAGGAGAAGGAAGGCTTTGTATTGCTCAATCTTGGCCAGGTCAAATGAGAACTGTATATGGTGATCATCAAAGATTTATTGACACTTATTTTTCTCAATTTGACGGAAAATATTTTACAGGTGATGGATGTAGAAGAGATAAAGACGGGTACTATTGGATAACAGGTAGAGTAGATGATGTAATTATAGTTTCGGGTCATAATTTAGGAACTGCTGAAATTGAGAGTGCATTTGTTGCTCATCCAAAAGTAGCTGAAGCCGCTGTGGTCGGCTATCCACATGACATCAAAGGAAACGGTTTATATTGTTATGTAACTTTAAATGCTGGAGAGCAAGAAAATGGAGAGCTCGAAAGAGACTTAAAACTTTGGGTAAGAAAACAAATTGGACCTCTAGCTACTCCAGATATTATTCATTTTTCACCTGGCTTACCTAAAACAAGATCAGGGAAAATCATGAGAAGAATTTTAAGAAAAATTGCTGCCAATGATCATGGCCAACTTGGGGACACTACAACACTCGCCGATCCAAGTGTGGTTGACAGTTTAGTTGAGAATAGAAAAAATATTTAAAATTTAATTCTCTCATCAAATTCTTTTTTTACGACATTCCATTTTAGAATTACTGAATTTAAAACAATCTTTCTGTCTAAATTTTTTAGTTCTTCTGCTATTGGAGCCCACTTATAAAGCGATAAAGCGCTTGGATTAAACGGTAGGTCATTATGATATGTATCCCAATTAATACTTTTCATTCTCTCAACAAAATTCTTTTTAGCTTCCTCTATGATGTCTTGGGGCATTTTATTTGAAGTTTCATCATCTAAAATTTTAAAAAAAATTTCCTCTGCATTTTTCATCTCTAGATAGTTAAAATCTGCTTTTAATTTTGAGAAAGTGAAAAAGGTTAGATCTTGAAGAGCAACAGAATAGATATTCCATTTGGCTAAGTTAACCGATCCCATAAATTCATCATTTTCAAAATGCAGAACGTATCTTGTGCCCATTCTTGTTTTTAAATATCCATAAAGAGTCACTTGAGTTACCCATGCAGACTTCGTCTGTATAAAATTCTCAAGCTCGTCTAAATTGCTAATTTTTTTCTTAGGTATAAATGCTTTAAAAAGTGCAAATAAATAAACTTTGAAATCATTCCAAGAGAGATCTCTCCACGTGAGTTTATATTTTCCCATAAAATCAGTATTTTCTTGATTTATAACCTAAAAATCCCCCTAATATGAGCAATTTTAACACTTTAAATCTTCTTTATAATCGTTATGGTTTTCAGCAGTTATAACTAAAAAGGGAGAAGTATAATGTCAAAACAAGAACAACACTGGGAAAAAACCAGAGGTTTGCTATTTATGACTTTAGCGATCTGGTTTGTATTCTCAATTGGCATCTTCTTATTTGGAGCTGAAATGAACGAAGTGGGGGGACCATTTGGTTATCCGCTAACTTATTGGTTCACTTGTCAGGGTTCTCTTGGAATTTTCGTAATTCTAATTTTCTGGTTTGCGAATAGACAAGAAAAAATTGACGAAGAGTTCGGCTTTTCAGAAAGAGGAGATGACTAATGATTAAAGGTAATTTTATAGACAATTTACCTAAAGTTTATGGAATCTATACAGGTGGTTTTTTAGCTTTCATAATCATTATGTCGATTGCAGAGCAGATGGGTATGACTGCGAAAACAATTGGAATTTGTTTCGTTGCTTTCACAGTAGCCATCTATGCTATTATTGGTTATCTATCACGAACAGCTCAAGCAGATGCTTACTATGTAGCTGGAAGACAAGTACCAACCGTATTCAATGGAATGGCTACAGCAGCAGACTGGATGTCTGGTGCATCATTCGTTGCGATGGCAGGTGGTATTTACTTCAAAGGCTATGGTTATATGGCACTTCTTGTAGGTTGGACTGGTGGATATGTATTAGTCGCATCATTATTAGCGCCATACCTAAGAAAATTTGGTTGTTACACAGTTCCAGATTTTATTGGTACAAGATACGGTGGTAATTTAAGTAGATTTATGGCAGTGGTGGTTTTAACTGTTGCTTCATTTACTTATGTGACTGCACAAATCAACGCTACAGGTACAATTGCATCTGTTGCCCTTGATATTCCATTTCAATACGCTGTATATGTTGGATTGATAAGTATCTTATTATGTTCAATGTTAGGTGGTATGAGAGGAGTAACTTGGACACAGGTTGCACAATATATAGTCCTAATTATAGCTTACTTACTTCCAGTATTCTGGATCAGTAACAAAATGGGTGCAGGTTTCTTCCCTCACTTTATGTTAGCTGATGAAGTAGCTAGAATTGGTGAATTAGAACAACAGTATGGTTTTGTAAAAAACGCAGCTGCTGATCTAAAAACTGTACCAAAAGGATTAGCTGGAATAACTAAAGCCCACTCAGCAGTTAACGCTACACCTTGGGCATTTATTTCATTAGCATTAGCGATGATGATGGGAACAGCATCATTACCTCACGTGATGATGAGATATTTCACTACTCCAAGTGTAAAAGCAGCAAGAAAATCAGTAGGTTGGTCGTTATTTTTTATCTTCCTACTTTATTCTTCTGCACCAATGTTAGCGACACTATCTAAATTGTCATTGATTGATCCGTCACTACCAACAGGTATTATCGGTAAATCAATAGCTGAAGTTCAATCGATAGATTGGTATCAAAACTGGAACCAAGCAAACTTAATGTTTGTAAGCGACTTTAACGGAAATGGAACTCTTGAGTTAAATGAGTTTTTCATGGGTGGTAAAGCCGTTGTGTTAGCAACTCCAGAAATAGCTGGATTACCATATGTAATCTCAGGTCTGGTTGCTGCTGGAGGTATGGCTGCTGCCATGTCAACAGCTGATGGTTTGATTTTAGCAATTGCAAACGCAATCTCACACGATGTTTACTATAAGATCATCGATCCAAAAGCTGAGACTGCGAAAAGACTAGTTGTTGCAAGGGTATTACTTGTAGTAATTGGTTTTGCAGGAGCAACAATCGCAGCTCTTGAGATCCAGGGTATCTTAGGTTCAGTAATCTGGGCTTTTGACTTTGCGATGTCAGGACTATTCTTCCCACTTGTACTTGGTGTATGGTGGAAGAGAGCTAACAAAGAAGGTGCTATTGCTGGTATGTTCTTAGGATTAGTTTCTGGTGCTGCTTACCTAATTTGGGTAAGAACAGGCGGAAGTGGATTCTTAGGAATTACTCAGTTAACGTTTGGTATCTTTGGTTCAGCTGTCAGCTTAGTATCAATGGTTGTAGTGAGTTTAATGACTCAAGCACCAAATGCTGCTACACAAAAAATGGTTGATAACGTCAGAGTACCTGCGGGTAAATCTGTTATCTAACTAATAAAAAAATTTAAAGGGGCGATTAATTTCGCCCCTTTTAATTTCTCAATTTTTCCAATATAAATTTTAGATGTCTGCTAACTTTCATCCTTTAGTTTACATAATTGATTACATACTTGGTGTTGTTATGTGGACATTAATTGGAAGAGTCGCAATGAATATTTTTCAAAGGGAAGACTCTCAATTTTTTTTTATGAGAGTATTTGTCAAATTTACCAATCCATTACTAAGACTTTTTAAACCATTAACCCCTGCGTTTATTATTCAACCGCTAGTACCATTGTATGTCGCATGGTTTTTTTTCATGATAAGATTTTACCTGATGCCCTGGGTTTTAGGATATTCTGTTATGGGTATGTTATCTTTCCCACTAGAAAGTGAAATTTCTAGACAAATTTACCAATTTTTTAATTAAATAATTTTTAAAAATTGATACTAATAAAAATGGTTTCAATGAAAAAAATACAAATTTCACCATCAATCTTATCAGCTGATTTTAGCCAATTAGCAAATGAAATAAAGAGATTAGAAGATGGAGGTGCTGATATGATACATGTGGATGTTATGGACGGCCATTTTGTTCCTAATTTAACAATAGGTCCTCCTGTAATCAAATCATTGAAGAAACATTCATCAATTATATTTGATGTGCATTTAATGATCTCACCAGTACATAAATATATAAAAGCTTATGCTGATGCAGGAGCAGATATAATTACAATTCACCCTGAAGCAACTGATGATATTAATTTATCGATCTCACTAATAAAAGAATTAAATAAAAAAGTTGGGGTTTCTCTAAACCCTGAAACTAAAGTAGATATAATTATTGAACATCTAGATAAAATTGATTTAGTTTTAATAATGAGTGTAAATCCAGGATTTGGAGGTCAAAAATTTATGCCTGAAGTTTTATCTAAAATTGGAGAACTTAAAAAACTAAGATCTGCAAAAGATTTAGATTTTGATATTGAAATAGATGGTGGAATAAATTTCGAGAATTCCAAAATAGCAATTCAAGCAGGAGCAAATATTCTAGTTTCGGGCACTACAATTTTTAAAAGTAATAATGGAGACATTAAGAAAAATATTGAATTATTAAAATCAAAATAGATTCATGATTTATATAAATCGTTTTTTTTTTGGTTTTTATAATCAATTAAGAAAGTTTTACTTAAATAGTAAAATTTATGACAAAAAAATTTCAAAATTTGCCAACAATGATTTAGTTTATAAACCTAGCCCGCACCTACTTTCATCAATTATTAAATACGATAAAAAAAAATTCAAAATCGAAGATTTCTCATTAAAAGAAATTTGGAATAATGATAATATTAACGATAAAGAATTTAAAAACTTAAATAATTTTTATTGGTTTTTTAGTTTAGATCTAAAGTCTTCAAAAAAAGAAGTTCAGTCAGTTATTTCAAATTGGATTAAGAGAAATGATAGCTACAACGATAAATGTTGGAGCTACGATCTTATAGCAAAAAGAATCATTTCTTGGCTCTCAAATCATAATTTGTCTTATGACGGAAGCGATCAAGATTATAAAAGCGATTTTAACAAGATAATTCTTAAACAAACAAACCATCTTATAAATGAGGTCAATAAATCCAAAACGCTAGATGATAAACTAATCTGTTGTGCCTCAATTATTTTAGTCGGTCTTTGTTATCAGGAGGAAAAAAAATATCTCTCTTTTGGAATATCTTTTCTAAAGAAAATAACAAAATTATCTTTAGAAAATTCGGGATTTCCAAAATCTAGAAATATAAAGCAATTAATTTTTTACTTAAAATATTTTATTTTAATCAGAGAATGGTTCAAGGAGTCACAGAATAGTGTCCCAGAGTATGTTGATGAAACAATTTATCACCTTGGACAAGGGTATGCTTTTATTTGGCAAAATACAGGCTCTGATTTTTTATTTAACGGTAATAATTTATCAAATAACAATGATTTCGATAATTATTTAAAAAAATTAGGTTATAAATTTAAAAATAATGATCAAGAATTAGGAGGATATACAATTTTAAAGAATAAAAAAACTTGTTTAATAATTGATTCTGGATCCTCTCCTGAATATAAATTTTCAAAAGATTACCAGTCTGGAGCTTTATCGTTTGAAATAGTTTCTAATGGAAAAAAATTAATTAGTAATTGTGGCTATTATAAAAAGAATATCAGACTTAATAGGTTATCAAAATCTTCAGCTGCCCAAAGTACATTAATAATTGATGATAGTTCCTCATGTAAATTTATAAAAATTGACAAAACATTAATGTTAAAAAAAAGTATTAAGGTTTTAAAAAAAAAAGTTGTTTTTGAAAAGGATTATTGGAAAGTTAATTTTTCACATGATGGATACTTAAAAAATTATAATTCTATTCATGAAAGGCAAATTGAATTTTATCCAAATAAGATGACCTTTATTGGAATAGATAAGATAATTAAAAAAAAGATAAATCGTAATTATAAATTTGATATTAGATTTCATATAGAGCCAAATGTTAAATTAATGAAAACTCAAGACAATAAAACAATATTGATAGAGTTAGAAAATGAGGGATGGAAGTTTACATGTGATAATTATGATATAAATATAGATAATGGTTTATATTTTGGTAATAAAAATTTATATATTGAAAATCAAAATATTTTTATCTCGGGTATTTCTAATAACTTGATAGATAATATAAAGTGGGAATTCAAACAAATATAATGAAAAAAATAAAATCTGCTTTAATTTCTGTGTCAGACAAATCAAATTTAGAACCTCTGCTGAAAATTTTAAAGAAAAATAAAATTAAATTAATTAGTTCAGGAGGGACATACAAAGAAATAAAGAAACTTAAATATAAATGTTTAGAGGTCTCAGATTTCACAGGC
The DNA here is from genome assembly GCA_902635685.1 of uncultured Pelagibacteraceae bacterium. Taxonomy (GTDB): domain Bacteria; phylum Pseudomonadota; class Alphaproteobacteria; order Pelagibacterales; family Pelagibacteraceae; genus Pelagibacter. Next base: position 9,845 of record CACPOY010000007.1, read on the forward strand.
GCAAAGGAAATTTTAAATGGGAGAGTTAAAACCTTGCACCCAAAAATATATGCTGGAGTCTTAAATAAAAGAAAAAATAAAACCCATATAAGAGAGATGAAGTTAGAAAATTTTGAAAATATTGACCTTGTGATTGTAAATTTTTACCAATTTGAAAAAGCTCTAACGAAAACAAAAAGTGTCGATAAAATTGTTGAGTATATTGATATAGGTGGCCCAACTTTAGTCCGGGCGGCAGCAAAAAATTATTACGATGTTACTGTTATTTCCTCGACCGAACAATACTCAGAACTGATGCATGAATTAACGGTCAACAAAGGATATACCTCTCTTAAATTTAGAGAAAAAATGTCTAGATTAGCTTTTTCTGAAACTGCCTTTTACGACTCTGTCATATCTAATTATTTTAATGAAATTACTAATACGCAATTTCCAAAAAAAAAAATCGTACATGCAAATCTTATTGAAAAATTAAGATATGGCGAAAACGCTCATCAGCAGAGCGCTATTTATTCTCAAAAAGATAATCTTGGTTTAACAAAATTACACGGAAAAACATTAAGTTATAATAATTACAATGATATCTTTTCAGCTCTATCAATTACTAAAAGCTTTCCTAAAAATGTAGGAACTGTAATAATTAAACATGCAAATCCTTGTGGTGTATCCATTTTAAAAGATAAATTAAGAAGTTATAAATCTGCATTAGCATGTGATACTTTAAGTGCTTTTGGTGGGGTTGTTTCATGTAATTTTAAAATTTCTAAATCTTTAGCACTGGAATTAAATAAAATTTTTTTTGAAGTGATAATTGGCAATGGATTTGAAAAAAGTGCAGTTAAAATTCTTAAAACAAAAAAAAATCTTAGATTAATTGATGCATCTAAATTTTATCCAAATAACAATCTTAGATTTAATTCAATTGATGCCTCAGTTCTCGTTCAATCAGAGGATAATAAAATTTTTCAAAAGAAAAATTTTCGAGTAGTCTCAAAAAAGAAACCAAATAAATTACAATTTGAGAATTTAATATTTGCATTTAACATCTGTAGATTTGTAAAATCTAATGCAATCGTGCTAGCTAGTAATAAATCGACTGTAGGCATTGGATCGGGTCAACCTAGTAGAGTTGACAGCTGTCAAATAGCAATAGATAAAATGAGTAAATTTATTAATACTGACGATGACATTGTTGCAGCCTCAGATGCTTTTTTTCCATTTATAGATGGTATTGAAAAACTTGTTCAATCAGGTGTTTCAGCGGTAATTCAGCCTGCAGGCTCAATAAGAGACAAGGAAATCATCAAATTTGCTAATTCAACGGATACTATTTTGGTTTTTTCCAAAACTAGACACTTTAGACACTAATTTCTTTATCAATTTTAGCAGCTAATATAAAATCATTTTCAGATAGACCCTCGATCGCGTGAGTTGTTATACTAATCTTAGCATAACCCCATCCAAAGAGAATTTCTGGATGATGTCCTTCCTTTTCTGATATTTCTCCAACTTGGTTTACAAAATTTTGGCTTTCTGAGAAATTTTTAAAAGTAAATTTTTTTTCTAGAAAGTAGATATTTTTTTCGCCCTTTACAACCTGCCAACCATCAACTTTTTTTTGATATTTATGAATTTCTGAGATATCAAACGGCACTACTCCTCCCTCACATGGAACACATTTTTTATCTGTTAAATCATTCATAAATACTTGGAGCGGGCAAAGGGGGTCGAACCCTCGACCTTCTCGTTGGCAACGAGACGCTCTACCACTGAGCTATGCCCGCAATATAATCATTATAATTAGTCATTTTTTTTAATTCAAGTAATATTAAATGTGATATGTTTACCCTGTATGAGAAAAGAAGACTTACCAAAAAAAATTGCAGTTTTTCCACTAAGCAACTTTATTATTTTTCCAAAAACTACTGTTCCATTAAATATTTTTGAGCCTAGGTACATAGATATGATAAATGACAGTATGAGGTCAAACAAATTTATTGGTATGATTCAACCGAAAAGCTCAAAAGATGAGGATAATTTAAATCCAAAACTTTACGGAATTGGTTGTCTAGGAAAAATTGTGAGTTTTAAAGAAACTGATGATGGAAGGTTCCTTATTGAGTTAAAAGGTTTGATTAGATTTGAGACAAGAGAAGAAGTTGCTTCAGAAAAGAAGTATAGAGAATTTAATGTAAATTTTGAAAATTTTTTTGATGATCTTAATGAATCAAAAGAAAATATTAAATTTTCTGATCTAGAACTAATTTTTAAAGATCTTAAATCCCTATTTGAAAAGAGAGGATTTATAATAAACTGGAAAGCGTTAGAAAAACAAAGTTTAGATGAAACAATTAATGCACTCGCAATGGCATCACCTTTTACCTTAGAGGAAAAACAAGTTTTATTAGAAGCAAAAAATCTTGATATAAGAAAAAATAAAATTTCCGAAATTTTAACAACTTACACTTTCGATCAATACAACAATACAACTGTTCAATAAATATTAAATTACTATTCCCTCATCTGCTAGCTTTGTAAAAAATTTATTTGATATTTTATTATTAGCAAAAAAATTAATCAATTTAGCTGGTATATCATTATTGGTATTGCTTTCGATATTGAAAAATTCATACACAAAATCAATGCCATTTGAAAAGATATAATTTGTATGTTTGATATTATTTTCAAATTCTTCACATATTGAACTATCTAAGTTTAAGCCAAGACTAATTTTATAATCTATTATTTTTATCAAAGATTTAATATCCCTGATCGACATATTAAATCCTTGACCTGCTAAAGGATGTATTGTGTGTAGCAAGTCTCCAAAAGCTAAAATATTTTCGTGATAATATGATCGCAAATTACTTGATTGTAATTTAAAACAATTAATTTTATTTATTTTAACAATTTTATATCTCATATTAAATTTTTTAATTAATTCAGCTATCTCAATTTTTTTATCTCCTTTAATTGAGTAAACAACAGATGTTTCATTTTTAGAAATTGGCAAAAAGGCGATAGGTCCTTTTTTAGTAAATGTTTGCATAGCAACATTATTTTTTAAAATTTTTTTGTGCTTAATAATTGTCGTGTAAGCATAACTCCTATAATCCTTTTTAAATTTTCTATAAAAATATTTTTTTGTTATTTTATTATTTGCCTCACAATTTACAATTAATTGATATTCTTTTTTAATTGTCTCATAATTATCTACATTTTTTTTAAATTTGAAAAATTTATTCTTTTTTAATCGAGTGGCTAAATATGTATTTAATTCATGATTTTTAATAATAGAAAATAATCTTTTATTATTATTAAAATCTATAATTTTTCTATTATCTAAATTTTCACTGTAAATTTCAATTTTGTTTATGTCCCAGAGGAGTTTTTCTATGTTCAGTATATTCTTGTTAAAAAATTCTATATTACTTTTTGAAATTCCTAGTGTTCGAGTTGTATCCTTTTTTTTAGCATTATTACTAAAAAAAACATCTGTTGGTATACCTTTGTTAACCAAAGCTTTTGCTAATGCTAAGCTTGTTAACCCATCTCCTAAAATGCAAACTTTCATAATTATTTTAATTTTAACAACAAAAATTAGATGATACAAAGTGGTAAATTTGATTCATCAAATATGGACATAAAAAAAATAGCTAATTCATTATTAATTTTTATTACCAATAAAATAATCGAAATTATAGGTATACTAGTCTCAATATTTGGAATTTTACTACTAATTGCTTTACTTTCATATTCCCCATCAGATCCAAATTTTATATTTAGTGACAACACAGAAATTAAAAACCTTTTAGGATTTCAAGGTAGCTATATATCAGATTTTTTTTTTCAAGCTCTAGGTATTATCTCTTTCCTGATACCCTTAACTTATTTTTTATCTGGAATTAAAGTTATAAAAGAAAAGAAAATTTTTTTCTTAATTGAAAATACTTTTTATACCATTATTTACTCAATTTTAGGTGCTTTATTCTTCTCCTATTTTTATCAAGATACTTTTTATCTGTACATAAACGGAAACGGCGGTTTTGTTGGAACTTATTTAAGTCAAACATTTATCAAGTCAGGTTCAATTCCTTATGAAAATACTTTTTATTATATCTTTTCTTTATCTATAGTTTTGTTTTTTCTTTTGAGTTTCAACTTTAATCCAAAAAGATTTTTTTTATATATTAGGAATATTTTGAAATTAATTTTTATAAGAAACAAAAAAAATTATACTAATAAAAATGAAATAATAAATGAATATATTCCACAAGATGAAATTAAAAATTTAATTCAAGAAGACTTGCCTTTTATTAAAGCTGAAACAAATCAATCAGAGAAGCATAAATTTAAAATTCCATCTCTTGATTTGTTAGAGGTCCCAACCAAAAATGATATAAAAAAAACGAGCAATAGTGAAAATAATGATCCAAACTTTCTTGAAAAAATTCTTTTAGATTTTGGAGTGAGCGGAAGCATTAAAAAGGTTAGCCATGGACCTGTTGTGACATTAAATGAATTTGAACCTGCAGCTGGTGTTAAGGTATCAAAAATTATAAATCTTTCAGATGATATAGCAAGAAATACTAGTTCGGAGTCCGCCCGTATTTCTACTATTCCTGGAAGCAATACTGTTGGTATCGAATTGCCGAAAGCTACTAGAGAAAATGTTTATCTAAGTGAGATACTAAATAACTCTGATTTTAAAAAGAAAGATATCAAACTTCCGATAGCATTGGGTAAAAATATATCAGGAGTACCAATCATAGGTGATTTAAGTTCAATGCCACATTTATTAATAGCTGGTACGACCGGATCAGGTAAATCAGTCTGTATCAATACAATTATACTTTCCCTCCTATTTAAACATAATCCAGATAGATGTAAGTTTATTTTGATTGATCCTAAAATGTTAGAACTTTCAACATATGAAGGTGTTCCACATTTATTATGTCCGGTGATTACTGAAGCAAAAAAAGCTGCTTCAGTTTTAGGGTGGGTCGTAAAAGAAATGGAAAGTAGATATAGATTGATGACTAAAGAAGGAGTTAGAAATATAGATGGATACAATACAAAACATCAGCTTCCTATGCCTTATATAGTTGTGGTTGTTGATGAAATGTCAGATCTAATGCTAGTGGCAGGTAAAGAAATTGAAAATTATATTCAAAAGTTATCTCAAATGGCAAGAGCTGCTGGTATTCATATAATAATGGCTACTCAAAGACCAAGTGTAGATGTTATTACTGGAACTATAAAAGCCAATTTTCCAACTCGAATATCGTTTCAAGTTTCATCAAAAATTGACAGTAGAACAATTTTGGGTGAGCAAGGTGCTGAACAATTATTAGGCAGAGGTGATATGCTTTACATGTCTTCTGCAAATAGAATTATACGAATTCACGCTCCATTTGTGTCTGATATTGAAATAGAAAAAGTTAATAATTTTTTAAGATCTCAGGCAGAGCCAGATTATGTTGATGAAATTCTAAATTTTGCAGACGAAAAAGAAATTGGTGATAATTCTAAAAATCAGGGAGATAAAGACGATCTTTATCAAACTGCCGTTGAAATTATTAAATCAGAGGGTAAAGCGTCGACTTCTTTTTTACAAAGAAAACTACAAATTGGGTATAATCGTGCAGCAAGAATAATAGATATGATGGAAGCAGAGGGAATAGTTAGTAAAGCAAATCATGTTGGTAAACGTGATGTTCTTTAATGAAAAAATATATTTTTATATTAATAGTAATCTTATTAGCATCAAACACTTCAGCGAACATTAAAGAAAATATAGTTTTAAACTTAAAAAATATTGAAAATATAAATTTTAACTTTGAACAAAATATTAATGGAAAAATTGAAAATGGAAATTGTACGATTCGATATCCAAAACAAATATTCTGTAAATATAACTTAGGAAATCAAAAAGTTATAGTATCTGATGGAAAATCTTTAATAATCAAAACAACTGCCAGTTACTATAAATACTCTCTAGATAAAACACCTTTAAATTATCTTTTGGATAAAGAATTTTTGATAAAAAGAATAAATGAATTGGATGCTAGAATCGTACAAGAAAAATTCATAAATTTTAAATTTATTGAAAAAGAAAATGAAATAAATATTTTTTTTGATATAAATAATTTTAATCTAATAGGTTGGCAAACCTTAGATATTTACCAAAACCTGAGTATCACATACCTAAGCTCTATTTCCATTAATAAAAAATTAAAAAGAAACTTATTTAGTCTACCTGATCGAAATTAAATTGATATTGTTTCTTTTTTAAAAATTTTCATTCCTCTAGATAAGTAGTTTTTTAGAGCATTTTTATGATCTAAAGAACAAGTATGGACCCAAACTCTATTTGCTTTTTCCTTAAATGAATTTCTAATTGCTGAAGATAAAAGAAATGAGCCTAGTTTTTGATTATGGTATTCCTCAAGTAATCCAAGATAAGCTATTTCAATTTCTTTTTTATCCTGATGAATAATAAGCTCAAAGTATCCTGCTAAATCATCCTTTTTTTTTAAAACATAAGTTCTAACACTTCTATCAGATGTATAATTCATCCACTGTTTATCTGTCCAAATTAAACGATCAACCCAATTATGGCTTTTGCCAATATTTTTATAAAAGAATTTGTTAAGTTTAAAATCATCTGGTTGAACTAGTTCAATAATAAAGTCTGATGATAAATTATTGGGCTCATTCAATTCTTCAATAGAATTAATTTCAAGATAATTTCTTTCAACTTTTTTACTCACTCAACCATTTTACCGACTCTTTCTCCACCAAACAAATGAAAATGTAAATGGGGTACTTCTTGACCTCCATGTTCACTTACATTAACTAAAGCTCTGTATCCTTTGCCTTTATCTACTGAAATCCCAAGCTTTCTAGCTACAATATTTATTCCTTTTAATAAACCTACCATTTCCTCTGGAGAAGCGTTTTGACTAAAATCATCAAGGTCAATATATTTTCCTTTAGGTATTACCAGTGCATGAATTTTTTTTTGTGGGTTAATATCATGAAATGACAAAACGTGATCATCCTCGTAAATCTTTTTACAAGGGATTTCACCTCTTAATATTTTTGCAAAAATATTATTATCATCGTAACTCATTTTTTTCTTTTGTTTAGTTCTTCCATTACATCCTCAATTTTCACATCATTTGCCTCTAGATACATTATCAGATGATAGAAAACATCAGCTGCTTCATGAATTTTATTTGAATTTTTTTCTACCGCTTCAATAAGTTCATTAATTTCTTCTAGGATCTTTTCTTTGCTCAACGATTTATCACTAAGCAATTTATTAGTGTAAGAACCATCTACTGGAGTTTTTTTTCGCTTCCTTGCAAGATTAAATAAACTTTCTAAAGTATTGAGCATATTAAATTCTAACAGGTATTCCTTTTGAGTCCAAATAATCCTTGGCTTCTTTTACTGAGTGTTTTCCATAATGAAATATAGAAGCTGCCAAAACCGCACTAGCTTTACCTAATTTAATTCCATCCACTAAGTGATCTAAATTACCTACGCCACCTGATGCAATAACTGGAATATTTACTTTAGATGAAATTTTTGACATGAGATCAATATCATAACCTACTTGAGTTCCGTCTCTGTCCATTGAAGTTACTAATAACTCCCCTGCACCGTTTTTTTCCATTTGTTCAGCATACTCTAAAGCGTCAATACCACTATTATTTCTTCCTCCGTGAGTAAACACTTCCCACTTGTCTCCGTTTTTTTTAGCATCGATTGCAACTACAATACATTGAGACCCAAATTTTTTTGAACTATCGATAACAACTTTTGAATTTTCAACTGCTGCAGTGTTTATGGAAACTTTATCAGCCCCACAATTAAGTAATTTATTAATATCCTCAATACTTCTAACACCACCTCCTACAGTTAATGGCACAAAACACTTTTTTGAAGTTTTCTCCACAACATCATAAATAGTATCTCTATTTTCATTAGACGCTGTAATATCTAAAAAGCAAATTTCATCTGCTCCACCATCGCTATAAATTTTTGCTTGTTCCACAGGATCTCCTGCATCTTTTAGATCAACAAAGTTTATTCCTTTAACAACACGACCGTTTTTTACGTCTAAACAAGGTATTATTCTATTTTTAAGCATCTTCTTTTACTAATTCCTCTAATTTTATATCTCCATCATAAATAGCTTTACCAACTATTATACCTTCAATATTTTTTAAATTCTTTGCTTTTTTAATATCACCTATTGATGAAACACCACCTGATATAATCACGGGGGACTTCGACATCTCAGCAACTTTCATTGTTTCATTAAAGTTTGGACTTTGTTTCATACCGTCTCTATTAATATCAGTATAAATTAATCTACTAACACCAAAGTCGTTAATTTCTTTCAAGTAATCTAAAGTAAGTTGATTAGAACTTTCTTTCCATCCTGATACTGACAAATACCCGTCTTTAGCATCTAAACCTAGAGCAATATAATTTTGAAATTTTTCACATGATTCTTTTAAGAAATTTTTGTCTTTAATAGCGGCACTGCCCAGAATTACTTTCTCTACACCAGCATCAATGTATTTTTGAATACTATCAGAATTTCTAATACCACCACCTACCTCAACCATTAAATTAAATTTACTAACTATATCTTGAATGATATCTAAATTTACTGTTTCACCAGTTAAAGCGCCATCTAAATCAACTATGTGTAAATTTTTAAATCCATGATCTTTATATTTTCCTGCTTGTTCTACTGGTGACAACTCATATTCAGTTTTATTATCAAAATCTCCCTTAACTAATCTTACACACTTTTTATCTTTAATATCTATTGCGGGAAATATTTTCATTTATAAACTTATAAAATTATCAATTATTTTGAGCCCAAACTTGTCACTCTTTTCTGGATGAAATTGTGTACCAAATATATTTTCTTTCTCTACTGAACAAACTACTTTTGTTGAATAATTAGTAGTTGCTGAAATAACTTTTTTATCATTTGGTACAAATTCATAACTATGAACAAAATACATATGAGAATTATTTTCTATGTCCTTAAAAATTTTACTATCTTTGACGATATTGATTTCGTTCCAGCCAATATGAGGAAGTTTAAATTTTCCATCTTGATTATCTATTTTTGAAACTTTGCCCGAGATCCATCCTAACCCCCTAGTCTCAGTTTCTTCATAGCCAATATCGGCAAACATTTGTAAACCAACACAAATTCCAAGAAGAGGTTTTTTATTAATTATTGTAAATTCATTAAGTGTATCTGAAAGACCATCAATATTGTTCAGTGCTTCAACGCAGCTTTTAAATGAACCCTGCCCTGGTAAAACTACTTTATCACTTGATTTTATCTTATTGGGATTTGAGGTTACTTCGACATTTACTTTTTCTTTGGCAACCTCTTTAAAAGAGTTTATTACCGAGCTTATATTGCCCGATTTATAATCAACAATTGTAACGTTCATTAATTTTATAATGAGCCTTTAGTAGAAGGAATTGATTTACTATTCCTTGGGTCTATTTCCAATGCGGCTCTTAATGATCTTGCAAGTCCTTTAAAACAAGATTCAATAATGTGGTGACTATTGTCCCCATAAATATTTTCAACGTGTAGAGTAATTCCAGCAGCTTGAGAAAACGCTTGAAACCATTCTTTAAAAAGTTCAGTGTCCATCTCACCAAGCTTTTCTACTTTTAGATTTACTTTCCAAATTAAATAAGGTCTATTTGAAATATCAATTGCTACACGTGATAAAGTTTCATCCATTGGAATCATAGCATGAGCATACCTTTTAATTCCAACAGATTTTTTTAAAGCTTTTTTTAACGCTTCGCCAATAGCAATTCCTGTATCTTCAGTTGTGTGGTGTAAATCAATATGAGTATCGCCTTTAGCTTTTATATTCATATCTATTGAAGAATGCTTTGATAGTTGTTCAAGCATATGGTTTAAAAAACCTATTCCTGTATCAATTTTGTATTTACCTTTGCCGTCAATATTTAAATCAACACTAATGCTTGTTTCTTTTGTTTTCCTGCTTATTTTACCTTTACGCTTCATAATTAAAAACAGGTATACATATATTATTCAATTATGGCAATAATACTAAACCTGGGCTTGAACTATCAAATTTAATATCCATTTATAAGCTATGACAACGATTGTGTTAGTTAGAAAAAACAATGAAGTAGTAGTAGCTGGCGACGGACAAGTGAGTATGGGAAATACTGTCGTAAAAAGCACTGCTTCGAAAGTCAGAAAAATTGATAAGAGAGATGTTGTAGCTGGTTTCGCTGGATCAACAGCTGATGCCTTAACATTATTTGAAAGATTAGAAGGAAAATTAGAAAAACATGCTGGTAATTTATCTAGAGCTGCTGTTGAATTAGCTAAAGACTGGAGAACAGATAAATATTTAAGAAGATTAGAAGCACTAATGGCAGTTGGTGATAAAAAAAATAGTTATATAATTTCAGGAACTGGTGACGTTCTTGAGCCTGAGGGAGATGTAATTGGTATTGGCTCTGGTGGAAATTATGCTTTAGCTGCAGGGAAAGTTTTAATAGAAAGCAATATATCAGCAGAAGAAGTTGCAAAGAAAGCTATAAAAGTTGCAGCCGATATCTGTGTCTTTACAAACGAAAATGTCAAAGTTGAAAAAATATAATGGATAAATCAAACGTAACTCAATTACATCCCAAAGATAAAAATCAGAAAGATGAGGCTTCATTAGTAAGCTCATTATCACCTAGAGAAATTGTTTCTGAATTAGATAGATTTGTAGTGGGTCAAAATAAAGCTAAGAGAGCTGTTGCTGTCGCTCTAAGAAACAGATGGAGAAGACAAGCTTTAAAAGGTGAAATGAAAAATGAAGTGTTACCTAAAAATATTTTAATGATTGGTCCAACAGGTGTTGGAAAAACCGAAATTTCAAGGAGACTGTCTAAGCTTGCTGAAGCACCATTTGTAAAAGTAGAAGCAACAAGATTTACAGAAGTTGGATATGTAGGTAGAGACGTGGAACAGATAGTTCGAGATTTGATCGAAATTGCGATTTCAATGGAAAAAGTAAAAAAAAGAAAAGAAGTTTATGCGCAAGCACAAAAATTAGCAGAAGAAAAAGTTTTAGACGTTTTAGTAGGAAAAAAAGCAAGCTTAGCAACCCGAGAAAGTTTTAGAAAAAGATTACGTAACGGTGATTTAGATGACAATGAAATTGAAATAGCTGTGAGCGATACAGGAAGCGGTACCTCATTTGAAATTCCAGGAATGCCAGGGGCAAATGTTGGAATGATTAACATTGGCGAGATGCTTGGGAAATCAATGGGAACAAAAGAAAAAAAGAAGAAAATGTCAGTAAAGGAGTCTCACGATATATTAATAAACGATGAGTCAGATAAGTTAATTGAACAGGATAAGATAATTAAAGCAGCAAAAATTTCGACTGAAAATAACGGGATAGTTTTTTTAGATGAAATTGATAAAATCTCAGGAAGAACAGACCGGGTGGGTGGCGATGTATCAAGAGAGGGAGTTCAAAGAGATTTATTACCTTTAATTGAGGGCACTACAGTTAATACAAAATATGGGCCAATCAAAACTGATCATATTTTATTTATAGCATCTGGAGCTTTCCAATTGGCTAAACCCTCAGATTTACTCCCAGAATTACAAGGTAGGCTTCCAATTAGAGTAGAGCTTGAGGCTCTAACTAGCGATGATTTTAAAAGGATTTTAAAAGAGCCTGACTTCAGTTTAATTAAACAATACATTGCTTTATTAAAAACTGAAAATGTAGATCTTGAGTTTTCTGAAGATGGAATAGAAACAATCGCAAATATCGCATCTGAAGTTAATGCGACAGTAGAAAATATTGGTGCAAGAAGATTGCATACCATTATAGAAAAAATTCTTGATGATATTAGCTTTACAGCAACAGATAAATCTGGCGAAAAAATAGTTATCAATAAAGATTACATAAATAAAAATCTAGATAATTTAGTAAAAGATACGGATCTATCAAAATTTATTTTATAGTTTTTTTTTCAAATATACATAAAAAGCTCCACTTCCCCCGTCCTCATTTTCCGCTTCTTTTATTTGAGAAATTAGACTCATTAATTCATCGCTATTTTTTATATATTCTGGAACAGAGTATTTAAGAATGCCCAAATTCTTTGAGATATATGGATCCTTCTCATTCTGCGAATGTAGTCCCTTTCCAGTAACAATTATTAATTTTCTTACACCTTTTTCATAAGAATCTTTGATTAAATCATTTATTCTATTATTTGCCTCGTCCAATGAGTAACCATGTAAATCAAAAGATTTTATTAAAAATGTTTTTTTATTAGAAAGTTTTTCGTCTTTATTAGGTAATTTTTCACCGCTAGATAAAAAATTTTTCCAATCTTTTTTATCTTTATCTGAGATTTTGCTATTCAATTAAGTTAGTATGTCTACCAGTTGCCAATTCGGATTTGTTGATTTCATATCTCGTGAAAAGACCCAGGTATCATATATTTTTTTTATTTTTTCTGGATTCCCTGAAATTATTTTTTTCTCTTTATCTCTTATACAAGTAATTACCTCTCCTACAAAATCTACAGTTACTTGTAAAATGTTGTTATTTTTTTTATGTTCTTTAATAATCGCAGAGTTAACACCAATAAAAGTTATTTCAGCATAATGTCCTTTTGTGCTCCTCTCTTTTAAGGCATCATTAAATTGATCAAAAATTTTGTTACTTAAAAGCGGCTTTGAGGTTGTTATCTTGTTATCGTTATCACTAAAATCTGTAATAATTGTTTCATAAGCTATTTTAGCACCACTTAAAAATTCTTTTTTTGCTTTCTCATCAAAACTTTGACTCTCTTTTAGGTTTTTATCTAGTTGAACATTTTTTAAAATTTCCTCAAATTGCGGAGGCGCTTTTCCCTCAAATCCTGTTCTTTTTCCTAAAATGCCACGCAATCTTAAAAAAATAAACCCAGCAATCATTGCAAGTAATATTATATCTATGTACTCAAAACTATAATTCATTACTTCATAGTAATTACTCTATTGAATAATTTCAACCAACAATTACATTAAAGACAAATGAACTCAGTGCTTTTATCAATTATTTTAGTTCCAATTGTAGAAATATATCTGTTCATAAAGATTGGAGCAAAAATTGGTGCTTTTAGCACAATCCTATTAATCTTCATAACAGCAATAACTGGAATAATTTATGCCAGATATGAAGGCTTAAATACGTTGCGCTCAGCGTATTCACAAATAATCAAACAAGAAACACCTGCATATGAAATAATTTCTGGTGCCGCTATTGCTTTCGCAGCTTTACTTTTAATTATACCTGGGTTTGCAACAGACATTGTTGGGTTTCTAATAATTTTTCCTATCACAAGGAAATTAATTTTAGGTAAAATTTCCACAAAGATTAAAAAGAAGGAACCAGATAACAATAATTTTATAGATGGTGAGTTTGAGGATATAGAAAATGACGATGAAAGAAAAATATAAAATCTTAACTCAATATATAAAAGATATTTCGAGTGAAACAAGTGATGTTGAAACTTATCTTTTTGTTAAAGATAACATTTCAAAATATCATTTAAACATAGATATAAATTCTAAGCCACTCAAGAATAGATTGATCGAAATTAATACTACTTTAAAATTTGAAGATAAGGGGGGGAATGAAAAAAAATCTTACTTTGAAATTATCTATGCTACAATTATAAATGTAGATAATGAATTGAAAGAAAAAAACGATTTGCAAAAAATAATTCTTTGTGATGTTCAAGTATTAATTTATCCAAAAATTGAGAAGGCGCTTTTGGACTTAATACATAATTCAGGTTTTCCCGAAGTTAGATTTGAAAAAAAAATAGATTTTGAGAAACTTTATAACGAGAAGTTTAATTAAAGAAATTTTTTTTAAGATTTTGTTTAAGGTATCTTTTGTGCGTTTCTATTTCCTTTTCTGAAGGATAAATTACTTTTTTAAAATAAAGAACTTTTTCATTCAAATCCTTCGAGTATTCTTTATCATTATTTTGAAATTGTAAGGTTGGTTCTTTTTGATCTAATAAGTTTATATAAACTTTTGCTAATAAATCACAATCTATTAAAGCTGTATGTTTTACTCTTTTTGAATTATCAATTCTATATCTTTTACAGAGTGCATCAAGGCTGGTTGATGACCCTGGAAATTTATTTCTAGCTAAAGTTAAAGTATCTACAACCTCATTCTTAATTTTTTCTTTACCTAAAATTTTCATTTCATTATTAAGATGAGATAAATCAAAATCAGCATTATGAATTACCAGTCTGCTTTCTTTAATAAAATTTAAAAATTCATCAACAATTTGATCAAATCTTTTTTGTTTAGATAAAAATTCATCTGTATATCCATGAACTTTAAAGGCTTTTTCTGAGACTTTCCTATCTGGATTTAAGTAACAATGAAATCTATTTTTTGTTGGAACTAAATTATCTAATTCTATACAGCCAATTTCTACAATTCTGTGGCCCTCTTTCGTTGAGAGCCCTGTTGTTTCTGTATCTAAAATAATTTCTTTCATTATAAAATTTTATCTAAAATTTTATTTATATCTTTTTTTATACCTTTTTTAGAGAAATTATTCTTAATAATAAAATCAGTTTTTTGTTTTTTATAAGCAATTGGTAGTTGAATCTTTTTAAATTTGTAAAATAATTTCAAATTAAAATTTTTTCTTTTTTTTAATTTTTCTAAAGTTTTTTTTTTATTTGCATCTATAAATATTAAAATATCATTCTTTTTATTAAGCTTATTTTCAAGCAAAAGAGGAATGTCTAGAATTACAAATTTTTTATTTTTATTTTTTCTCAAGAAAAGTTTCATTTTTTTTCTTACTTCAAAATGGACTACTTTGATAATTTTTTCTAGATTATTTTTATTAGATAGTATTGCATTTGTGATTTCATATTTATTTATTGGAAACGAATAAATGTATTTTGGTAAAATTTTTTTTAATTTAAAAAATACTTTTTTATTTTTCTTATATATTTTTCCAACTTCTTGATCGGCATTGAAAACTGGATAGCCAAAACTATTTGCGATAAAACTTTTCCCCGACCCTATGTCTCCTAAAATTCCTATTCTTCGCATTAGTCTAAAAGTTTACTTACTTCCTCATTAATTTCAGGTTGAATATCATGCCAAATTTTAAAAGCTTCTGCTGCTTGAAAAATAAACATTTTTTTTCCATTTTCAGTTTTATTGCCTAGATCTTTACCTTTTTTTAAAAAATTTGTTTCCTTGGGATTGTAGATAACATCATAAAAAAACTTATTTTTACCAATTTTTGAAAAATCTAAGTCTAAATTATCATCTTTATTTAAACCGACACTGGTCGCGTTTATAATCATATCAAACTCGGGTACTTCACCCCAATCAACCACCTTTATGTCATTCCATCCATTTTTTTTTATGGTGCTACTGTTGTAAAAATTTTGTAATTTTTCAGCTTTAGCTTTGGTTCTATTGGTTAAAGTAATGCTTGAAACATTCATATTATATAAAGCAAGAATTATTGATGGTGTAACTCCACCAGAGCCTAAAATAAAAATCTTTTTTCCAGAAGTATCATATTTTGTGTATTTAATAGCATTTTCAAAACCACCTATGTCAGTATTATAGCCGACTATTTTACTATCATTTGTTAATAGAATTGTATTAACCGATTGAGTTGCTTCAGCACCGGATGTCAGCTTGTCAAGATAAGGAATTACCTCTTTTTTAAAAGGAACAGTAACATTTACTCCACTAATATTTCCCTCTTTGATTTTTATTATTAAATTTTTTAAATCATCGCTATTTAATCTTTCTTTGTCATATATTGCTTTAATATTATTTTTCTTAATCCAGTAGTTATGAATTGTTGGAGACAAAGAATGCTCAATCGGATTGCCAATTACTAAATACTTATTCATAATTTTTTAAATATTCCTTAATTTTGTTAATAGGAAGGCCCATAATTGTATTTTCATCTCCTTGTATTTTAGAAAATAAAGATCTACCCAAACCCTCAATTTGATAAACATTATACGAATAAAGTGTCTCATCTGAAATCTTATTTAAATATTCTTCTAACTCTTTGTTTGAGAAATTCTTCATCGTAAGTTTGGCTATATCAGTATAGTTCCAGATCATTGAACCATTTTTTGATATGCAAACAGAGCTGATTAATTGGTGCGCCTTTCCATTGAGTTTTTTTAAAATTGATAGAGCTTTCTCACGATTGTCAGGTTTAGAGATTAATTCTCCATTTAGGTTTATAACACTATCCGCGCCTAAAACTAATGTATCGAAATTCTTCTGACTAACTCGGCTAGCTTTTATTTCTGCAAGATTTTTTGAGATTATTTCAGGTGAAGCTTTTTCTTTTAGTAAACTTTGTTTGATAGGCTCCTCATCAACAGTTGAGGGCTCAACTTTAGCTTCAATATTATGTTTGTCTAATATTTCTTTTCTTACTTTGCTTTTAGATGCAAGTATTAATTTAAACATTTTTTTTATAAATTTCGTATATTTTTATTATTGATGCTGCGGTTTCCTCAACTGATTTTCTTGTAACATCTATTGTAGGCCATTTATACTTTTTAAAAGCATTTTTAGCATTCCCAACTTCTTTTCTAATTTTATCCAGATCTGTATATGATTTGTTCTGTGTTTCTTTTAAAGAATTCATTCTATTTTTTCTTATATCTACTAATCTTTCAGGTTCAGTATTTAGACCGATTACACAAGAAATTTTAGGGTTCTCTCTCAAAATTTGTGGAATAGAATCTTCATTAATAAGTGGAATATTTGATGTTTTATAGCCCTTGTTAGCCAAATAAATTGAGGTTGGTGTTTTGCTGGTCCTGCTCACTCCTAAAAGAATTATATCGGACTTTTTTATTTCTTTAATAGAATTGCCATCATCATGATTCATGGTAAATTGAATAGCTTCAATTCTTTTGTAATATTCGTCATTAAGAGCATGTTGACCACTAGGTTGATGCGAAGCCTTTTGATTAAGTAATTTTGAAAAACTTAATATTAAATCTCCCAACACACCAAAACATGGAATCTCTTTTTCTCTACTTGTTTTAGCAAGATACTTAGCAAGATTGCTATCTACTATTGAATATAATATTATTGGATTTGTTTTTTTTTCAGCCTCAGACAAAATCTTTGAGATTTGATTGTTGGTTCTTGTAAAGGAATAAGTGTGAATTTTATATTTTATATTTTTAAATTGGGCTTTGATAGCAGTAAAAATTCTATCCAAAGTTTCACCTGTTGAATCTGATATAAGATATATTTGATATGTATTGCTCATGTATAATATATGTATAAATTTGTATTACCTTTATCATATTGAAAATCTTTCATATTTTTAATTTTGTGTTGTAAAACAATGGTTTTATCAACAATATTAAACATGTTAAGATCGATAGTAATCATTAAATGTATTAAGTTAATAAGCTTCAATTTTACGTATATATTTATTAAAATTTAAACTCTAAATGTTAATAAACTGTTTATAAGATGTTCAATAAATTTAATCACCATTATTCACAGAATATACTAACATTACAATCAATTATATTTAATTATTAATATGTCTCCAATTGAAGAAGTAATAATAAACAAAAAAAGTAATATCAATCCTATTTGGATAATGAGACAAGCAGGAAGATATTTACCGGAATTTAGAGAAATAAGAAAACAAAATCCTGACTTTATCAAATTATGTCTTAATCAAAAATTATCGAGTGAGATTACTCTACAACCTTTAAAGAGATTTAATTTGGATGCTGCAATAATTTTCTCTGATATTTTGATGTTACCATATGGTCTGAATCAAAATGTAGTGTTTAAAAAAAATATAGGCCCTTTACTTGATGAATTAGATTTGAAAAAAATTTCAAGCGTTGAAGAAATTGGTTTTGTAAAAAAACTTTCTCCTGTTTATGAGTTAATTAAATTAGTTAGCAGTTCTCAGTTTACTAATAACAAAACTACTATTGGTTTTGTTGGGGCACCATGGACTTTATTGGTTTACATGATAAATAAAAAGTCACCAAAATTAGACCTAAATGAAAATTTTTTTGTAAACAAGATACTAATTAGTAAAGTTCTTAAAATTTTAGATAAGTTTTTAAAAATACACGTCAAAAAACAGATTGATAATGGAGCTCAATTAATTCAGATCTTCGATAGTTGGGCAGGTCTGCTAAATGAAAAAGATTTACCTTATTATATTTATGAGCCCACATTAAACTTAGTTAATTATATTAAATCTTTAAACGTGCCTGTTATTTGTTTTCCAAGAGGTATTAAGAATTATAAAGACTTTTGTGAAATTATCAAACCAGATGCTATTTGTATTGATTATGAAGTTGATCCAATAAAAATTTATAAAGAAATAAAAATTCCCGTGCAAGGTGGAATGGATCCAAAGATTTTACTTACTGATAAAGAAAAGCTAAAAAAAGAAACAATAAAATATCTAGATATTTTCAAAGATCATCCATATATATTTAATTTAGGACATGGTGTTCTACCAGAGACTGACCCTAGTATGATGGATTATTTAGTAAAAACTGTGAAAGATTATTAATGGATATCAAACAAGAACACCCACCTGTAAAATTTGGAAAAACTGGAATTTTAATTATAAATCTAGGAACACCCAACTCAACAAGTTGGCTTGATATAAGAAAGTACTTAAAAGAATTTTTATCAGATAGAAGAGTAATCGAAGTTAACCCAATAGTTTGGCAGATTATCTTAAATGTTTTCATATTAACTTTCAGACCATCTAAAACTGCAAAAGCCTATAAAGAAATCTGGATGAAGGACAAAAATATTTCCCCACTTCTTTACTATACTCAAAAACAGGCAGAAAAACTCTCAAGCACAATGTCTAAAAAAGACTTGATAATAGATTATGCCATGAGATATGGAAATCCTAGCATAAGAAGTAAAATTGCAACCCTTCATAAACAGGGCTGTGAAAATTTAATAATACTTCCGCTTTATCCACAATATGCTGCTGCGACTACCGCAACTGTTTGTGATGAAGTATATAGAACTCTTATGAAAATGAGATGGCAACCATCACTTAAAATAGTGCCTCATTATGAATCTGATCCCTTATATATAGATGCACTTGTAAATTCATTGAATAAAAAAATTAAAGAAATTAATTGGAAGCCAGATTTAATATTAGCTTCTTATCATGGAATACCTCAAAAATATTTTGATAAAGGCGACCCTTATCATTGCTATTGCCACAAAACTACTAGACTAATATCAGAAAAATTTACTTCGATTGAAATTATGACAACGTTCCAATCAAGGTTTGGTCCTGAAAAATGGCTTCAACCTTATACAGACAAAACCCTAGAAAGCTTACCTCGAGAAGGGAAAAAAAATATCTTAGCTATATGCCCAGGATTTTCCTCAGATTGTGTTGAAACTTTAGAAGAAATACAAATTCAAGGAAAAGAGAGTTTCTTAGACTCTGGGGGAGAAAACTTTGATATGGTGCCATGTTTGAATGATAATGATGATCATATAGTTTTATTAAAATCTTTAATTCAAAAAAACATTTAGCTTATGAACACCTATTTACTGTTTAAATCATTACATTTGATATCAGTAATTTCTTGGATGGCTGGATTGCTATATCTTCCAAGAATCTTTGTTTATCATTCTCAATACAGCACCAAGCCAATAATATCAGATGTATTTAAAACGATGGAAAGAAAACTGTTTTTTTATATTATGACTCCAGCAATGACACTATCTTGGGTATTTGGTTTATTATTAATCCATGAGATAGGATTTCAACAACTTGGCCAAACTTGGATGATTTTAAAACTAATATTTGTAGTTATACTAACGATTTATCATTTTTATCTTGGACGAATTTTAGGTCAATTTAAACTAGACCTAAATGAACAATCACATAAATTTTATCGATTTATAAATGAAATACCCACATTATTGCTTATTTTAATCATATTTGTTGTGGTTTTTAAGCCTATCTAGGGTTGAATATTTATAATTAGCATATATATTTTAGTTATTATTAAGTCCTTAATAATTTTTTATCATGAACATACAAGAACTAAAACTCAAATCATCCGAACAACTTATTACACAAGCAGAAGAGCTTGGTATTGAAAATGCTAGTACTTTAAGAAAGCAAGAAATACTTTTTGCTATTTTAAAAAAGGTCGCTGAAAAAGAGGAAATAACAGGCGCGGGAGTTTTGCAACTGTTACAAGACGGCTTTGGTTTCCTAAGAGCAATGGAGTCTAATTACCTACCTGGTCCAGATGATATATATGTAAGCCCAAGCCAGATAAGAAAATTTGGCTTAAGAACTGGTGATACGGTTGAGGGACCTGTACGAGCTCCGAAAGAGGGAGAAAGATATTTTGCATTGTTACAAGTTAGTAAAATAAATTTT
Organism: uncultured Pelagibacteraceae bacterium; assembly: GCA_902635685.1. Classification (GTDB taxonomy): domain Bacteria; phylum Pseudomonadota; class Alphaproteobacteria; order Pelagibacterales; family Pelagibacteraceae; genus Pelagibacter. The sequence goes on from CACPOY010000007.1 coordinate 30,398, forward strand.
GAAGAACCAGAAAAATCACGACATAAAATTGCTTTTGACAACTTAACTCCACTTTACCCAGACAAACAATTAGTTATGGAAGTTGAAGTTTTAAAAACTGAAAAAAAACAAGATTTAACTCCAAGATTAATTGACCTAGTAAGCCCGATCGGTAAAGGCCAAAGATCAATAATTATTTCACCGCCAAAAGCTGGAAAAACTATGATACTTCAAAGTATTGCCAACTCTATAGCGAAAAATTATCCAGAATGTTATTTAATAGTGTTACTAATTGACGAAAGACCCGAAGAAGTGACTGATATGCAAAGAACTGTTAAGGGAGAAGTAATTAGTTCTACGTTTGATGAGCCCGCACAACGTCATGTTGCTGTTGCAGAAATGGTAATAGAAAAAGCAAAAAGATTAACAGAGCATAAAAAAGATGTGGTTATACTTTTAGACTCTATCACAAGGCTCGGGAGAGCTTATAATGCAGTAATCCCAAGTTCTGGTAAAGTGTTAACTGGAGGTGTAGACGCTAATGCACTTCAAAGACCCAAAAGATTTTTTGGAGCCGCAAGAAATATTGAAGAGGGTGGTTCTTTGACGATTATATCAACAGCATTAATTGATACCGGAAGTAGAATGGATGAGGTAATTTTTGAAGAATTTAAAGGAACTGGTAACAGTGAAACTGTTCTCGATAGAAAAATTGCAGATAAAAGAATATATCCAGCTATTGATATCACCAAATCAGGAACAAGAAGAGAAGAATTATTATTTGATAAAAATGATCTTCAAAAAATGAATGTTTTAAGAAGAATAATTGCACCAATGGGCACTATGGATGCAATAGAGTTTATCAGCTCTAAATTAAAAGATACAAAAAATAATTCAGAGTTTTTTAATTCAATGAATAAACCTGCTTAACTATAAATAGCCTAATTCTATCATTTCTTTAGCGAATTTTTTTTCAATTTCTGATGAGATTTCTTTTGGTAAAATTTTCTTCCAGTTGTTTTCTTTTCCTTGATTGAAAAAATCCACATTTCTTTTTTGTTTTTCTAAAAACCCCTCTTTTTTCTCTAGGTTTTTTAAATTTTCAAAACTTGTTTCCTCAATCGTGTTTTTAAGTCTCTCGTTATCTATTAGAGTTTTTTCTTCTTTATTTATCTTTTTTAAAAATTCAAAAATTCTATTAAATTCTTTAAAAGGGTCATTGCTTAAGTTTTCATATTTAATTAAACAAACAGGTATTTTATGTTTATTATGAACCCAAGAATTATAATTTTCGGCCCATGAGCTTATTATTTCAATTCCTTTTATTCCAAACTTTTTAAAAGTACTTTCATTTGATGACAGATACCCTTTCGTATCAAACATATTTTTTGCTACATCTTTATATGTTTGATTTTCAAAATTTTTATAAGAGGTAACTACATTTCTTGGATCTCGAACTACATATATGCATCCCGCCGAAACCTTTTCATTTGTAAATTCGTTTCCATCCTTTTTAATACAAGCATTATGAGTTTTAAAAAGCAGGTTCCTTTTAAATTTTTTGTTAATAAAATTTTGAACAGGTAACCAGTTTTTCATTACATCGTCATCTGATTTAAGGGGTGTTTTTTTACTGATAAAATCGCTAACATTGAAATTTGGAATATTTTTTAATATTTCAAAATAAAATTTTTTATCTTTTGAAAAAAAGTAATGTGCAATTAATGCTCTAACCCAAGTATTTCCAGATTTAGGGTATGAGGCTATCCAAATAATCATAACCAAATAATTATATGCATAAATTAATTTAGCGATATAATAATTTAATGACTATATATGCGCTTGCATCTGGATCAGGGATTTCTGGTGTAGCTGTAATAAGAGTTTCTGGTGATAATGTTAAAAAAGTTCTGAAATTGCTCACAAGGAAGGAACTTCCACCCCCTAGAGTGGCCACCCTTCGAAAAATAAACAATATCAAGACGTCCGAGTTAATTGATGAAGGTATAATTATATGGTTTCCTGGCCCTGAGAGCTATACAGGTGAAGATATGGCTGAGTTTCATGTGCATGGTGGTAAAGCAGTCATTTTAGCTATTCAAAATCAGATTTCTAGAATTGAAAATTGTCGACTAGCAGAACCAGGTGAATTCACAAAGCTTGCTTTTCAAAATGGTAAAATAAATTTATTAAAAGCTGAAAGCATAGCCGATTTAATTTCTGCAGAAACCGAAATCCAAAGATTACAAGCTGTTAAGATAATGCAAGGAAAGTCTTCAGATAAGTTTAACGAGCTAAGAGAGAAACTAATAAAAATATTATCTTATGTAGAGGCTAAAATAGACTTCCCAGATGAAGATTTGCCTGAAGACAAAATAAAACAGATTAGAAATAATTCGAGTAAAATTTTATATGAAATTACAAAAATTTTAAATAATCAAAAAGTTGGAGAAATAGTTCGCGAAGGTTTTAAAATTGCTATTGTCGGTCCAACAAATGCGGGAAAATCAAGTTTATTAAATAATTTGGCTAACAGGGAAGTGGCAATAGTCTCAGAAATTGCTGGAACTACAAGGGATGTAATTGAAACGCATTTAAATATTGACGGCTATCCAGTTGTTATTTCTGATACCGCAGGAATAAGAGAGTCGAAGGACGAGATTGAAAAAAAAGGTATCAAATTAACACTAAAAAAAGCGGAGAAAGCTGATTTAAAGCTAGTTGTGGTTGATGCTAGAAATATTGATTTAAGCGGTTTTTTGAATGATTTATTAAAGGATAATGCAATATTAGTTGTAAATAAGTCTGATTTATTAAAAGAAAAGTTGCATTCAGAAATTACTAAATTCAAACATGTTTTGATTTCACTTAAAAAAAATTCGAATATCGAGGAATTAATTTCAGAGATAAAAAATAATTTGAAAGATAAATTTATCTTTGATGAAGATATTTTAATTACCAGGGAAAGGCATAGACAACATTTAATGCAGTGTTCTGATCATCTAAAAAGTTTTTTAGAAAAAAATGATAAAAAGGATTTTGACAAAGCCGCAGAGGATCTTAGGCTAGCTACAAGACATTTGGGCATGATTGTCGGAAAAGTTGACGTCGAGGAGATTTTAGGTAGTATTTTCAACGATTTTTGTATTGGTAAATAACATCTATAATTACTTAATTTTAATTCAAATCTTGTAAATATTTTAATCGATTATAAATTTAAAGGATGAAAAAAGATTTGTCGTTTGAGGTAGTTGTTATTGGTGGTGGACATGCTGGCTGTGAAGCTGCCGCTGCTTCTGCTCGTTTGGGAGTTAAAACTGCCTTATTTACGCATAACAAAAATACGATAGGAGAAATGTCCTGTAATCCTGCTATTGGTGGATTAGGCAAAGGTCATCTTGTAAGAGAAATAGATGCATTAGATGGTGTCATGGGTGAAGTTGCTGATAAGTCAGGAATACAATTTAGGTTATTGAATAGAAGCAGAGGTCCAGCAGTCAGAGGACCGAGAACTCAGTCTGATAGATCATTATATCGTAAATTTATGCAAGAAAAACTTGCAAACTATTGTAATTTAAGCATTTTTTCAGACCCTGTAATTGAGTTTATATTTAAAGATAATACTATAAATGGTTTTTTAACACTCAAGGGGAACAAAGTAAGTTGTAAGAAGTTAATTCTAACTACCGGCACTTTTTTAAATGGATTGATACATATTGGTGATAAAAAGACTCCAGCAGGAAGATTTAATGAAAAACCAAGTACAGGTTTAAGTGAGCAACTAGCAAAATATAAATTTAAAATTGGAAGGCTCAAGACCGGTACACCCCCTAGATTAGATGCCAGAACAATCAATTTCAATATTTTAGAAAGACAAGATGCAGACAAAGATCCATATTTTTTTTCGTTTTTAACTAAAGAAAATTTTAACAAACAAGTGTCATGTTCAATGACTTATACAAATGAAAAGGTTCACAAAATAATTAAAAAAAATCTATCTAGGAGTGCTATGTATTCTGGTAACATCCAAGGTGTAGGACCAAGATATTGTCCATCCATAGAAGACAAAATAGTTAAATTTTCAGAAAAAAACAGACATCAAATATTTTTGGAGCCTGAAGGCCTAAATGATAACACAATATATCCAAATGGGATCTCAACATCTCTGCCAGAGGATGTTCAACGTGAAATACTTAATAATATCAATGGTTTAGAAAATGTTAAAGTAATTAGACCAGGATACGCGATAGAATATGACTATATTGATCCCCGAGAACTATTAATAACCTTAGAAACAAAAAAAATTAAAAATTTATTTTTGGCTGGTCAGATTAATGGGACAACTGGCTATGAAGAGGCTGCAGCTCAAGGACTTATAGCTGGAATAAATGCTGCTTTATCACTAAAAAATTCAGAACCTTTTATCCTTGATAGATCTGATGCATATATCGGTGTCATGATTGATGATCTTGTCACTAAAGGGGTTGCTGAGCCTTATAGAATGTTTACATCACGTGCTGAGTATAGATTAAGCTTAAGATCAGATAATGCCGATTTAAGACTAACACAAAAAGGAGTTAAGATTGGTTTAATATCTGATTATAGACGGAAAATTTTTGAGGATAAATTTCAAAAATTAAGCAAAATATCATTTCAAATGGCAAATTTAAATATATCCCCATCAAAAGCTTCTAAATTTGGAGTCAAAATTTCAAAGGATGGTATTTTCAGGTCTTCTGAGGAGATTTTAACACAAAAAGATGTTGATATGTCAAAAATAAGGGAAATTTGGCCTGAAATTAAAGATTATGGAGCTGAGATCGATGACCAAATTGAGATTAATGCTCATTACAGAGGATACCTAAAGAAGCAAAAAGCTGATATTTTAGCTTTTAAAAGAGATGAGAATTTATCCATTCCAGATAATATTGATTATGATCAGTTTTCAGGTCTATCTAATGAGGTGAAGTCGAAATTAAAGGAAATTAGGCCAAATACAATAGGCCAGGCGTTAAGAATTGATGGAATTACCCCAGCAGCCGCATATATTTTGTTGTCACATCTAAAAAGAAAGTCTATTAAGCATATA
>CACPOY010000008.1 GCA_902635685.1 uncultured Pelagibacteraceae bacterium
ATGTAATTTAAATGTTGATTTTTTTTTTCTATGTTCTATAAATGTTCTATTGATTTACTGATTATATAGTATATTAATGATTTGTGCATACAACATCTAGTTGTTTTAGCCAAAATAACAATTTATAATAATATTTTATGAATAAAATACTATCGCAGGCATTAAAGAAAGCTGTCTCTGAATATAGCCCTGAGATAAAAGACACTACCAAGGATAAAAGACCTGATCTTTTTTCACTAAACAATGAAACAGAATTATATCAAAATAATAAAGGTATAATTATCAAAATAGACCGATCAAGAGACAAAAACCTAACAGATTTTGGTAAAGCAACTTTAAAAGACAGATATCTTGGCCACAACGAGTCTTTTCAAGATTTGTTTGCAAGAGTAGCAAGCACTTATTCTGATGATAATTTACATGCTCAGAGAATTTATAATTACATAAGTAACCTTTGGTTCATGCCTGCAACGCCCGTATTATCTAATGGTGGAACAAAAAGAGGTTTACCAATTTCATGTTTTTTGAATGAGGCATCAGACAGTCTTGGAGGAATTTTAGATTTATGGAGTGAAAATGTTTGGCTAGCAGCTAAAGGAGGAGGTATAGGTAGCTATTGGGGAAATTTGAGATCTATTGGTGAAAAAATTGGTAAAGTAGGGAAAACCTCAGGGATTATTCCATTCATAAAAGTAATGGACTCTTTAACAATGGCAATCAGTCAGGGCTCATTAAGAAGAGGCTCTGCAGCTTGCTACTTGCCAGTCGATCATCCTGAAATTGAAGAGTTTATGGAAATGAGAAGACCAACAGGCGGTGACCCTAATAGAAAAGCTCTTAATTTACATCATGGCGTTTTAGTTTCAGATGCATTTATGAGAGCAGTCGAAAATGATGATCAATGGGCACTAAAAAGCCCTGCCGACGGATCTATTCAACAAACTATATCTGCAAGAAATTTATGGATAAGACTATTAACTGCAAGAATTGAAACAGGCGAACCTTACATAATTTATATAGATACTGTTAACAGACAAATACCTCAACATCATAAATTGGCAAATTTAACTGTGAAAACTTCTAATTTGTGTAGTGAAATAACTTTACCAACAGGAATTGACAAAGATGGTAGAGATAGAACTGCTGTTTGTTGTTTATCATCTCTAAACTTAGAAAAATATGAAGAATGGAAAGATGATCAAAATATGATTAATGATGTTATGAGATTTTTAGATAATGTTTTGTCTGATTTCATTAATAAAGCTCCTGATCAATTTAAAGATGCAAAATATTCTGCTGAAAGAGAAAGAAGTGTTGGTTTGGGAGTAATGGGTTTCCATTCCTTTTTACAAAAAAATAGAATCCCTCTAGAGTCGGTGATGGCAAAAGCTTGGAATAAAAAAATATTTAAAAATATTCATGAAAAAGTTAATCAGGCATCAAAAGATCTGGCTGAGGAAAGAGGCGCATGTCCTGATGCAGCTGAATATGGATATAAAGAAAGATTTTCAAATAAAACAGCTATAGCTCCAACCGCTTCCATTTCAATTATTTGCGGAGGTGCTTCACCAGGTGTTGAACCAGTTGCAGCCAACAGCTATACTCATAAAACCTTGTCTGGATCTTTTAATGTTAGAAATAGATATTTGGAAGAAATCTTAGAAAGTCATAATAAAAATGATGATGAGACTTGGTCTACAATCACAACCAATCAAGGTTCGGTTTCACACTTAGATTTTTTATCAGATCTAGAAAAAGATGTATTCAAGACTGCTTTTGAATTAAATCAAAAATGGATAATTGAATTAAGTGGAGATAGAACACCTTTTATTTCACAAGCACAGTCAGTTAATTTATTTTTACCAGCAGATGTCCACAAAAAAGAATTACATAGAATTCATTTTGATGCATGGAAAAAAGGCTTAAAAAGCCTTTATTACTGTAGATCAAAATCAATTCAAAGAGCTGAAAATGTCAATAATGCTCAATCAACCGACGTAACAGCTAATGTATATAAATCAAAAAATCAACAAACCAAGGAACAACCAGAATACGAGGAGTGCCTATCATGTCAGTAATAGAAAAAATAATAGATAAAAAAAAAGAGATAATCCAACCAAAAAAAATGGGATTACTAGTTGAGAACCCAGTTTACAAACCATTCAGATATCCATGGTGCTATGATGCTTGGTTAACCCAACAAAGAATCCATTGGTTACCAGAGGAAGTACCTCTTGGAGATGACGTAAGAGACTGGCAAAAAAATTTATCACAACCAGAAAAAAATCTTTTAACTCAAATTTTTAGATTTTTTACTCAAGCTGATGTAGAAGTTAATAATTGTTATCTCAGACATTACACAACTGTATTTAAACCTACAGAGGTTCTTATGATGATGACAGCTTTTGCTGCGATGGAAACAGTTCATGTGGCAGCTTACTCTCATTTATTAGATACAATCGGTATGCCCGAGTCAGAGTATTCAGCTTTTATGAAATATAAAGAAATGAAAGATAAATACGATTATATGCAGGGCTTTAATGTAAACTCTAAGGAAGATATTGCAAAAACAGTTGCGGTCTTTAGTGCATTTACTGAGGGCTTACAATTATTTGCAAGTTTTGCAATTCTTTTAAATTTTCCAAGACACAATAAAATGAAAGGTATGGGTCAGATAGTTACTTGGTCTGTAAGAGATGAAACTCTACATTGCAATTCAATGATAAGAATTTTTAAAGAATTCATAAAAGAAAATCCAGAGATTTGGACACCCAAATTAAAGAAAGAGCTCTATGAGGCTTGTAGGACTATTATTGAACATGAAGATGCTTTTATTGATTTAGCTTTTGAAATGGGCCCTATGGAGGGGTTAACAGCACAGGAAGTTAAAGATTATATTAGATTTATTGGTAACAGAAGATTAGTTCAATTAGGTTTGGAACCAATTTATGATGTACAGAAGAATCCTTTAGGATGGCTTGATACAATGTTAAATGCGGTTGAGCACATGAACTTTTTTGAAGGTCGTGCAACTGAATATTCTAAAGCATCAACACAAGGGACATGGGTAGAAGCATTTAGTTAATTTTCTAAGTGAAAGATTTTGGATTAGTAGTTATTGGGGCACATTTCGGTGTTTGGCTAGCAGATAAGATAAAAGAGTATGGAAATGACAACATACTTTTAGTAGAACCTGTTCCGTATAATAATAGAATTCTAAAAAAAAATTTTTCAGAAAGAAAAAATATTTTTATCTGTGAAAATGCAATTTTTTCTGAGAACAAAACTAAAAAATTTTTTTTTGTTAAAGAAAAATCAATACATAAATTAGGCAAACATTGGGCAAGTGGCATAGGCTCTTTTGATAAACAACATATTTTAAATCATAGAAATAAAAGATTTTTAATAACTGATAAAGATATTGAGGATATAGAAATAGAATTCATTGATTTTGATAAATTAATTGAAAAATATCAAATTAAATCTATTAAAAATTTACAAATAGATGCCGAAGGTGCTGAATTTGAAATCATAAAGACAATCGATTTTACTAAAATAGATATTGAAACATTAGAATTTGAGACCAAACATTTTGATGGAACTTTTTTTGAAGGACCAAAACTTAAGATTGTCAAAGAGAAATTAAGATTAAATGGATTTGAAATTATTAAATTTGATAAAGAAAACATTTTAGCAAAAAAAATTAATCAATAAAAAGGCCCTGATCAAGGGCCTTAAAAAACACTTTTTTAGAGGAATAAAATTGTTTTTTAAAATTGCTCAGACTCAGTAGAACCAGCCATTGCAGTAGTAGAACTCTTTCCGCTGCTAATCGTATTAGAAACAGCATCAAAATAAGAAGTACCAACTTCTCTTTGATGTTTAACGCTTGTGTAACCATCTTTTTCACGAGCAAATTCTTGTTCTTGAATTTTTGAATAAGCAGACATACCTTCTTTTTTGTATTTTTCTGCAAGTTCAAAAATTGCAATATTTTGAGTGTGAAATCCAGCAAGAGTGATAAATTGGAATTTATAACCCATATCACTAATTTCTTTTTGAAAAGAAGCAATTTCTGAATCTGACAAGTGCTTTTTCCAGTTAAATGATGGTGAACAATTATATGCTAAAAGTTTACCAGGAAACTTTTCATGTATAGCATCTGCAAATTTTTTTGCTTCTTGCAAGTTTGGTGTAGCAGTTTCACACCAAATTAAATCCGAATACGGCGCATAAGCTAATCCTCGAGAGATTGCTTGTTCAATTCCCGCTTTAACATAATAAAACCCTTCTGGTGATCTTTCACCTGTCATAAAAGGCTTATCATTATCATCATGGTCATTAGTAATAAGTTTTGCAGCATTAGCATCTGTTCTTGCTAATATAATAAGCGGTACATCAGCAATATCAGCAGCTAATCTAGCAGCTTTCAAATTTTTAATCATAGTGCTTGTTGGCACAAGCACTTTTCCACCCATATGACCACATTTTTTTTCGCTTGCTAATTGATCTTCAAAGTGAACACCTGCAGCTCCGGCTTTAATAAATTTTTTTGCTAATTCAAATACATTTAAAGGTCCTCCAAAACCTGCTTCACCATCAGCTATAATTGGAAGCATGTAATCTATTCTCTTTTCTTTTTTCATGTCTCCATCTAAAAGTTCCATATGTTGAATTTGATCAGCTCGAATTAATGCATTATTCATTGACTCTACTAATTTAGGAGCACTGTCGTAGGGATATAATGATTGATCTGGATACATTTCCCCAGCACTGTTTGCATCAGCAGCAACTTGCCATCCACTTAAATAGATTGCCTTTAAACCTGCTTTAGCATGTTGAACAGCGTGATTGCCTGACAAAGATCCTAAAGTGTTAACATAATTTTCTGTGTTTAGTAATTTCCATAGTTTTGTTGATTGTTGTTTGCACAATGAATATTCAATTTTAACTGACCCTCTTAATCTCTCTACTTCTTCTGGTGTGTAATCTCTTTTTATTCCAGCAAATCTTTTTAAATCATAAGATATATTTTCTGCACTCATTAAATAATCCTGTGTTAGTCTAAAGTGTTAATAGTTGAAATGAACTTTAGTTGAAAATTAAATTTAGTTTGAGTCGTTAAGGCTATCAACTAGATCTTGCATTCCACTTGAACCCCAATCACAATGATCATCTCTCATGTAAATTCCTCTACTATTATGTCTAGCAAGGTCTTCATGTTTTATGATTTGAGCCTCATTTTCACTATTTTTAAATTTATCAGTCATGTAAATCTTATAATTTACAAGATTTACAAAATCTATAAAAAAGTATAAAATGCTTGTAAATAATGGAAATATATTGTAAATATAAATTTACTAAATTTACAAATAGTAAATATGAGTCAAATTAATTTAAAAATTGGCCCGAAAATAAAGGCTTTTAGAAGACAGCTTGGTCTTCAGGCTAACAAATTAGCTCATGAATTAAATATTTCGCCGAGTTATTTGAATTTAATTGAGGGAGGAAAAAGAAAAATAGATGGGGACCTTCTATTAAAAATTTGTGAAAAATTGAATATTGAGCTTTCGCAACTAACATCAAAAACTGATTTAAATTTAGAAAATACTTTATCTGAAATTTTAGATGATGAATTATTTGAAGACTTGGACATTCTTGGACCAGAGGTAAAAGATTTAGTAGGGACTAATCCTAAAATTGGCAAGGCAATAGTAAGATTAGGCGATATTTTAAAAAAAAAGGATCATGAGCTTGTTAATAAAATTGAAAAAATGTCTGGTAAAATTGTTGATAATAGAAAAAATTCCTTTCCAGGCGAGGTGATCTCAGATTTTTTACAAGAAAATAAAAATTATTTTCCGAAACTTGAGGAATTTGCAAACAAAGTTTTTGAAAAAGTTCAAAAAAATAATCGAACTAGATACATAGCACTTTGTGAATATTTAAACTCAGAATATAATATTAATGTTAAGGATGTTATTCCACATCAAGATAAGTTATTTTCAAAAATATTTAACAAAAACAAAAAAGAGCTTTTACTAAGTGATTATAGTTCATTAGAAACAAAGAAACTTCATGCTGCAGCCCAAATAGCTCAGGAAGGTGCAAATGAGGATATAGAACACTACCTGTCTAAATTTACTTTTCCATCAGAAGAGTCAAAAAAATTGAGTAAAGTTGCTTTACTTAATTATTGTGGAGCTGCAATACTTATGCCTTACAAGCCTTTTCACTCAGAATGTAAAAAACTTAAATATGATCTTGAACTATTACAAAATACTTTTGCAACTTCCTTTGAGCAAGTGGCTCACAGAGTAACGTGTTTACAGGATCCTAAATTACCAGGTATTCCATTCCATTTTTTAAGAGTAGACATGGCAGGGAACATTTCAAAAAGATTTTCATTATCTGGTATAGAAATCCCAAGATATGGAGGAGCGTGTCCAAGATGGAATGTTTATTCAGCATTTACAAGACCTGGAGTTATTCAAGCTGCAGTTAGTAAAATGACAAACGGTGAAAAATATGTTTGTATTGCGAGAACAGTTGAAAAAGGCATCGGTAGATTTGGACAATCAAAAAGTATTCTGTCTATTGGTCTTGGATGTGAAGCAAAGTATGCGAAAGATTTTGTATATACTGAAAATGTAAATATCAATGATAAATCAAGTGAAATTCCAATCGGAGTATCGTGTAGAACGTGCGATAGATTAGACTGTTCCCAAAGAGCTTTTCCTCCTTTACATAAAAAATTTGATGTCGATATTAATTCGAGAGGTGTATCAGTCTATGTCGGAGATAAAAGTTAATAATAATGATTAAGTTTATTGTTCCAGCAGTAGTAATTTTTCTCGTTGTTTTATTTTGGGAAAAAATAAATGACACAATTTATAAAAAATTTAATATAAAAATCAATTACATAATTTTAATATTATCGATATTAATTTTAGGAATTATTTTTGCATTATTATATTTTTAATTTTATTATGTTTATAAATTTTAATTAAATAAATTATGCTCAGTTATATTTTACCTTTCCTATTTTTAATTTTAGTTGTTGTTTTTATTCATGAATACGGACATTATTATTTTGCAAAAAAATATGGAGTAGGAGTAACTGATTTTTCAATTGGTTTTGGAAAAGAAATATTCGGTTGGAATGATAAATCTGGCACAAGATGGAAGATTTGCTGGATACCTTTAGGTGGTTATGTAAAATTTTTTGGAGATAGAAATGTTTTTTCTCAAGCTGATCAGGAAAAAATTCTTGAAAAATATAATGAAAATGATCGCCAAAAGTTATTTGTTCTAAAACCATTGTATCAAAGAGCATTAATTGTTTTCGGCGGACCATTAGCTAATTTTTTACTAGCTTTAGTTATTTTTTTTTCAATTTATACTTTTGTAGGGAAAGATTTTACTCCAGCAGTAATCAACGAAGTTCAAAAAGATAGTCCAGCAATGGTAGGTGGACTTAAGCAAAATGATATCATTTTAGAGATAGATGGTAATAAAGTTGAAAGCATCATGGATGTTTCTAAATTTATTACAATGTCCACTGCAGATGCTATAGATTTTAAGGTAAAGCGATCTTACGATGAATTATTGCTAAGAATTAAACCAAAAGTGATTTTAGGTGAGGATAATCTTGGAAATAAAATCAATAAACGGATAGTTGGAATAAAGCTTGGTGCTTACAATGATGAAATAAATCATATAAAATTAGGTCCCGCCCAAGCTATTTATCATGCTTTAAATGAAGTGTATTACGTGAGTATTTCATCTTTAAAATATGTTGGTGGAATGATTATGGGAAAGGCTGATACTTCTCAACTAGGTGGCCCAATTAGAATAGCAAAAATTTCTGGTCAGGTTGCTGAATTCGGTATTTTGGCTTTTATGAGTATGACGGCATATATTTCCATAAGTCTTGGGTTGGTAAATCTATTTCCAATACCAATGTTGGATGGTGGTCATTTGATGCTATACGCTTTTGAGAAGATCTTAGGCCGACCTTTATCACAAAAAACGCAGGAGGGCTTTTTTCGAATCGGTCTCTTTATATTGTTATCTTTGATGTTTTTCACAACATTTAATGACTTAAAAGACATAGGTTTATTGAGATAAATTAAATTTATTAATTGATTGAAAACCTAATAAAATCAACCTTTTTAAGCTATTTTACAATATATTGTGTATAATTTTAAGAATAACACTAAAAAAAAGCTTGATTTATCAACACTTTTGATAAAAATGGAAACAACCTAAACCGGAGCTAAAATGAATAAAAAACAACTAATAGTCAAGCTTTCAGGAGCACTAAATCTAAGTAAAGCAGATGCTGAAAGAACTTTTGACACGATTACCAATACTATTTTAGATGCTTTAAAAGGTGATGATCCTGTAAAAATTGCGGGATTCGGAACTTATAAAGTAGCTAAAAGAAAAGCAAGAGTTGGAAGAAATCCAAGAACGGGTGAGCAAATACAAATCGCTGCATCTCAAAAGGTAAAATTCTTGCCTGCAAAAGCCCTAAAAGAAGTATTTAATAAATAATTATATTTAACAGCCTTAACGATTTTCTCGTTGAGGCTGTTTCTACATGCAGATTCTGCATATCAAATTCTCATAATCAACGTTAGTTTTTTTAAATTATAAAAATATAAGACAGTTTTAACAGGGAGGTCTTAATGACTAAATTTTTAAATAAAATAAGTGTGCCACTTATTAGTTTAATTTTTTTATTAAACATGAGTAGTGCAGGTTATGCAGAATCAACTGTTTCTGCAGAAGTAGGGTTTATATTTAACACTCTATTATTTTTAATGTGTGGGTTCCTGGTCTTTTTTATGGCTTGTGGATTTGCAATGTTAGAGTCAGGTATGGTTACATCTAAAAGTGTATCTGTAATCTGTGCAAAAAATATAGGTTTAGTATCTATTGGAGCGATAATGTTCTGGTTAGTTGGATACAACCTAGCATATGGTATCCCAGAAGGAGGATACATTGGAAAATTCATTCCGTGGAAAGACGCTAGTAAGATCGATACTGGTTATGCAGATGGATCAGATTGGTATTTCCAAATGGTATTTTGTGTAACAACAGTTTCAATTGTTTCTGGAACAATGGCTGAGAGAATTAAATTATGGCCATTCTTTTTATTCGCGGCAATTTTAGCTGGTGTTATTTATCCAATTGTAATGGGTTGGCAATGGGGAGGTGGCTGGTTAGCTAAAGCTGGTTTCTCAGACTTTGCTGGTTCAACATTAGTTCACTCAACAGGTGGAGCAGCTGCTTTAGCTGGTGCAATAATTATTGGGCCTAGATTAGGTAGATTTACTAAGTCTGGAGCGCCGGCACCACTTAAACCTTTTGCAGCGTCGTCAATTCCATTGGTTACACTAGGTGTTTTCATCTTATGGCTAGGTTGGTTTGGATTTAATGGTGGTTCACAATTAGCAATTGGAACTGCTCCTGATGCAATTGCTGTGTCAAAAATATTTATAAACACTCTATTAGCCGGTGCAGGTGGTGTAATGGCCGCTGCAGCTGTCACTAGATTATCTGGTAAAACAGACGTAGTGCAAATGCTTAATGGATGTATTGGTGGTTTAGTAGCTATTACAGCTGAGCCATTGATGCCTTCACCTTTTGCTTCAATTCTAATTGGTGCAGTAGGAGGTATAATAGTTGTTTATGGTACGAAAATGTTGTTTGCTTTAAAAATCGATGATGTAGTCGGAGCAATTCCTGCTCACATGTTTGCAGGTATCTGGGGAACTTTAATAGTTCCAGCTACAAACTCGGGTGCGAATTTTGGTACTCAGTTACTAGGTGTAATTTCAATAAATGCATTTGTGTTTGTTGCTGCGTTTATAGTCTGGTCGTTAATGAAAGCTACAATGGGTATCAGATTGAGTAAAGAGGCTGAAATGAAAGGAACTGATGTATCAGAGACTGGAGTTATAGCTTACTCAATTCGTGACTAATTGTTAACAATAACAATTATGGGGTTCTTCGCTCTCTGTATCTCCGCGATTACTCATCGGAGGACCCCTTAAATCTCTCTCTAGTTAGTTAGTTAAAAAAAAGCCCCCTCCCCTAAGGGGGCTTTTTATTTGTTGTCCTCCCACAATTTTTTATAGTCTAAGAAAGGTGACAAACCGTAACTTGAATTAATGTTGGCTAAATGAAGAGATAGGCTTTTGACTGGTGAAATACAAACTTCATTTTCGTAAATTTCATTAATGTGTTTTTCAAAAGGATCATGGCGATCTAAGCAAGTTTTGTAAAAATTTTCCCAATATTTACTCAGTAAATTTTTACTTAACATAAATGTACATAAGGTCTTATTAATTGTTCTCCAATGTCTATTGCTACCAATCAAGATATTTGTTTTTTCATTATTCATATAAAGATAAGGGTAGTCTGCCGGACACATAATAATGTCTTTTTTAACTTGTGAGGCTATTCTTTCATATGATGCAATCATTTCGTCTAGCATTGTTTCTGAGTGAATATAATCATCTTCAATAAAAAAAATTAGATCATCACTTTCGTTTTTACCAATTTCAAAACTCTGAAGTAAACTTGCTAAGTTTGAAAAAGTTTCTGTTGTTTCCTGTTTTTTAATTATGGACCTATATTTTTCATAGTCTAATGGAATAATTTCAATATTTTGATCTTGAATTATTTTACTAATTTTATCTAAGTTATCTTTTTTTGATTGATCATCAACAATAATTGTCTTGATTTTTATAACAGGATATTTATTGCGACAAACAGTTATTGCTTTGATTAATGAATTAATGGATCTTATTGAGTAGTCAATTTTTGGTTGCTCAAACAATCTTTTCTTTTTTTGATCCCAAATTTCTACCTCAGTATTCATACGCAATACAATTAATAATGACTTAACTTTTTTTGTAATTTTAACATCTCCCAAAGGTAGTATTATCGATTTTTGATTAATAACTGAAAGTTCATCATTAAGTTCTTTTTTTAGTGACGGTGATACAAAATTATTCTGATCAATAATTTCGTAACCTAATAATCTTGCAAGTTTTATAAAAATTTTTTTCATAAATATAAAATATATGGTATAGATATTTATCTGAATATGACAATTAAATCATCTCAAACTCTTGTATCTGAAGCACTTAAAGAAATAAAAACTATTTCAACTGAAGAAGCCCATGAAATGTCAAGTAACAACCAATGTAATTTAATTGATATTAGGGATATTAGGGAACTTGAAAAAGAGGGTAGAGTAGAAAATGCTAATCATATCCCGAGGGGTATGCTCGAATTCTGGTTAGATCCTGACAGCATATATTTTAAAAAAGGAAAACTAGATTTAAATAAAGAAATGGTTTTATTTTGTGCTGGTGGTTTAAGATCTGCATTAGCAGCAAAATCGTTAAAAGATATGGGTTTTAAAAAAGTTTCTCACATAGATGGCGGTTTTGGTGCAATAAAGGAAAGTAAATTTAAAATTGTTTAAGAATTGTATTCATCTAAAGCATAATCAAGACGGTCTTGTCCCCAAAAAATTTTATTATTAACAACAAATGTTGGTGCACCAAAAATATCTTTTTCAAAGGCATTACTGGTTAGGTTTTTTAGCATTTCTTTAATATCATTCTTTTCAATATCATCTAGAAATTTTTTTTTATTTAAGTCTGATTTCTTAATTATATTGTCAACAATTTCCTCATCAGAAATATCTAAATTATCTTTCCAATAAGCATCAAAACAATTTTCAAAGAATTTTTTTTTAAGACTCTTATCAACAACAAGATATCCTCTCATTAGATATAAAGAATTTATTGGAAATTTTAAATTCCATTTAAATTCAATATTATTTTTAGCAGCAATTAACTCACAATCATTTTTCATATTTTTTAGTTTGCGTTCATTAAAAGCAGGTGGAGTTATTTTTCCAAGGTTATGTAGACCTCCAAGCAATATAGGCTTATAATTAATACTAATCATATTATCTTTATTTAATGAACTTAATCTTTTATAAGCTAAATAAGAATATGGACTTATAAAATCAAAATAAAAGTCCAAATTTTTAGTCATATAAACTGATGCTTCTTGCGTGAAATATTCTAATCAACCAATAAATAAATAAACCTAATGGACCCATTAAATAGGTAATTAATATAGGAAAAATCATTAATATTTTATTAATAGAAAATTTCTGTGAGTCTTTAACCATCCAGCCACCTGTAAAGAGATTGATACAAATAAAATGTGTCCAAAACATCATGAGAAAAGTTTTATTAGAAAACAAGTCAGAAATATTGTCTATACTCAGATAAAGACTAAAATTATTATTAAAAGGGTAGGTATTTAAATAAGCTTTATATAAAATAAAAATATAAACTCCACTTAAAATAAAAATTGGAAAAATTGAGGTTATAAAATACCTACAAAAATAAGATTGAGGAAAAAAAATCAATACTAACCAAAATGGTAAAACTCCTAAGTTTACCCAATAATAGAGCATTTCAACTGTAAAATAAGTATAAATTTGTTCGATCATTTACAAATATATTATATTAAATCTTTAGATGATTCCCATAAGAAATAAAAAAAAAACTCTTAAAGTTACTGTTGAGGAAATGAGAAATTTTGCATTTAGCTATATTGAAAAATATGCGCCATCAAAACAGCAGCTTAAAACATACTTATTAAAGAAATATTTAAAGATTTCTGTACCAAATGTAAAAAAACAAGATGTTAATAATTTAATCGATATCGTTTTGTCAGATTTAGAAAAAAACAGATTTATCAATGACAAATTTTATTCTGAAACTAAAGCCAAAAGTATGATTCGAAGAGGAAATTCAATAAATAAAATAAGAAGTTATTTAATAGGCAAAGGTATTGAAGATAATTATATAAAAGAAACAGTAAATAAAATTCAAGATGAGAATTCAGATCAAGATTTTTTTTCAGCAATCAAAGTTTGTAAAAAAAAAAGAATAGGACCAGCTAGAATAGATGATAATAGATCTTTATTTTATAAAAAAGATATCTCTTTATTAGCAAGGAATGGCTTTGATTTTGAAACTTCAAAAAAGGTGATGGAATTAAAAAAAGAAGATTATTTAAAAATTACAAAATTACTTTGATTTTTTATCTTTTTCGATTTTTACCAAGTGGTCAATTTTATTTTTAATGTAATTTTTGACAAAAACAAATACTAATAATCCAAAAATTGAGACTGATACTAAAATGATAAGTATAATTCTTAATTGATCATCCATTATAAAATTCCTTTACTTTTTAAAATTAAACTTGGATTTTTAAAATCTTCTTTACCATACAAAATCTCATTACCATTAAAATCAGTAACCTTTCCTCCAGTATGTTTTAGTATTGCGTGACCTGCTGCTATATCCCACTCACACGCTCTAGGCTCTGCAACATAACCATCAAACTCACCTGCAGCTATCACACAAAATTTCAACGAACTTTTCATTCTTACATATTTTTTAACATTTAATTTTTTATGAATTTTCTCAATTTCTGGTTTTATTTTATGAGAATAAGAAACAAATTTTATGTCATTTTTATTAAAATTTTTTTTTCCATCAAGTTGAACAGGTTTTCCATTAATTAATTCAAATGCATAATTCATCCCATATGAGTAAAACATTCTATTTTTTGCAGGTGCATAAATTAATCCTGCCACTGGCCTGTTATCAATTATTAAACCAGCGTTAATAGTAAATTCATCTTTATTATTTATATAATCATAAGTTCCATCTATTGGATCTATTAACCAAAAATTTTTAAGGCTTTTTATAGATTTATTATCTGATGTTTCTTCGGAAATTATAGGAATATCTGGAGTAAGATTTGATATTTTCTGAGATATAATTTTGTTTACTTCTAAGTCACCATTACTAACAGGAGTATTATCTGATTTTGTTTCTTTAGTTAATCCCTTATCCCTTAAATCTAAGGAGATCTTTCCTGCATTCAAAAATGTATCAACTAAATTCTCCACAACATCTTTGATATTAATTTTTGTCATTTATTTTTTTTAATTCTATATTTTCAGCATTAATAACTTTTTTTCCAACATTCTCAAAATTGACTGTTATTTTATCCTTAATAATTGATTGAACCTGACCGATACCCCAGTCTTTATTGTGTGGATTGAAAACTTTGTCACCTGGTTCAAAATCATAAATCATTTAATTTAACTTATATTAGAAATGAGTATAAATACCACCAAATGAATAATGAACTGAATTCTATAGGATTAGATAAAAGACCTTCAGACACAACAGTGGTTGTTGCTATGTCAGGTGGAGTAGATTCGTCTACAGTAGCAGGTATGATGAAAAATGAAGGATATAAAGTAATTGGAATTACTTTAAAACTTTATGATGATGGAAAGGATGTTGCGTCCTCAAAACAATGTTGCTCAGGTCAAGATATAATGGATGCAAAAAGAGTTGCTAATAAATTAGCAATAGAACATAAAATTCTTTATTATCAAAATAAATTTAAACAAGGAGTTATAGATAATTTTGTTGATAGTTATTTAAAAGGTGAAACACCTATTCCGTGTATTCAATGTAATCAAACAGTAAAATTTAAAGATTTATTTGAAGTATCGAAGGATTTAAAAGCTGATGCAATGATCACAGGTCATTATGTTAAAAGTGTTACATCAGGGAATGAAACAAATATGTATAGAGCTGTAGACGAAAATAGAGACCAAAGTTATTTTTTATTCAATACTACTAAAGATCAGTTAAACTATCTTAGATTTCCACTTGGTGGTATGCTGAAAGATGAAACTAGAAAAATAGCAAAACAATTAGATTTAAATGTTTCCAATAAACCTGACAGTCAAGATATCTGCTTTGTGCCTAATGGAGATTATGCATCTGTTATCCAAAAATTTAGGCCAGAGTCTTATAGAAAAGGAAATATTAAGGATTTGAATGGAAAAGTGATCGGTGTGCATGATGGTATAGTTAATTTTACCATTGGACAAAGAAAAGGAATAAAAGTCTCAGATAAAGACCCTTTGTATGTTCTTAAAATTAACGCAAAAAAAAATGAAATTATAGTTGGACCTAAAGATAAATTAGGAAAGAAAAAAATTTACTTAAATAATTTAAATTTATTAGCTAACAAAAATGAATTTAAGGACGAAATTTTAGTAAAAGTAAGATCAACTGGAAAGCTTCTAGATGCAAAAATTTTGTTTAAAGATTTAGAAAAAGCTGAAGTAAATCTTAAAATTTCTGAGGATGGAATTTCTCCTGGTCAAGCTTGTGTTTTTTATAAAAAAGATAACTTTGGGTATAAAGTTTTGGGCGGTGGCTGGATTACAAATTAATTTTTTTCCACATAAAAAAAGTAAATAAATAAAAGGTTATAACACCGATGAAATAATCCCATTCTAATGCATGTTTGAAAAATTTTAAATTAAACCCCATAAAATCATTTCCTGGCAAGCTTATAATAGGGATACTTATTGCTGCTACAACTATCAAAATTGATACTAAAACTAACTTAGCTTTTAAAAAATTTGGGTTGATAAGATCTATTATTTTATCTTTAAAAGAGTATAAAATTATGACTAAATATGTTTGTGCAACTATTTCAAAAATTATAAACGATAACATAATTACCCGTCTGAATAATTTATATAGATCATACTCAAATTTTACCCCTAAAAAAATTGAGTGAACTGTAAGAGCGATCGCTGATGCTACACCAAAAAAAATTATTTTTTTAATATGTTTATGTTCCCCACCAACTTTAAGTAAAATCTCTCTGTTTAGATACCAATATCTTATTAATAGATATGACGTAAAAAACATTGCAGGCTTAAATATCAGATAGGTAGGAAATACTCTAGCAGTTCTGCTTATTGAAGCTCCGCCATCAATATATGGAAAAGTATTGTGTATTATATCTGCTCGATTAGGAAACAAACCATGAAATTGTGTAATCAATATTAAGCAAGTGTTTACTGCTACAAAAGGAACTATAAATATCCAAATACTCATGGATTTAACTTTTCTTATCTGCTCCATTGGAAAAACTATTTTTTTTTGTTTTTCTTTCTAGCTCGTCTTTTTTTAGAGCCCATTTTTCTTCGGCCTCTATGCTTTTTTGGATATCCCATTATTTCCCTTAGTTATAATTTAATTGAAATTATGTCAGGGATATAGCATTGTCTTTTATAGTTATCAATTTTTTTTATGTCTAAATCTTTCAAGACTTTTTTAAAGCACACAGCTAAAGATTTTCATAATCAATCTGTCAATCCACCAGTAGTAAGAGCATCTACAATTATATTTAAGTCTATGCAGCATTTAAGAAAAACTCAGGCTAAAGCAAAAAAAAATCCTATTGGCGGACATTATGATTATGGAAGACAAGGAACCTCCACAACTTATATATTACAAAAAATTTTAACAAAACTTGAGGAAAGCTATCATGTTTTTACTACACCAACTGGTTTTGGCTCTGTTTTTTTAGCAATTTTTAGCGTTGTAAGACCTGGAGATGAAATGTTGGTTGCAGACCCTGTTTATAGTCCAACAAGAATTTTAACGGAAAATTATTTAAAAGAATTTAACATTAGAACAACGTTTTATGATCCTCGAAATTTAAAGACTTTAGAAAAATCCATTACAAAAAAAACTAAACTGATTTTTGTTGAAAATCCAGGTAGCAACACGTTCGATTTTCAGGATTTAAAAAGAATAATTTCAGTTGCAAAAAAGAAAAAAATATTAACAGCCATTGATAATACTTGGGCGACACCATATTTTTTTAAACCAATTAAAATTGGTTTTGATATGTCAATTGTTTCTGCAACCAAGTATTATTCTGGACACTCTGATGTCATGGGTGGCAGCTTAGCAGTCAATAAAAAAGTTTTTAATAAAGTAAAAATTGCAGAAAAAATAACAGGTTTGAGATTAGGACCTGATGATGCATATTTAATTACCAGAGGGCTTAGAACTCTAGATGTGAGACTTGATAGACACAGCGAGAATGCTAAAAAAGTTGCATCTTTTTTAGATAAAAATAAAAAAATAGAATTGCTTTATCCTTATAAAAAAAATTCATTAAATTATAAAATGTGGAAAAAATATTATTCAGGAGCATCAGGTTTAATGGGATTAAAAATTAAAACAAAAAACCCAAATTCTGTAACAAAATTCGTGAACTCCCTAAGATTATTTGGTTATGGATACAGCTGGGGCGGTTTTGAAAGTTTAGCTTTACATCAAGAATCTAGAGAAACGGGGAATAGGAAATATATGAGCCTAGAGAAGGACGAGCATTTAGTAAGACTTCATATAGGTCTCGAAGATCCTAGTGACCTTATTGCTGATTTAAAACAAGCTCTCAGACATTTAAAATAAATTTCAATGCAATCTGAAAAATTTATAAGAAATAACACAGCGTTAATTACTTTAATTGCAGCTAGCTTAGTTGTTCTAATTTCATTAGGTATAAGACAAACTTTTGGAATGTTCTTTATGGATTTTAGAGATGATCTAGGAATTTCTCTAACCCAATCTGGTTTATCAATTGGTCTTCAAATGTTAATGTGGGGATTGACGGGACCTATTTTTGGAGTAATAGCAGATAAGTATGGTGGACATAAAGCAATTTCATTGGCATTTATCTTTTTTATAGCTGGAGTTTATTTTTTATATGCAGGACCAAATACTGGAATTTTTTTTCAAATTGATCTTGGCATTTTAGTAGGCATTGGTCTTGGAGGCACTGCTATAAGTATTCCAATGTCTGTTGTAGGTAAACACTTTCCTTTGTCTAATAGAACTATCGCCATGAGTATTGTTACTGCAGTTGGTTCATTTGGTTATTTTCTATCTCCTATATTAACAGAGTACTCTCTCACAGAAAACGGCTGGCAAAATACTTTAGTTGCATTTATGATTGCTTTGACCATCGGATTTGCTGTTTCCTTTCTTGTTAGATCTCCATCATTAAATGATACAATTGAACAACCAAATACTCAAAGTACTTTAGAGGCAATTCAAGAAGCTTTTGGTACTAAAAGTTATTTACTTTTAGTTTCAGGTTTTTTTGTATGTGGTTTTCATATAACTTTAGTTGGAACTCATGTTCCAACATATGTAATTGATAGAGGTTTAGAAAGCTGGACCGCAGCAGCAATTTTATCATTAATAGGTTTGTTCAATATTTTTGGTTCTTTGACTAGTGGTTATCTATCAACAATAATGAGTAAAAAATTAATACTAAGTGCAATTTATGGTTTAAGGGGAGTAACAATTATATTTTTTATATTTTTACCGGCGAGTAATATTAACTCTTTTATTTTTGGTGCAAGTTTTGGCTTTCTATGGCTCTCTACCGTGCCAGCTACAAGTGGCATAGTTGCCCATATGTTTGGCACAAAGTATTTAGGGCTGCTATACGGTATTGTTTTTTTAAGCCATCAAATTGGTTCCTTCTTTGGGGCTTTCCTAGGGGGCTTGTTCCATGATCTTTATGGCTCGTATGATTATGCGTGGTATTTAGCAATTGCCTTATCTGTTTTTGCAGCAATAATTCATTTACCAATAAAAGAACAACCAGTTTTAAGACTAAAAAAAGAATAAATTGAATATAACAAAACAATTATCAGAGATACATCAGTCGGGAGCACCTTATATTATTTATAAATCCCAAAAAGGATTTGATCTTTACACTGATTTTTCAAAAAAAATTATTTTGAATAATAAAAATATTAAGAGTTTTTTAATTAAAAAAAATAAAAAAAGATTAAAAAATACTGATCTATTCATTGGTTTTTTTGGATACGAGTTGTTGAATAATCTAATTAACATCAAAGTCCCAAAACAAAAAAATTTAAATTTTCCAAAAGGAATTTTTTATAAACCAGAAAAAAAAATTAAATTAAGTAATAATTTTAAATATCCAAAACAAAATTTTGTCGCTGGAAATTTTCAAATCAACATGAATAAAAAAAATTATACAAAAATATTCAGCAAATTTAAAAAAAAAATTAAAAAAGGTGAAACCTATCAAATTAAGATTTGCACCAAATATAAGACCAAATCAAAAATCAATCCCTTAGATTTTTTTTCAAGATTATCTAATAGCAATTTAGCACCAGAGGCTTTCATGATTAAAGATAACAATTACTCAATAATTAGTTGTTCGCCCGAGAACTTAATAACAAAAAAAGGTGCCGATATATCAACAAAACCAATAGCTGGAACTGTAAAAAAAACAAAAAATTTGAATAAGTTAAAAGCATTAAATTATTTTAGAAAAAATTTAAAAGAGACCAAGGAACACAATATGATAGTCGATATGGAAAGAAATGATTTATCGAGAATCTGTAAAGTAGGCTCTGTAAAATTATCTAAACAAAAAATTGTCGAAGAATACAAAGATCTCTTTCATTATGTTAGTTTGATTAAAGGAAAATTAAAAAAAAATATCAACAACTTTGATATAATTAAAGCAATGATGCCAGGTGGTTCAGTTATTGGGTGTCCAAAAATAAATACACTTAATCTTTTGAATAATCAGGAAAAAGAAAATAGGAATATTTATACAGGTAGTTTTGGCTACATAAAATTTAATGGTGATATGAGATTTAATATAATTATACGTTCAATTCTAAATTATAAAAATATATCTGAAATTTCAGTTGCCTCAGGTGTTGTCGTCGATAGTAATGCCAATCATGAATTTAATGAGAATTTTCTTAAAGCTAAAGCGTTAATAGATTTATTTAAATGATTTATGTAATTGATCATAACGACTCCTTTACTCATAATGTTGTTCATCAATTTGCTTTGTTTGATAAAGTTGAGTGCGATAACTATGATAAAATTAGCGAAAATAAAATTAAGCAAGCATCTACAATAATTTTCTCACCCGGACCAGGTAATCCAAAAAATTATCCAATCACTTCACAAATTTATAAAAAATATAAAGGTAAAAAGAAAATCATAGGCATTTGTTTAGGATTTCAACATATTTTATTTTGCGAGGGTGCAAAAATTGTTGAA
This sequence comes from uncultured Pelagibacteraceae bacterium, assembly GCA_902635685.1. Classification (GTDB taxonomy): domain Bacteria; phylum Pseudomonadota; class Alphaproteobacteria; order Pelagibacterales; family Pelagibacteraceae; genus Pelagibacter. The sequence continues at coordinate 20,076 of CACPOY010000008.1, forward strand.
CAAAAAAAAATTTATCATGGATTTCAATCAAATATAAAAGTAATCACTAATAAATCTTTATTCAATAAAGGAAAAATATTTAAAGTTGGCAGGTATCATTCTTTAAAATTAAAAGAACCTTTCAAATCTAACAATTTTGAGATAACTATGAGATGTTTAAATTCAAAAGTTGCAATGGCATTTGAAAATAAAAAGGAAAAAATATATGGATTTCAATTTCACCCAGAATCTTTTTTAACTATCAATGGTAACCTACTTATTAAAGAAATCTTATCAGCTTAAAGACTTAAAACAGATAGAATTCCAAGATCTTTGGGGTGATCATGGAATTTTCACCACTATGTGGATTTTTGGGAAACCAGCAAAAATTTTATTTTTTGATAATCATTTAAAAAATTTAATTTTATCATTGAAAAAATATCAAATAAAAAAGAAATCATTAAAGTCAGATATTTTAGAAATAATTAATAGAAATTTATCTAAAAAAAGGAAATACAATCATCTATTGAGAATTGCTATAAATAAGAAAGTTATTTCAATCTCTTTAAGGAAACGGGTTAAGCCAAAATTAAATTTTAATTTGAAGTTAGTGAAATTTAAAAGAGAAAAACCAGAATTTAAAAACCTTAAATATAAAAAAATATTATCTTATTTATCTAAAATGGATAACTCCCAATCAGATATTGCATTAGTATCTAATAAGAAATTATTAGAAACTGGAACCTCAAATTTACTATTTGTTAAAGATCAAAGATTTTTTACTCCCAAAAAGGATTATTATGAGGGAAATACTTATAAATTTTTTAAAACGAAAATAAGAAAGATAATTAAAAAAGATATTTTGCTTAAAGAAATAAAAAATTATGATGAAATATTATTAATAGGTTCCGGCAAAGGAGTTACTTCAGTTAAAACTATAAATGAGCTTAGATGGAAAAGAAAAAACCTAAAGAAATTTAAGTTTCTATCAAAGCAATATGAAAAAGTTATAAACAAATGCAATTATTATAGATTTTAATAGATGAAAGATCCAAACAATCCCTGTTTATTTTGTGATGTAAAAAAAACTGGAATTGTTTATGAAAATGAGTTGGCATACGCAAGTTATGACTCATATCCAGTTTCAGAACACCATTGTTTGATTATACCCAAAAGACACATAAAGGATTATTTTGACTTATCTAATGATGAACTGCTTGCATGTAATGATCTTATAAAAATTGTTAAAAAAGAAATAACCAATAAAGATCCGCTAGTTAAAGGATTTAATCTAGGTACAAATATAGGAATTTTATCTGGTCAATCTATCTTACATTGTCATTTTCATCTGATTCCCCGAAGAGAAGGAGATGTTGACAATCCCCAGGGTGGAGTTCGATCAGTCATTCCAAACAAACAACATTATAAAAGAAATAATTAGCCTGTTATAAAAGACAAATTGACCGCAGTTTGAGGTTGAACTATAATTTCAACTATATATAAAACTTTAAAATTAATTCAAAATTTAATAAAAGGCGGAAATGTTAAGTAACAATCCATTTTCAATTTTATCAGAAACTATTTCACCATTTGCAATGCAATCTTTTATTATTGCAATGGTTTTGTTGATTGCAGTTGGAACTATTATTCAAATGATAAATCATAAAAATTTGACTTATTTTTTTAATAACGCAAAAAAAGCAAAATTATCAGCGACAAAAGAACTAGGTGTTGGAGAAAAAATTTCCGTGATTGCCAAAACAACAGTTGTTGATATTGGTACTACCTCTGAATTAGGTTTTGGTAAAAGAAGATTAGCCCACGTTCTAGGAATGTATGGAACAATTTTATTTTGGGTGTCATCAGCTGTTTTAGTTTTTTGTTACACAGGTGCTGATAAACCAACTTCTCAAACTTGGTCAATGATTTGGCATGCAGGAGCAATATTAACTTGCTTAGGTGGGTATTGGTTTTGGTTTTTTTTAAGAGTAGACGTATCAGCGGAAGCTCATCCTTGGTATAGAATTATTAAAGCTGATTTATTTGTTTTAGCATTACTGGCGTGCTCAACTTTTGGGTTAGCTTGGTCATTCGCTCAATTTAATGGGCAAATAGGTCTGTCTTATTTATTCTTAACTTTATTTGTGGCATCAAACTTAATTTTGTTTGGTGGTGTTTATTGGTCAAAATTTGCACATATGTTTTATAAACCTGGAGCAGCAATACAAAAAAACTTAGCAGAAGCTGATGGTTCTAGAGATAATCTACCTCCACCAGCTGATGCCCCTGAACAATTTGGCCTAGGTATAAAAAGAGAAGAGCCAAAACATTATTAATATGATAATAGAAAAAGGAGTAAAATAAAAATTATGTCAACTTTTGTATACATGACAAGATGTGATGGCTGTGGACACTGCGTAGACATATGTCCGTCAGACATAATGCACATTGATGAAAATATTCGAAGAGCAAAAAATATTGAACCAAATTTTTGTTGGGAATGTTATTCTTGTGTCAAAGCATGCCCAAATCATGCGATCGATGTAAGGGGGTATGCTGACTTTGCCCCGATGGGTCACAGTGTTAGAGTTAGAAGAGAAGAAGAAAAAGGAACCATCTCTTGGAAAATTAAATTTAGAAATGGAACAGAGAAAAATTTTGTTTCACCAATAACAACAAAGCCATGGGGAAAATTTATACCTAAGCTTGCTGAAGGTGATACACCTAATCAGGGAGAAATAAACTCGCAGAGACTATATAGTGAGCCAGGGGGTTTAAATACCAATAAAGAATTACCATCAGTTCCAAAAGAATCTTTCAAAAAAGGTGTCTACTATTAATGGCTAAGCATAAAACACACTACGAGGAATGTGATGTATTAGTTGTTGGTGGCGGAATGGCTGGTACAGGAGCAACATTTGAAGCCAGGCATTGGGGAAGAGATTTAAAAATTGTTTGTGTTGAAAAAGCAAACATCGATCGAAGTGGTGCAGTCGCACAAGGTTTATATGCAATTAATTGTTACATGGGAATGCAATGGGATGAAAATCAACCTGAAGACCATGTGAGATATGCCAGAAATGATTTAATGGGAATGGTAAGGGAGGATTTAGGTTATGACATGGCTCGTCATGTAGACTCAACTGTTCACATGTTTGACGAGTGGGGACTACCAATGATGAAAAATGAAAAAACTGGTAGATATCTTAGAGAAGGTAAATGGCAAATAATGATTCATGGTGAAAGTTATAAACCAATTGTTGCTGAGGCAGCAAAAAAATCTGCTGACAAAATTTATAACAGAATAATGGTTACACATTTGTTAATGGACGAGTCTCAAGAAAATAGAATTGGTGGTGCAGTTGGTTTTAATATGAGAACAGGTGATTTTCATGTGTTTAGAGCAAAAGCAGTTATCGTTGCTGCAGGTGGTGCATCACATATTTTCAAGCCAAGAGCTGTAGGTGAGGGGATGGGAAGAACTTGGTATGCACCATGGAGTAATGGATCTGCGTATGCCCTACCTATTGCTGCTGGTGCTAAGATGACTCAAATGGAAAATAGGATTGTGTTGTGCAGATTTAAAGACGGTTATGGACCCGTTGGCGCATATTTTTTACATTTAAAAACATATACACAAAATGCTAATGGAGAAAACTACGAGAAAAAATGGTATGATCAAACTAAAGAATTAGTAGGGGAGTATATTGATCATCATCCAACTCCAACTTGTTTAAGAAACCATGCATTTATTCAGGAGGTAGCTGCAGGCGGTGGACCTATCCATATGGTTACTAAAGAGGCTTTTCAAGATCCACATTTAGAAACAGTTGGATGGGAGAACTTTTTAGGAATGACAGTTGGTCAAGCTGTTGTTTGGGCATCACAAAATATTGATCCAAAATATACAAATCCAGAGCTGACAACATCTGAACCTTACGTAATGGGTTCTCATGCTACATGTTCTGGCGCATGGGTAAGTGGACCTGAGGATCTTTCTCCACCAGAATATTTTTGGGGTTATAATAGAATGTTAACTATTGATGGACTTTTTGGTGCGGGAGATACAGTTGGTGGTAGTGCTCATAAATTTTCATCAGGATCATTTACTGAGGGAAGATTAGCGGCTAAAGCAGCAGTCAAATATATAGAGGATAAAAAAGCCGAGGGAATCAAAGTCTCTGATAATCAGTGTGAAAATTTTAAGACTGCAGTATATAAACCCTTGGAAACTTTTACCGTTGCTCAGAATGAGATTACAGGTGGCACAGTATCTCCAAGTTACATATCTCCAATTCAAGGTCTACAAAGGCTGCAAAAAATCATGGATGAATATGTGGGTGGAATTACATCTAATTACATGACCAATGGAAATTTACTTAAAAAAGCATTAGAACTTTTAAATTGGCTTCAAGAGGACTTAGAAAAAGTAGGTGCTGAGGATTATCATCAATTAATGAGAGCCTGGGAATTAAAACATAGAGCTTTAACCTCTCAATGTGTAACAGAACATACCTTGTTTAGAGAAGAAACACGTTGGCCTGGCTATTATTATAGGGGTGATCACATGAAATTAGATGATGAGAACTGGCATTGTTTGACTGTTTCAAGGAGAGATCCTAAAACTGGTAAATTTACTTTAGAAAAGGTTCCTGTTTATCACATTGTCGATGAAAAAGAGAAAAAGAAGGCCTCTTAATTAAACATTTTAATTAAAAATTCATGGACTTATTAGCTAAATCTGATGAAGAAATTTTTGCAATTGGTAAACCATTTTGGGAGAACTTAGTAAGATCTTCAAATCTCAAGGATTATGGAAGTTTTACAAGAGATTTTTCAACACAGATGTTATTTGGCGCTAATGAGGTAGAATTGGGCAAGCAATGGGCAAACAATGAGCTAATCACTAATTTAAATGAAACTTATGAGCCTTTCGGTACTTTAAGAAGAGGAGATCACATTACAGTTCTTATCAAACAAACTAATAAGAAAATCCCTGGAGAATTTTTAGGAAGAATGGTTCTAGGTATTGAGGATGGTCAGATCAAGGTTTTTGGAGCAACAATCTATTAAAAAATTTTATTTAAACTCAATTATAGTTTGACAATTTTTACTCTGGGTGTAATTAGAAATATAGATGAACTTTCCAAAAATAAAAATTTCCCAAAAAATCACAGAAAATAAATCAATTTTTATTAAAACAGGAATTTTTTCAGCTATAGCTGCTTGTTGGAGTGTTATCTTAATAGGAACTTTTATAACTTTTAAATAGAACATATAAAAGTTTTTATTTTTTTTTAGATGGAAGTTTTTTTACCAATTGCACAAGTCCTTATTAATCCAGTTGAAATTCTTTTGTTAAGTGCAATCGTTGGTGTTCTTTCTGGTCTTTTTGGTGTCGGAGGTGGTTTTTTAATGACACCTTTTTTAATCTTTATGGGTGTCCCCCCAGCTTATGCTGTAGCTAATGAGGCAAATAATATATTGGCAACTTCTGTGTCTGGATCAACTACGCACTATCTAAAAAATACTTTAGATTATAAAATGGGATTTATAATTGTAATTGGTGGAACCATAGGTACGATATTGGGTATTTTTACTTTCACCTATTTTAAAGACATTGGAAAAATAGATACAGTTATTTCTTTGGCGTACATGTACATTTTAGCAATAATTGGAACTTTAATGTTGGTAGAAAGTCTTGGAGAAATAGATAAAGCCAAAAAGAATATTGTTGAGAAGAAAAAATTACATGTACATTACTGGATACATGGGCTTCCATTTAGGATGAGATTTCCAAAATCAAAATTATATGAAAGTATATTTACACCTATAATTATTGGATTATTTGTTGGTTTTATAGCAGCAATAATGGGGATAGGAGGTGCATTTATTTTAGTTCCAGCGATGATTTATATCATAAAGATGCCAACAAAATTGGTGCCTGGAACCTCTTTGTTTGTAACTATTTTTGTTAGTGTAATAGTTACATTTCTTCACTCAATAAATTATGGTTCTATAGATTTAATGCTTGTATTGTTGTTGGTTGTAGGATCGATAGTGGGAGTTCAAGTTGGTCAGAAAATTGGTGAACAAATTGATAGCTCTGGGCTAAAAGCTCTGTTAGCAATTTTATTATTAATTGTTGGCATAGTTATTGCTTATGATACTTTTTTTGCTGATGAAATACAAAAAGAAATAAGCTCCATTAGTTCCCAGGATTTAAACTTTTTTTCAAAATTTATAAAAGAGTTTTCAAATGATATGCCATTCTTCTATGGGCTATTTTCAATTTTATTTGCTGTTATCTTGGGGATTGCTGCAGCCTTTATAAGGAGATCAATCTCAAATTTTAGAAAAAAATATTTTAACAAAACCATTAAGCAGTCTAAATAAAAAATTTTAAATAGATTTCTATAGTTGATATTGAAATTATACCAACAGTTAACATTGCAATAAAACCTACAATAAAAGGCCTATATCCCATCCCCTTAATATCTTTTAAATTAGTTGATAAGCCTATAGCGCCCATAGCCATTGTTAAAGATATTTTTGAAGACACTGCAATGAAATCTATCATATTCATCCAATTACTATCGATAATAAATACTTGATCACCAATATTTCTAAAAATAATCATTCCAACAAAGCCTAAAACAAAATAAGGAAAAATATTTTTGATAGAATAATTTTTTTCATTTATTTGACCTCTGTTATAAAGAAAAGCAAAAAGAGGAATCATTATTATTAAAAAAGTATTCCTTATTAGTTTTGTGACTGTGGCTATATTTAGTGTTTCTGGACTATCAAACTGTTGATCATAAATAAGACCTGCGGCTGCTACTTGTGAAGTTTCATGAATAGCGGTTCCTAAAAAAAGGCCTGCAAAAAGAGAATTTCCCTCAAAATAAAAATTAGCGAAATAAGGATATAGTAGCATAGATAATATTCCAAATAGAGTAATATTTGCTATTGCATAAGACACTTCACTCTTACTAGCTTTAATAACTGGTGCCGTAGCCATGATAGCAGTAGTTCCACAAACAGTACTACCAATTGATATTAGGTAAGACATTCTGGTTGAGATCTTAAATTTCTTTATTGTGATTTTAATAACAATAAGTACGCTTATAATACATATGACTATTAAAGGTATTGCGATTTTACCAAAGTCTAAAAATTCAAATGGTTTTAGCTGGATTCCAAGACATATAATTCCTAGCTTTAAAATATAATCTCTTGAAAAATCTAGACCTTTTTGAAAATTTTCTCTAATCTTAAAAAAATTACCAAAAAATATCCCAAGAAGTATTGCTATCATTGCAGTTGAGATAGGACTTTTGGTATGTCCTAAGAGTTCTATTCCGATGATATTATTAAAACCCTGAGAAAGTGTATAAAGAACAAAAGCTAAAATTATACCTGGCAATACTACCAAATAATTTTTATATAGCATGAGTTATTGATTAATTAAGCACTTCTATAAAGTTTAGTCATGACAAATTCTTTATGACCTAAAGCTTCTGCGCAGGTTAATCTTCCATTTGCAACTCTTAAAGTTGTTTCGATGAGTTTATCTCCTGCCTCAGATAAGTTCATTTCTCTAGAAAGAATTTTTGACACATCACAATCAATATGTTCACCCATACTTTTTACAGTAAGAGGGTTTGCAGTTAATTTAAGAACTGGTTCAATTGGATTTCCAACAATATTTCCTTGCCCTGTTGGAAATAAATGAATATTAAATCCAGCGGCAGCTTGAAGTGTTACACATTCTGCTGCAGCTGAGGACGTATCCATAAAATATAGACCTTTCCCTTTTTTTGGTTCTTCGGCTGGCTCTAAAACATCTATGAATTTACAATTTCCAATCTTTTGAAAATTTCCAAAAGCTTTTTCTTCTATTGTTGTTAATCCACCGGCAATATTTCCAGCAGTAGGTTGGCTTTCAGAAAGATCGTTAGTTGCTTCTTTTAAAATAAAATCATTATAGGCACTCCATGTTTTCATAAACTTATCTGAAGCCTCTTTTGTTGCTCCTCTATTTGCACAGACCTTTTCAGCTCCAGTCAGCTCAGATGTTTCACCAAAACATAAATGGACACCTAAAGGCTCTAGTTTATCCATTAGATTTCCAACCGTAGGATTTGAAGCTAAGCCAGATGTTGTATCTGACTCTCCACATTTTACTGATATCCACAAATCACTAATTGGACATTCTTCTCTCTGTTTTTCCGATGCCCACATCACAAATTCTTGAGCTTTTTTTGATGCTTTCATTACTGTTCCAATGTCACCTGTACGCTCAATATGAAAACCCTCAACAGGCTTTCCCGTTTTGGCTATACCATCTACAATTCTTTTAGTCCATTTAGGCTCTATGCCAATTACTATTACAGCAGCTACATTTGGATTACTGCCGGTTCCAATCATAGTTCTAAAATGTAATTCTAAATCTGCTCCAAATTGAAGTCTTCCATATGAATGAGGTAAAGCAATTGTACCTTTAATATTATTTGCTACAGCTTCAGCACATGCATTCGAAATGTCATCCACTGGTAAAATTATAACGTGATTTCTTGTTCCTGCTCTTCCGTTTTCTCTTTTATAACCTAAAAAACTTTTGGGGATTTCCATCTCTTACCACTTTTTTGTTTTTACATTATGAACATGAACATGTTCACCTTTTTTTATTGATTTTACAACTTTAC
>CACPOY010000009.1 GCA_902635685.1 uncultured Pelagibacteraceae bacterium
TCCAACAGAAATTTCTGCTATACTCCATGATGACCATTTAGATTTTTTCTTTTTTTTCTTTTTTTTGGTATTGCTTACGAAGGTTGCTAAATTATTTTTTAAAGATGGCTCAAATTTACTAGCCAAAGATCTTAATAGAGGATTTGGGTAATTTATATTAAAATTATGACTGGTTAAATCCTCATCATCTCTATTTCTTTTGATCCACTCAAATCTTTTAAAAATATTATCAATATTTAAGCTGATATTCTGTTTAGCTAATTCTACTTGAGAAACAATAATTTGGCTTGCATCAGATGAACATGAAACAATACCATAAGGACATTGAAGGTCAAATTGATAAATATTATCTACGACATTAATCTCATCTCCAGATTTAGCATCTAATTGCCCAATAAATAGTTTCATACCATCACTAGAAAAAGAAAAACCCCAACTTATTCCATGACCAGCTACATGAGTACTCGCCCCGCTAGTATGAGAGTTTCGTAATGCTCCTCCAGGGGTAGTACGATAAAGAAATGAATGGCTTCCTAAATGAGTTGCTGTTGAAACATCAAAATTTTTACCTAAACTAAATTGATGAATTCTATTATTAAAAGCTGCTGTGTCAAAAACTGAGATAAACATTTGACTACCATCACGATTAAATTCAATATCTCTATATGACTGATTTCCAGCAAGGTTTGTTACTCCAAGGTCAGTAAACAAGTTCACGCTATCTATTTCCGTAGCAGAAGTGAGATCAAACGCTGGTGATAATGAAAAAGTTTTTATTATAGGCGCATCACTAGTGGCATCCATAGAATACAATTTTGTACCGTCTTTGCTCATCGAAAAACCACCTACTGAGGAGTTATCAAAGTCAAATTCATGTACATAGTTAGCTGTTCTAAAATCAAAAGCTATACTTAAATCAAATCTATGTACTTCAGAGCTATTACTCATAATATAAAAAATTTTACCACCTTGAGCTACATGAATACTTCTATATGCAACTCCATTACCTGCAAGAGTATCCAGACCTTGTGCCCGAAAGTCTTCATGATCAACATCAAAGCCATCGATATCATCACATGTGTGTATTCCAAGCGAAGTTTTTACAGTACTTAATTCAAATGGATCTCTTACTTTATTCATAGATAAATCAAGATCACCCATGAAGCCTTTACCAGAGCTTGTTTTGTTCATATTAGCATTGACTGTAAAAACCATTGTACCGTCATCACTCCACACAATATCTCTTAGATCCTCAGTTCTATCGTGATCAAGGTCTATAAAGTCACCTGTCTCATCTGATTTTTTAGAACTAAAACATTCGCCAGTATTTGCGCCCGCAGGAATTCTATTATCCACATGTGTGAGTGTTAAAGCGGCGGCTAGAGCTAGTGAAGAAAAAAAAGCTGCAAATAAGATAAAAAAAATATTAGTACTTAAAACACCTGATTTTAAAGACCTAAAAATTTTTTTGATATTTAATTTTTTAATAATTTTCATGATGTTAGAATTTATTTCTTTTTGATCAGCTCAGTATTTTCTATATTGATAGCCATACAAGTAATATCGTCTCTTAATTTTTCAGCACCCCAGTTTAACTCTTTTTCAATAGATTCAACAATATTTTTAGGTGTTATATCTGGCATGCCATCTATGATTTTTTGTACTCCTTCGGCCCCTAATTCCTCACCATTTTTTAAGTATCCCTCTGTTACACCATCAGTATAGACAACAAATGTCTTGTCTTTAAGATTTATAGTGTTTGATTTTACCATCGACTCTGTAAAATATTTTATAATTCCAATAGGTGGCATATCCGATTTAATATAGTCGTAGTTTTTATCTTTATCAAAAGTCAGAATACTCTCATGACCTGCGTTTATAAAAACTAACTCACCTGTTTTTATGTTTAATTTACCAAAAACAGCTGTTACGAACATCCCTTTAAATTTAGCTTCAACTAATTCATTATTCACTCCAAAGACAACTTTTTCTAAAGGGAATTTTAAATTAGTAAGAGTTCTAAATATTGAGGATGCTTTTGCCATATACATTCCAGCTTTAACTCCTTTGCCAGAAACATCAGCTAAGGTAAAAAAATATTCCTCAGGTGTCGATCTAACAACATCAAAATAGTCTCCTGATACGTCTCGAGCTGGAACGTTTTTAGCAAAAATGAAATTTTCAAATTTTGAGATATCTGGAAATAAACTTTTTTGAACTCCAGCAGCTAATTCTCTTTCTTTTAAAAGCTTAGCTTCTTTTTGCAAATTGGCTAAAGCCAATTTATTTTCTTCAATAAACCTAAAATAAAGACCTGTTAAAAATGTTATAGCAACAATAAATATCGGATAGCTAATATCTACCAGTTCAGATCTAAATTTATAAATTGAAAATCCAATTATTATTATAAATATCAAATTACCAAAAAATACAGATAAGCTATATTTAGGTTTTATTTTTTGAGATAATACAAATGTCAATAAAGCTACAATTATAGAAAATAATAATTCAAATATATAGGTGTTTGGATTTCTTATTAGATAAGATTGATCCAAGATATTTTCAATCACATTCGCGTGAACTTCAACTCCAGGCACAGTTATTCCAAGTGGAGTTTTAACTAAATCGAAAAGTCCTTGAGCTGATGCACCAATTAAAACGTATTTATCCTTAAAATAATCTGATTGAAATTTTCCGTCATAAACATCCTCAGCTGAGATATATTGTTTCTTGTCTGATTTTTTATATTTGATCCAAATAATACCATTAGGATCAGAATTAATTTTATAAGGTCTTGTGCTTATTCTTTTTATTCCAACTTCATTAAGTTCTATATAAACATTTTTTTGTTTAGCACCAACACGAACCATTTCTAATCCCATTGTGGGATATAATTTTTTATCAAATTGAACAATAAGAGGTAGCGATCTTATTATTCCATCTAATTGATCTAAAAAGGAGATTGAACCTAATCCCTTTACATTTTGTTCTAACTTCTCAAGTGAACCTATTGAGTAAGGATATTTATAAGTAAATTGTTTTGGGTCTCCTCCTTTAGATAAAAATCTTGCCTTAGCTTTTCGATCATAATTTGAATGCGATGGAACAGCACTACCTAATACAGCAATTACCGATTTAGACTCTTTTAATTTTTCAGAAAAAATATCATCGGGGCTTTTTAAATCTAAAAGATCTTTAATATCACTAGGAACTAAATTGTAAGATTTAACTATTTCATCTGGGGATTGTTTGTCTTTTTCAGTAAAAAAGATATCGAAGCCAATGGCTTTTGGATTTGATGAATTAACTTGATCTATAATTTTTGCAAAAACTGTTCTGTTCCAAGGAAACTGTCCAAATTTTCCTAAACTTTTTTCATCAATATCTATGATGACCACTTCACTCTCTTTTTTTTTAGCAAATACTTTTTGATATAAATCAAAACTTAGATATGAAACTGATTTTATGAATGATGGATTTATGATTTTTAGCAAAATTAGAAGTAATAAAACTACTAAGAAAGTAAAATAGTTTAAGTGTTTTTGCAAAAATGCTTTCACACGTCAAATTTATATTGAATTCAGATAAAGTAAATAAAACTTAATGGAAAAGAACTAATTATCTCTTATTTCTTTTTTTCTTAGCTTTTCTTTTCTTAGCTGCTTTTTTCTTTTTAACAACTCTTTTCTTTTTAGCTATCTTTTTTTTCTTTTTAGGCTTCTTCTTAACTTTTTTCTTTTTAGGTTTTGGTTTTTTCTTAACAGCTTTTTTCTTTTTAGGTTTTGGTTTTTTCTTAACAGCTTTTTTCTTTTTAGGTGCTGGTTTCTTTTTCACAGCTTTTTTCTTCTTAGGTGCTGCTTTCTTTTTAACAGCTTTTTTCTTAGCAGGTTTTTTCTTTTCTGCTTTTGCTTTTTTCTTAGCTGGTTTTTTCTTTACAGCTTTTTTCTTATCTTTTTTCTCAGCTTTAGCTTTAGCTTTTTTCTTTTTACCTTTTTTCTTTTCAGCTTTGCCTTTTTTCTTTTTACTTTTTTTCTTTTCAGCTTTGCCTTTTTTCTTTTTACCTTTTTTCTTATCTACGTTGCCTTCTTTTTTAGCAGCTTTTTTCTCTGCTCTTGCTTTTTTTCGTTCTTCAGCTCTTTCTTTTTTGATAGCAACTTTCTTTTCCTTATCTTTTTGAATATTTTCTTTAATTATTGTTTTAATTTCCTCTTTTTCAAAACCTAACGATTTTAATTCCTTCTTTAGTTTCTTTCTTAAAACTTTTCTTTCACTTTTAGCTTCATCTGGAGATAGTTTAGCAACTCTTAAAGCTTTCATTTTTTTATTAAATTTCTTCAATTGGTTTTTAGTAATTTTTTTAGCTTGTCCTGGTGCTTTTCCCTTCGTCATTGAAGTCATGCTATAAGGATTATCGAGTAAAGTTGAGCCAAGTTTATTCCCAACTAGAACTGCTCCTGGTCTCATTCCTAAAGTGTTATTTTTTCCAGGACCGATTAATAAAGTGTCAGTTTTTCCTTTTGAAACTATCGTTTGAAATTCTGTTCCTCTAGAACCTAATGTACCTTCTGGAACTTCTACAGTTAAACTGTCAGGATTTTTTTTACTGATAAGTCCAGAGATAACTTTTAAACTGCCCTGTTTTACACTTGCAACTATTTTTCCATCATTTGTTTCAGGATCAAAAACAAATGTGTCCATTACTACTTCTGAATCTTCGCCAACGGTAAAAGTTGATTGGTCTAAAAGTAAAATTTGAGTTCCTGAACCAGGTCCTGCATAAATCGTCTCATTTAAATAAATTTGATCACCAGCTTTTAATTCTCTTGTCTCAGTTTTAACTGTACCAGAAATAGCCCCAACTATTCCTACTAGTTGTTTTTCAATCGTTAATTTTTCTTCAGCATTTACATTAATACTAAATAAAAAAATTAAGCTTGATAAAGCTGATATTATTTTTTTCATACATCGAAAAAGTATCAAAAATCATAAAAAAAGAAACCATAAATAACTCAAATTGAACAGCCTAAATGCTCAATTTTAAGGGGATTTATTGATGATAATTTTTATAATAATAGAAATCAATTGAGTCTGGTAGATTTAGAGAAACTTAGAGAAAAAGAATCGGTTATATAGTCGTAATTTAGAATATTTCCCTCAGATATAAGTTTTTCATAAGACATATTTATAAAAAGACTTCTATTAGGATCAATAGCTGGAAAAATGTCTCCGATAGCTTTGGTTAACATTATATCAAAAGTATTAGTATAATCTGATCTTAACTTTGTTGAGTCAACCGAACTATCTTCTTTTTTATAATCATTAAAACCATATGAGTTACTCACAGCAATGTATGCCCAGGGAAATGCAAAATTTAAACCAAAACCGACATCATATGTTTCATAATCATTTCCAGCATCTACTCTTGCATCTGTATCTGAATAACCTAAGCTAAGACTCGATGAAATAATTTCTGTAATAATTAAGTCATGCCCGAAAGTAAAACCATGGGCTACTGAATTTGTTTGCATCGCAGTGTCGTCCTCAGAATTGTGGTTACCTTTAGAGGTTGCATAAGAGTAACCATAACTAAATGAATTTCTTTCTCCTACTGAGAAAAATCCACCAATACCATACATCTTTGAAAAACTATCCGCATCTGTTTGATAATCAGATTTACTCAACATTAAATACGGACTTAAACTTTGATTACCAAGTGTGGTGTCAAAACCAAGAGTAAAACCATAGCTTTGAAAATCATCATCGGTTTCTGCATGTTGTTCTGAACTTGAGTGAGAGACATTTAATAATAAAGAGGACTCTTCTCCAATAGGTCTTGTAGCTGATAAGCCCAGACCACCACTTAATGTTCTATCATACTTTGCAGAATTAAAACCAACAACACTATCACTTTCACTTTGCAATCTTGTTTTTGAAACACTATTAACGTTATCTGTATATAAAGCACCAAAAGATAAATCTGCAGTTATAGTCCAAAGACTGGGCTCTCTATCTTTTAATTCTTCCTCTATCTCTACTAAAGTTTCAAGATCCTCCGGTTCTAAATCTCTTCTTAATTTCATCTCTTCTATAATAGTGTTAGCTTTTTCTGGGGAGTCCACTTGTACTAAGACAGAGAGTAAATATAATTTAATTTCAACATTATCAGGATAAATCATAGTCAATCTTTCAAGAGTGGATATTGTTTGCTTGAAATTTCCCATCTTACCTTGTTGTTGTGCATATTTTAAATTTAAATCTAGATCGTTAGGTTTTTGTAAAATTTGCATATAAGTAATATTTTTTTCTGAAGATAACGCGGATGTCGCCAGTAACAATAAAGTTGAGGCTAAAATTATCTTAATTCTGAATAAGCTTAAAATCATAAAAACGAAAGATATTAGGTCTACCTTTTTTTTCAATTAATAATTTTTTAAAATAAATGTTATTTTCCAATACAAATTAATGTTAAATCATCAGATAGTTTCTGACTTTTGCTAACATTTATTACTGATTTTGTAATGCTGTCTAATTGCTTAGTAGTTTCTTTATTATAGTTCTGCTCAATTATTTTTATTGAGCCATCAATTCCTATCTCCTCTCCATTGTCATTTAAACTTTCAGACAAGCCGTCGGTAAAAGCATAAAATCTTGAACCATTTAATTTCATTTTATGAATATTATAAACATCTTTATCTTTTTGTTTAATAACTCCAAGTGGTGGTGCAGAGCTTTCAATTTGATCATATTCACCATTACTGTTTCTAATAACTGCTGGTTGATGCCCAGCGTTAACCCATCTAATTTCATCGGTTATCAAATTGTATTCGCCCACAATTGAAGTCACAAACATTCCTGCAGTTTTAGTATTATTTAAATCGTTATTCATATGAAAAACCATTTCATCTGGATCTACTTTTGATTGAGATAAAACTTCAAATAAAGTTGATGCTTTAGCCATAACCATTCCAGCATGAATACCTTTGCCAGCGACATCAGCAATTACAAAATAAATGCTATCATTGTGAGGATAAAAACTGAAAAAATCACCAGACACTTCTCTTGCGGCAATATTAATTCCATGAACGGGATAATTTTTTAAATTTCTTTTTGGTAAAAAATTTTCTTGAACTTTGACTGCAAGTTTAACTTCTTTTGAAATTCTTTCACGCCACTTATTTTTTTCCTCTTCAGTTGTTTCAAGTTTGCTCATTAATTTATTATAATAAAGACCAATGACACCCCCTGCAGTAAATGGATCTTGGGGGCCTCTTATTTTTAAGTCACCTGAAACTGATTGTTTGTCTAAAATAGAAATTAAATCATGCTCAATAGAAACTGCATTATGTTCTGCAATATTTAATCCTAGTTCTTCTTGAACAGGGCTAACTCTTAATGGATAAAATTTATTGAAAAAATTTAAAACTATATAAGACGAAATAAATGTAAAAGCTCCAATACTAATTATTCCAATTAACTGAATTTTAATTTGTGAAAATCTATCAAGTCCAGTATCTAAAATATTTAAATCACTAAAAAATCCAACTGCTAGTGTTCCCCAAATTCCTGCAGCTAAATGAACTGGTACAGCACCAACTACATCATCGATTTCGAATTTGTTTAAAATCTCATTTACTATGATTGCAATAATCGCACCGACAATTCCAACAAAAATTGATGTAACTGATGTCATTGAGTTACATCCAGCTGTGATTGCGACTAACCCTGCTAGTGGTCCTAATATGATGTAAAAAGGATCAGGTTTTTTAAACTTATAGTAAGAAATACTTAAACCCGTTAACAAACCAAATGCTGCAGCTAAAAAAGTATTAATCAAAATTAATGGTACAGTTTCATCCATTGCACCATTACTTCCACCATTAAAACCAAACCAACCAAACCATAAAATTAAAGTTCCCAAAACTGCTAAAGGAAAACTAGAGCCAGTGAATTTACCTCTGTTAGCTTCTGAATATTTTCCAATTCGAGGCCCTAAAATGATTACTGCAGCAAGAGCAATCCACCCTCCAACGGAGTGAACAATTGTACTTCCGGCAAAATCAACAAAACCTAAATCGGAAAGCCATCCGGTTGTTTTAACTTCACCTGTTACACTCAACAATTGGTCAACAGTATCATATTTTGACAGATAGCTTGATGACCATGCCCAATGACCAACTATAGGGTAAATTATTCCAGTAGCTAAAACTGTCATTATTAAATAGCCATTAAATTTCATTCTTTCAGCAACAGCACCAGAAATAATTGTTGCAGCAGTTGCAACAAACATTGCTTGAAAGACAAAATAAGTCATGTACTCAGCTTTATCTGTTTTAAAGAAAAATAAATCGGTACCAAAGAATCCATTATAAGAAGTTCCGAACATCAAGCCAAAACCAAAAATCCAAAAAATAACTACCGACACCCCAAAATCAGCGGCGTTTTTTAACGCTACGTTAATGCTGTTTTTGTGTCTGGATAGACCCGTTTCCATACACATAAATCCTGCTTGCATAATGAAGACTAGGATTGCACAATCTATAACCCATAAAGTATCGATATTGCTCGTTAGAATATCAATAACATCTTGGGGCATCATTAAAGAAAGTTTTTATCTATAAATACTCATTGGATCATTAAAACAATCCATGTGCTCTAAAGTTTCAAAAAAGATTTCACTTAGCTCTGATGAATGAACAACCGGACACGTATCATTATTGATTTCATCAACTATACTTTGCTTTGCATTGTTCATTGCCAAAGAACTTGATAAAGAACTTGTGGCTTGCAAAACACTACCTGTTTCAACTAAAGTATAGCTCGGTCCAATCATAGCAGAATATTGACCGCAGTTACTTAAAACTGGTATCATTAAAATCAATAATAAAATTTTTTTCATAATCTAAAGATATTTTATTTACAAGATTTTATAAAATAATAAAGGAGCCATTTTGAGTTTTATCTAACAATTATCCCTCAGCACAGCACCGTTTCTTGCTAAGCTTATTGTACAGTTGTCATATTTTGTAGATAAAGCAACAATTTCAAAAGTTGAACCAGACCCATTGACGCAAATTTCAAAATCAATATCATCTGGAATAATATTATCACCATTAAATAATGATGTTTCAATTTCTGTTGAAGTAGAACTATCTGGCGAGCAAGAAGTTACTGGAGGAGCCCCTCCTGTGACGAAATAAGATCCAGAATTCGCATACTCCTCTGATTGTGCTAAAGCGATTTGTTGTACTATATTTTCAGCTGAATTTTTTCTAGCACCTTCAACATAGCCAGTGTAAGTAACAATTCCGATTGATGAAAGAATGCCTATTATTGCTATTGTAACTAAAAGTTCTACTAGTGAAAAACCAGTAGAACTTTTAGATTTCATTAAACAAACTTTAACAGTTATTCAACTTTTACTGTATTTGATAAATTAAACTTACTCTCAGTAGAGTTTTTAGTTTTTGTAGTAATTGTTATTGTTGTTCCATCATCGTCGATGTAAGTAACACCTACAACTGTTCCAGAAGCATTCTCTACAGCAGCTTCCCCAGATTCATATGGATTTTTGAAATCTGATAGTGCACTTGCAGCAGCACTAGATACTTCATCCGCTGCGTCTACGGTGCAATCAAAATTACCATCCATTGACTCGCTTTCTCCGATTGAACATTTTTGTAATTCTGCAGCAATATATTTTGTTGCAGATGCATGGTTACTTGCAGCAGAACTTACTTTAGCTCCACCCACGTAACCTTGGTATGCAACTGTACCTACAGCAGCTAAAATACCAATGATCGCTACAACAACTAATAATTCGATAAGTGTAAAACCTTTATTATTTTTCATTATTCCTCTTTTTTTAAATTAATTTAAAAATTAGCTAATTTTTATTGTTTTTTTTTTGTTTGTAAACACATTTAGAAGACTAATAAACGCAACTTTTTTTGTGGAAAATAAACAATATCTGCTCATAATGAGCCTTTTAGAATTATAGTATGTCCTATAAAGTCGATGAAATTGATAATAAAAGAGTAGTTCACTTAAATGGTGAAATAGATATGGAAGTTTCAGATAAAGCTAGAAATACAATATTGCCATTAATTGAAGCCGGACATGAAGTTCAAATTAACTTAAGCAAAGTTGATTACATGGACTCATCAGGTATTTCTGTTTTAATTGAAAGTAAAAAACTATCAGAACAAAAAAAAACAAAATTTGAATTGATTGAAGTAAGTAAACCTGTAGAAAAAGTTTTAGCAATGGCGAGGAAATTTTTATGAGTTACAAAGTTACAGAGGATGGAAACATAGCAACTATTCATCTTGATGGTGAAATAGACATGGATGTTACTGAAAAAGCTAAAGAGGTAATTTTTCCTCATATTGAAGCTGGAAAAGAAGTTCACCTAAATTTAAGTAATGTTCAATACATGGACTCATCAGGTATTTCTGTTTTAATTGAAAGTCATCAAAAAGCATTAGAAAAAAATACTAAAGTAATCATTAAAGATGTAAGTAAATCAGTTCTTAAAGTCATCATGATGGCTAAGTTAGAACAAATATTAAACTTGGAATAATTTTTCATGAGTGAAACAGCTCAATCTAACCATACAGAAAAAAAGGATTTTTTAGTCAGATCATCAAGTTTGAAAGATGTAAGAACTTTTTGCAGAGAGGTATTTGAAAAACTTCAAATCGAACAAAATTTGAAAGACGAATTAGTATTAGCTATCGCTGAGGCTGCACAAAATATTGTTAAACACGCATATAAAAATGATCCTCAAACTGATGATAAAATGGTTGTGCAAATAAGTTGTAAAGATAACAAACTGCAAATTGGTTTTTATGATATGGGAACACCTGTCGATCCAAATAAAGTGAAACATAGAGAAATTGATAATGTTAAGCCTGGAGGGTTAGGTACTTTTTTTATTCAAGAGATAATGGATGCTGTAGAATTTAAAGATGGAAAGAAGCCCTGGATTAATCATTTAGTTTTAACCAAACAATTATAAAGTGATTAGCCTCCTATCAAAGCTCCAACGTTGAAAATTGGAGAATACATCGCAATCATAAGTCCTCCGATCATAACACCCATGAAAACGATCATAATCGGTTCAATTAAGCTTGATAAATTTTCTACAACAGTATCAAATTCAGATTCATAATATTTAGCAACCGATCCAAACATTTCATCTAATTGACCTGTTTGCTCTCCAACAGAAATAAGCTGACTAAATGTTGGTGGAAACAATTTGTCTTTTAAAAAAAGCTTTGTCAAAGTATCACCAGAGAAAACTCCTTTTTTAACATTTTCCAAAGATTCCAATACTACAACATTGTTACTAACAGATTTTGCAATCTCTAAACTTTCTAGTAAATTAACACCGGCTGCACTCAAGTTTCCCATGATCAGAGAAATTCTTGCTAACATCGATTTTAAAATCATATCGCCAAAAATTGGAAGTTTTAATACTTGCTTATGCCATAAATATTTAATTTTTTCATTTTTAGTGGTTACATATCTAAAGACTACAAAAAATATTACTAAAAACAAAAACATTAATTGACCACCAGTGCCTCTTAAAAAATCACTCATTCCCATAATTGCAGCGGTTGAGCCTGGCAGTTCAATTCCCATACCATCGTACATTTTAGCAAAAACTGGAACGACTTTTATAAGCATGAATACACTCACAGTTATTGCAACTGTAAACATAATACTTGGATACATTAATGCTCCCTTAATTTTCTTCTTAATTCCCTCTTTTTTTTCTAAAGACTCGACAATCTTTAATAAGAATACATCTAATTTACCACTAGCCTCTCCAGCTTTTATTAAGTTGACATAAACATTGTCAAAAAGTTCTGGATACTTATTAAAGCAAGTCGACAAGGTAACACCACCCTCTAAACTTTTTCTAATATCCTCAACTACATCTCTCATAGCTGGACTTTCTAATTGATCTCTTAACATTGCTAAAACCTGTAAAATCGGTAATCCAGCCTTAACCATGGTAGCAAATTGCTTTGAAAATATAAGGACATCCTCAACTTTGGCTTTTTTCTTACCAAATAAAGAGGATTTTTTTTTCTCTTTTTTATCCTTAGTTTCCTTCTTTTTTTTTGAAGTTCTAACTAAATTGGTAATGATTATTTTTTGTTCTTTAAGCTTATGGGATGCCTCGTCTAAATTTAAGGCTTCAATATCACCTTCAACATATTTGCCATCTGAAATACCTTTGTAAGCAAAAGCTTCCATAACAAAATCCTATCTATTCATTAGAGAGAACTCTTTCATACTCTCTAAAATTTAACTCACCTGCTGCAATTAAACGTCTCCCCATATCTTGCATGGTTTGGAAACCTTCTTTGATCGCAATCTCTCTTAATTCTGGTGTAGTTGCTTTTCTTAAAATTGCTTCTTTTAGTGGTTTTGATACCACTAATATTTCATAAATACCTTGTCTTCCTTTGTAACCAGTATCACTACACTTAGCACAACCTTTACCTTTGATAGCTTTAACTCTTGTTGCTTGCTCAGCTGAAAAACCTAAATCTTGTAAAACTTTTGGATTTACATCATCATCTGGAACTTTACAATCTTTACAATTTTTTCTTGCAAGTCTTTGAGCGACAACTAGTTGACATGCAGCACTAATTAAATAATCAGGAGTTCCCATATTTTGTAATCTAGTAATAGTACTTGGTGCATCATTCGTATGCAATGTGCTAAAAACTAAGTGACCTGTTAGTGCAGCTTTAAGACCTATATCAACAGTCTCTTTATCACGCATCTCTCCAACAAGAATTATTTCTGGGTCTTGTCTTAAAAAAGATCTCAGCGCTGAGGCAAATGTTAAACCAATATCATCTTTGATTTGAACTTGACCAACTCCATCTAGTTCATATTCAACAGGATCTTCTGCGGTTAGAATATTTAAATGTGGTTTGCTTACCTCTTTTAAAATACTGTAAAGTGTTGTTGACTTACCAGATCCAGTTGGACCAGTAACAAGAATAAGACCTTGAGTTGAATGAATAGATTTTCTTAAACTTTTTAAATCTTGATCCTCAAAATTTAATTGCTCAAGTGTAATATCACCTGCATCTTTATTTAATACCCGCATAACTATTCTTTCATTATTTGCTGTTGGCAAAATTGAAAGACGAAGGTCAACCACTTTACCTTCAATTTTAAAATTAATTGCTCCGTCCTGAGGCAATCTTCTTTCCGCAATATCAAGTTTACCCATAATTTTAAAACGAGTAACTACAGCTCCATAATTGTCATGTAAAAATTGTCTATATTGTTCTTGTTCTTGAAGCATTCCATCAAGCCTATATCTTACTCTTGAAGAAAATCTATAGGGCTCTATGTGAATATCACTCACTCCATTTTTGATAGCGTCTGCCACAACTGCAGTACTAAATTTGATAACCTCAGACTCATTTTCTATTGCTTCTATATCTTCTTCAGGTGGTTTTTCTAAAACTTCACCAGCTTCTCCAAGATCAGAGTCAAAAGTTTTTTGTTTCTCTTTATTTTCTTTTCTTATAGTTGCTGTTGTAACTTCGCCACTTTCATTTGAAATTCTTTCAATGAATTCGGAAATCTGCGTTAATGGCGCTGCATGTAATTCAATGTTTTTTTTTGTGATAGCTTTTAGATTTCTCATTAATGTTAGTTTTGAACTATCAGGAATAGCTATGTGAAGAGTCTTGCCATCAATTTTAAATGGTGCAACGAAATTTACTTTTATATAATTAGATGGAAGAACAGTTTTTACATCTTCAGAAATTTCTACTTTGGTTAAATCAATAATTTCTAAATTTTGCTCTTTAACTAAAATATCAAGAATTCTTTTTTCATCGGTTAGTTTCAGGTCAAAGACTGCTTCGATTTGAGACTTATTTCCTTCTGAGCTAGTTTTTTTAATATTGATTAAATCTTTTCCAGAAATAACATCATTATCAATTAATACATTGATTAAATTGATTTCACTTTCTCTACTTATCTTAAGCATAATTCTACAAAATTCTTGGTGCTATAAAAACCAATAATTCATTGAGTGTATCTGATTTACTTGTTCCTGAAAACATTTTTCCTATAACTGGAACATTTGAGACCCCTGGAATGCCTGATTTACTGTCTCCAATCGTGTTTTTCTTAATCCCACCTATGACAACAATATCTCCATCTGCTACCAATAATTTAGTGTTAATTTCCATAGTATTAATCGCTACACTGCCTGCGTTTTGTCTATTTGGCGAGTCATTATTTACTTTAACATCTAACAAAACATTTCCATCTCCGATTATACTAGGTGTTACAGTCATTACTAATGCTGCATCTTTATAAGTATCTGCACCTTCTCCTCCTGATACTGGAATTTGCTCACCTTGTTTAATTGTTGCTGTCTGATTATCTAAAGAAAATAACTTCGGATTAGATATTGTTTTTGATAAGCCCTGAGACTCTAGAGCCTCAAGTTCTACTTTTAAAACTGCTGATCCAGTTTTTCTAAGAACTCCGATTCCACTTGTTGCTGCTGCAGCTGGAAAATTAAATAAACTATCATTTCCAACTGTTGTATCATCACCTATTCTAGAGTTAGCACCTGATGGCGCTAGAACGGTACTTCCATCTTGTTGACCTCCAGCTCTAACTCCTCTTCTTGAATAAGCTGCACCAAGTCTAGCTCCTAGTTCACGTTCAAAACTTGAAGTTGCTTCGACAATGAATACCTCCATTAAAACTTGCTTAGTTCTAACATCTATCTCTCGAATTACTTTATCTACAACATCTAAATCTTTTTCTTTACCTCTAACTATTATTGATCTTGTGGTTTTTTCTTCAGTGACTTGAATAGGAATAAAGGATCCAGCTGCACCCGTTGCAGTAAACAATTCGGTTATTGTTGCTTTAGCTTCAGCTGGGGAAATATAATAAAGTCTAAATATTTCTGAGATTATTGGTTCAACTGAATCTTCAAGCTCTACCTTTTTTTTAACAGCCTGTGCTCTCGCAGATTTATAACTTTCTTGAGAAGTTAAAGTAGCAGGTGTAGCAACTCTAATTATGTTACTTGCTACATCAATGTCAGCTGCATAATTTTTCATATCTAATAATGCATTAAAGGCTTTATCCCACGGAACATTATCTAACTCTGCAGAAATTGCTCCTGCAACATCATCTCCAACTAAAATATTAACACCGCCAATCTTGGCCATTAATGTCATGACTTCGGCATAATCCATATTTTGGAATCTGAAACTTACATTTTGTTTAAGAGTTGGATATTCATCAGGGATCAGTAAATAATTTTTTTCTTTTACAGAAGATATTTTTTTTCTTTTTTTAAGTTTTACAACATCAGCCTCTACTGGCACAGGACCCATCTCAGCCATTTTTTCTAATTCAGCTTTACCCATTTTTTTTACATCAGTTTTTATCAATGGGGTATCATGTTTAAATCCTTTAGATCCTTTTTTACCTGTTGTAGTACAACCTGAAACAAACAAGACCAAAATAATTAAACTCAAAATTGTTTTTAAATAATTTTTAATCATTAGTTGTCTCTCTCAATAATTTGATTTTTAAAATTAATAACCACTTGAGATCCACCTTCTCTATCAAAAACGATCTCTTTTGAACTTATTCCAACAAGAGAAACACCTGGTGCTATTTCCTCATAAGCAGCTAATGTTATAATCTCACCACTCTCATCTATAATAGATGCATAACTTTCATCAGTTCCTTCAATTATTCCAACTAATTTAAAATTAAATACGCTTAAATTTCTTTTATCCTCTTCAGTCTCTGCAATTACTTTAACTCCTCCACTAGATCCGCCTAATGATCCATCGCCAACGAAAGGATCATTCAAAGGTAATGGCTCTTCACCAACTTCTGATTTTATACCTGCTTCTTTTAATGCTTGTTGTTTTTTAACTTTTTGATTTATCTCTTTAGCTTTATCAACAATGTTTTGCTGTTGATCATGATTGTCCGCTTGAACGCTATAAGCTGAAAAAATCAGAAAAATAGTAATTAGTATAATTTTAAAAAAATTCATCTGCTAATCCCACTATTGTTAATGTGCCATTTACTTTTATCGCTCCGGTTGTATCTCCTCCTTTTAACACTTGTATTGACTCTTTGTCAAAATTTAGCATTTTTTGCGAGAGAGATACCTCCCTTTTAAACTTGATATAGCCTAAAAAGTTGCCTGTTATCTCAAAATCCACAGGTATCTTATAGTATGCAACATTTTGCTTTTTCTTTACATCACTCCCTTTTTTCTTCTTCTTTTTACCAGTTGCTTTTGCGATTGCCTCTGCTTTAGATGTTGCTTTAATGTCTTTCTTTTCAATCTTAGAAATTATTAGATTGTTTTTTCCTGCATACACACTCAAAGTTTGATAAAGGCCCTCAACCTCTGCTTTTGAGTGAAATAATGTAGAGTACTGTTCGTATTGTGGTCTAATTTTTTTAATTTTCTTTTTCGCAATTACAATATTCTTATTAATTTCTTCCGTTTCTTTCATCTTTAAATTCATATCATCAAGTTGAACTTTCTTTTTTTCTACAATTGGATTTAAAACACCGTAGAAAATAATTAAAAATAAAACTACAGCTCCGACAACAGAACCAATTTTAATCCAAGTTTTCTTTTCAACATTTTTAAGTTTAGCTTGTATGTCTTCTAAAGAAATATTTTTTAAATCAATACTTTTCAAATCAATATTAAAATTCATAATTATGTCCTCTTAATTTTTACAAAAACTCTGAATCCTTTCATTGTCACACCACTTCGAGATCTACCAGGCATTCTCATTGAGGATAAAGAAGCTTGTTCAACGAGAGTCTGTTTTCCTAAATTTTCTATAAATTTTAAAATATCTTGGTCACTAGCAGCTACACCTTGTATGGTTAAAAGATTTGATCCATTATAATCTACTTTATCAAATCTTAGTCTTGTTGGTACGCTAGATGCAACTTGAGCTAATATTCTATACGTTAAAACTTTGTTGGATTTTAAAGAGTTACTTAATTGTAAAGTAGTTTCCATTAATCTTAATTCTTTAGATACTTTTTTAAGTTCTGCAGTCTTTACTTGATGAGTTTTTTTAACTTCGGCATAATTTTCCAATTTTTTGTTATATGAATAAATATTCCAAAAAGATAAAGCAAATAACAGTAGATAGACTGCAGCTATACCTCCAGCTAAGCCCTTAAATGCAAAACTTGAAATCGCTTTCATTTTCTTTTGTTGGAACATGCTTTTTCTGTTTGGAAGCAAATTGATATTTTTTGCAGCAGTTACAAATTTGTAATATCCAAATACGTCAAGCTTTCTAAAAGCTAAACCAATAGATGTTGTAAAGTAAGATCTATTTTCTAAACTCACTCTTTCATTTATCTGTTGCGGGATCTGTAAACCTTCAATCGGATCAAATAAATTAAATCCAACATTCATTAAAGATTGTCTGAAGAAAGATAAATATTCTTCAACATTTTTTAAATCTGAAACAACTTTGATATTTCTTATTCTTTTTTCGTATTTTGTTTCAAAGTCTTGAACAGCTTGTTTTACTTGTGTAACATATCTTCTAACCAATGCTTCTTTTTCTTGAGCATCTTGAGACTCTAATAAAATTTTTCTATCTTGGCCTCTTAAAAAAATATCAGTAATTATTGGGTTATTATCATATAAAATCATTAAATAGTTTTCGTCCAAACCAAATTCTAAAACCGCAGTCAGATTTGCATCCTCAGTTTTATTTGATATCTGATTAATTTGATCAACCGCAGATTTTAAAGCAAAACACTTTACATCAATGATAACTGGATTTAGACCACTACTTTTTACAATCGCAACGTAGCTATTTATATCTGCCAGCTTAGATGCAACAAATAAAATATCCATTGTATTATCTTTTTCATTTCTATTGATCACTTGATGAAAGATAGAATAGTCATCTAAATTATCTGTTAATTGTACTAAATTTTCCCATAAAGAATTTGTTTCAATTGCTTTTTGTAACTCTTCCTCTTTCATTAAGGGTGCAGTGACTACTCTGATAATTGTACTAGTCACAGGTATTGAAATAGCAACGTTTTTGACATCTACTTTTGATTTTTGTATTGCTAAATTCAATTCTGTTGTTACTTTTTCAGCATTATCTAAAACGCTAGTTTCATCGGGCAGATCAATTGGATGTGTATAAAATTTTTCTAATACCCATTGATTTGATTTATTAGAATTTATTTGAGCTAACCTTATTTCTTTGTTAGTTAGTTCAACACCAATAACTTCTTCACCTTGGATTGAAGATTTTCCAATTTTAGATTTAAAAAAATCAACAACTTTACTGAATGGATTATCTTTATTTTTAATTGGAGATTTTGGAAGTTTAATGCCTTTTAATGATGGTTTTTTTATTTTTAAATTTTTAAATTTTCCAAATATATTTGAAATTTTGTTTTTTGGCGCCGCATCAACGCTTTCTTCAGTTTTTTCAACTTCATTATTATTTAACGTTGTCTCATTAGCGTTTGTTGTTGTTTGAGGACTAATATTTTCTGTCTTCTCTTGTGGCTTTGGTTCTGTTGAAACAGTTTGATTTATTTTTTCTTCAGCACTTGTTGTTACTGCAGGCTGTTCTTGAGTTGATGCCAGGTTTTTTTGTGCTTCTTCGGTAAGTTTTTTTAATTTTTCACTTTCAGCCTGCACATCATCAAACCATTTTTCTAAAATTGGTATAGCCTCATCTAAATTTTGTGTCCCAGATGATGAAATTTTTTGTTTTCCATCAATATAAAGTCTTCCTACCCAATTTTTAGATTTTAATTCTCCCTTATACTTATCTTGTCTTACATATATATGTAGTCTGCCGTCTTTTTTATGTATAACTTGATGCTCAGTAGTTTGATTTTGATTATTTTCCGACGTTATGCCTGTTTCTTCTGGAGAATTTTGCGTTTCTGTTACATTTTCATTTAAATTTTCATCAACTTTTGGTTGATCCTCAATTTTTTCGACATTTTCATCACTTTGAGATTGATTTTGACTTTCTTCTAACTTTTGATCATCAGAAGTTGTAATATTTTGATCAACCGAAGGTTGATTTTCGGTTTTTTCTATATTTTCCTCATTTTCATTTGAGGAATTTATTTTTTCATCTTTTTTATCTTCACTCATAATTTTTTAACGCTATAAATTTTTTTTTATAACGAATCTCTAACACAAATTACAAAATCTCTAACACAAAAAAATAAAAATGTCTAACACAAAACTTAAAGTTGCATGATCATTTTGGGTCAAAATGCAATAAAGCTAATAAAATCAACCTTTTTAGACAATTAACGAATTATTTTTTTTTTATGGAATAATAAATGATTTTTTATTTACTCTAACACAATTTTGAAAAACTCTAACACAACAAAAAAATTCATTTCAAAAAAAAATAAAAAAGTCAATAAAATCAACATAAATTTGATTTTCTCAAATATTTTTCTTTTTTGTGTTAGAGTAAATAA
>CACPOY010000010.1 GCA_902635685.1 uncultured Pelagibacteraceae bacterium
CGAAAGTTAGATAAACAGTTTTATTTTTTATAAGCCTTTTAAATTTTTTAAAATCCCACTTTGCCTTATCTTTTGCCCAAAAAATATTAATCCTAGACTTATTCTTTTTTAAAAATGGTATTTCTTCCTGAGATATATTTCTAATTCCAAATGAAATTATTGATACATTTTTATAATCTAAACATCTTTTCATAGCTGATGCATGTGAAAATTTCTCCCCATTATAATTTTCTCTTAAATCAGCATGAGCGTCAAAATGTAAAATACATATTTTTTTATATTTTTTTACAAATGGAACAATACATCCTGCAGTAATTGAGTGTTCTCCACCAAGTGTCATGGGAAAAAGTTTTTTTGTTAACAATCTGTTATTTATATCTGCTATTTTTTTTAAGGCTTTTTTAATGTTTTTATCAATTTTAAAAAATTTTAAAGTTTTTATTCCAATTTTTCTAAAAGGCTCACAATTTAATTCTTCATCGTATAATTCAACTTGATGTGAGGCTTTAATTATTTCTTTTGGACCATTTTTAGTTCCACCACCATAACTTACGGTTTTTTCTAAACCGAAAGGAACCACTACAACTTTTTCCTTAAAATTAAATTTATTATCTATCCCTAGAAATCCTTTTTTATTTGAAAGATACTGCAAGGTTTTATCCAAAAATTTTCGTAAAGTTTTTTCTATCTCTATTTTTCCATGCACCTTTGTGATAAGCATCACTTGCAATTAAAGGTAATACACTTGTTGCCTCTGCAAAGACCATTTGCTCTTTTGTAACATCGACTTTACCCCAGGAACTAGCCTCCTTCAAAGTTGAACTACTACAGGCACCATCTCTTGAATCTGCAACAGTAATTTGGACTGCATATTTGTGCATTTCAACTTCTTTACCCAAAAGTTCTGCACATATAACTGTATCCTGAATAAAGTTTTTTGGCACACCACCACCAATCATGAATAAACCCGAACTTTTTGATTTAATTTTTATTTCAGTCAATTCTCTAAATTCCCTTATCGAGTCTATTGTTATGTGTTTTTTAGGATTTTTTTCTTGATGGATTACTAAACCAAAACCAGCACTAGAATCAGTAAAGGCTGGACAAAATATTGGTACATTGTGATCAAAAGCAGTTTCAATCAACGAGTCTTTTTTGATAGAATTTTTTTTAAGATATTTACCCATTTCATGAATAAACTCTCTTGATGTATAATTTCTAGGATCTAATCCATCAGCAATTTCACAAATCTTTTTATCACAAATTTGTAATTCATCTTCATCAATGTATGTATCATATATTCTATCAATATAATTTTTTCTCAGTTCAGTGTCGTCTTGAAATTGGGAACCTTGATAATGTTTAAATCCTAATGCTTCAAAAAAGTCCATATCAATTATTGATGCTCCAGTTGCAACAATTGCATCTACCATATTGTATTTAACCATATCTCTGTAGATATGCATGCATCCCGCTGCAGAGGTAGAGCCTGCTAATGTTAAAAAAATTGTACAATCTTTATCTTTTATCATTTGATTATATATTTTAGCGGCATTAGCGGTCTCTCTTGAAACAAAAGACATTTTTTCCATTGAGGCTATAATTTTTTGTGAGTCAAACGAAGTTATATCTATGTGTTGGACCGGATTTTTTAAAAAATCTTTTTTACTGTTATGACCAAATTTTTTATCTTCTGACATTAAGCAACCAATGTAGCTTTATTAACATCTTTATCATAAAGCGTCATAATTGGTTGGTCCTCTACTTCATAAATTTCGTCTGAAAAGAATCCATTAAATTGTGTTCTAAAAGTTAATCCATAAGCCCCTAGTTGTCCAAGCTCAATATAATCATTTTCTTTAATATTGTTTGGAAGTAAAAAAGGACCCTTCATATAATCCATACTGTCACAAGTAGGACCATAAAAATCGAACGCAGTCAATTTTTTGGAAATAATTTTGCTAGAGCTATCTTTAATCATTTTAGATGGAAAAACTATGTTTGGAGTTCCAGCATCAAAAAGTGTTCCATAGGTTCCATCATTTATATAAAGTTTTTGTTTCTTTTTTAGATTAACTCTTACTATGGTTGATCCACTTTCTGCTACTAGGGCTCTTCCAGGCTCACAAATAATTTCTGTCTTATTATTTAATTTTAAATTTTCTAAACTTTTTTTAATTTCATTTAGATAATTATTTAAAGACTGTGGAATTAAGTCAGGGTATATCGTGGGAAAACCACCGCCAACATTAATATAATCAGGGCTAATTTTAGTTTTTTTAATTATATTTCCAATTTCAGTGATACCTTTGTGATAAGAAATAGGATGCATACACTGAGATCCAACATGGAAACTTAAACCGATTTTTTTTGCATATTGTTTTACTAATCGTAATAATCCTACTGCTTCAGAATTTAAAGCTCCAAATTTTTTAGATAAATCTATTTCTGCGTGTTCATTCGATACAGCCACTCTTACAAATAACTCAAGATCTTTAGCGTTATTTGTGTTTTTCATAATCTTAATAAGTTCATCTTTAGTATCTAAAGCAAATGTCTTTATCCCATATTTAAAGTATGCTTCGAATATACTGTTTTTACTTTTTATTGTGTGCATATACGAACATTTAGCTGATTGGCTAAATTCTCTTACAGCTTTTATCTCCTCTATTGAAGCTACATCAAATTGTTTTATTCCACTTTCAATAAGTGTTTTAATTACTTCTTTATGAGGGTTTGTTTTTACAGCATATAATATCTCACCTGGGAAATTTTTTTGAAAGTACTTAGAAGCGGAAAGAATAGAATTCTTTCTTATACAGTAGACTGGTTTATCAGGTTTTAGTTGAGTTACTAATTCTTCAACCGACTTAAATTTTTGCATTTAAAATGCCCCCTAAAAAAAATTTAATAAAAAAAGTCTTTTTTATTTAAAAAAACTTTAGTAATTTCAGCAGTTAATTCATTAGTTAATTAATGTAAAGCAAATAATGGCCTATTGAATTGTGGAAAAAAATATCCATATATAACCCATGAAAAATGAAGCACCATTACAAAACTTAGCTGATTTCGACAATAAATCCTTACTTATTGTTGATGATGATAATCCTTTCAGAGAAAGGTTGGCACGAGCTATGGAAAAGAAGGGTTTTGAGGTCATTCAAGCTGAGGGTGTAAAAAAAGGAATAGATACAGTCAAATCTAAAAAACCAGGTTTCGCGGTAGTAGATCTTAGGTTGGGAGATGGAAATGGATTAGAAGTAGTTAAAGAAATCCAAAATACCAATTCATCTAGCAGAATTATAATGTTAACTGGCTATGGAAATATTCCAACAGCAGTAGCTGCTATTAAAGAAGGGGCAATAGATTATTTAGCAAAACCAGCAGATGCCGACGATGTTGAAAAAGCTTTGTTAGCTGATCCATCAAAAAAAGCGGCTCCACCAGAAAATCCAATGTCAGCAGACAGGGTAAAATGGGAGCATATTCACAGAGTGTTTGAATTGTGCAATAGGAATGTATCCGAAACAGCTAGAAGATTAAAAATGCATAGGAGAACACTACAAAGAATTCTTTCAAAAAGATCCCCTAAATAAATTTTCTAAATTTTAAAACATACTTGGAAATGACTGTAAGCAAAACAATCTTAAATAATTCTGCTAATAAGAATGGTGTTACTCCTAATTGAAAAATAGGTTTGTTCCAACCTATTAGAGTTCCTAGCCATAACACACCTAAGATATAAATTATTGAAACTGCTACTACTAACTTAATAAAAATAATGAAATAATTATCTTTGATTTTCACAAACGAAGCTAAAAAACTAGCAAAGATGAATCCTATAAGGTAGCCCATAGTAGGGCCAGTGAAATAAACTAAACCCACACCTCTTTCAGGAGAATTAGAAAAAACCGGCAATCCCAGAACACCCTCTATTAAATATAAACCAACTGTAGAAATTGCAATTTTGTATCCAAAGCAGACACCTAAAAATAAAACCATAAAGGTTTGCATTGTCATAGGCACTGGATAAAAAGGTATTTTAATTTTTGCAGAGATTGCAAGCATTACTGAACCTAAAAAAATTACAATTACCGATTTAATTATTTGTGTGTGAGTATTTTGCTTTATAACGTCCATAAAAAATAATACTCTTATTTCAATTCATAATCTATATTTATTTATAATGAGTAAAATTCAAAAATCTGATCATTTTTATCTGATTGATGGCTCAGGTTATATTTTTAGGGCTTATTATGCTCTACCACCTTTAACACGTAAAAGTGATGGACTACCAACCGGTGCTGTAAGTGGATTTTGCAGCATGTTATTTAAATTATTAGAAGACTCCAAATCAAATCAAAATAAACAAAAGCCCACACACTTTGCAGTTATTTTTGACTCAGCAAGAAAAACTTTTAGAAATCAAATTTACAGCGACTATAAAGCGAACCGATCTGAAGCACCAGATGATTTAGCTCCACAATTTGAATACATCAGAAAATCTGTTTTGGCATTTAATCTACCTTCAGTTGAGCTCGCCAACTATGAAGCAGATGACCTTATTGCAACCTATGTAGACCAAATTTTAAAAAAGGGTGCAAATGTTACAATTGTATCTTCAGATAAGGATTTAATGCAATTATTCAAAAAAAATGTCCGAATTTATGATCCAATGAAAAATAGATTTATTTCTGACGAAGATGTACAAAAAAAATTTGGAGTAGACTCTTCAAAAGTAATTGATGTTCAGGCTTTAGCTGGAGACAGCAGTGATAATGTTCCCGGTGTGCCTGGTATCGGAGTAAAAACTGCAGCAGAATTGATAAATAAATATGGAAATTTGGAAACACTTTTAAAATCTGCTAATGAAATTAAGCAGAACAAAAGAAGAGAAACAATTATTGAGAATAAAGACAAAGCATTAATTAGTAAGAAGTTAGTTACTTTAAAAAATGATGCTCCTGTAGACAGGTCTTTAACAGAGTTTCAATTAAAAGAAATCGATAAAGATAAACTTTATAAATTTTTAAGAGAAATGGAGTTTAATAGATTGCTAAGCTCAGCAATTTCAGCTTATGGTGAACCGAAACTAACTTCAGAAAAAGATATTGTTAAAACTGATGAAAAACAAAAAGCTATCGATAGAAAAAAATATTATTTAATAACAAATCTTGACGAAATCGACAGCTGGATTAAAGAGGCTGAGGAAGTAGGAGAAGTGGCAGTAGATACAGAAACAAGTTCCCTAGATCCTCATCAAGCAGATCTTATTGGAGTTTCACTTAGTTCTAAAATTGGTAAAGCCTGCTACATTCCTGTAGGGCATAAATCAAAAAAAAATATTGATAAAGATCAAACATTAAAAAAACTTAAACCTTTGCTTGAAGACCCAAGTATAAAAAAAATAGGGCAAAATATTAAGTTTGATTTCATTGTGCTATTTAAACACGGTATTAAGATTACATCTATGGAGGATACCATGCTTATGTCGTACGTGTTAGACTCTGGTAAAAATAGACACAATATGGATACTTTATCCGAAATTCATTTAAATCATAAACCGATAGCATTTAAAGACTTAGTTGGTACTGGAAAAAAAGAAATTAATTTTAGTCTTGTTGATTTAGAAAAAGCCAAAGATTATGCAGCAGAAGACGCTGATGTTACTTTTAGATTATATAAAAAATTCAATAAAAGTTTGAAAGACGAGAAAATGATCAATATTTACGAAACATTTGAAAAACCAATGATAAAAATTTTAGCTGATATGGAAATAGAAGGTATTAAAATTGATAATGATTTTCTTAAGACTCTGTCTTCAAAATTTGGGAAAAAAATTGAAAAAATTCAACGTGAAGTTTATAAAATATCAAAAAAAGAATTTAATATTGCATCTCCAAAACAGCTTGGTGAGATTTTGTATAATGATCTTAAGATTGCAGACTTAAAAAAAACCAAAAAAGGAAGCTTTGCAACTAGCGCATCAGTATTAGAGGATTTAGCTTTTAAAGGCCATAAGTTTCCACAATTAGTTTTAGATTGGAGGCAAATCTCAAAATTAAAGAATACTTATTCAGACACTCTTCCCGAGCATATTAATCCAAAAACTAAAAGAATACATACGTCCTTTTTACTGGCAGCGACTACAACAGGAAGACTAGCTTCAAGTGATCCAAATTTACAGAATATTCCCATAAAGTCTGAGGACGGCAAGGATATTAGGAAAGCATTCATTGCAGAAAAGGGTCTCTCTTTAATTTCAGCAGATTACAATCAAATTGAAATGAGAATTTTAGCTGATTTAGCTGATGTTAAAGAATTAAAAAAAGCTTTTAGAAATAACGAAGATATTCATTCTTTAACAGCTAGCCAGATATTTAATATTGGTATCAATAAAGTAAATGAAGATCAAAGAAGAAAAGCAAAAGCAATAAACTTTGGTATTATTTATGGTATCTCTCAATATGGCTTAGCCAAACAAATAAACGTATCTAACCAAGACGCTGAGGAATTTTTGAATGCATATTTTGCTAAGTTTCCAGAAATAAAAATATATATGGATAAAACAATTAAATTTTGTAGAAAAAGTGGTTATGTGAATAATATCTTTGGTAGAAAATCTCATTTCATAAACATCAATGACAAAAACTATAATGTTAGAAATTTCCAAGAACGTGCAGCCATAAATGCTCCAATTCAAGGATCTGCGTCTGAAATTATGAGATTGGCGATGATCAGGCTTGACAAAAGACTTAAAGAGCAAAAAAATAAAAAAACGAAAATGTTACTTCAAATTCATGATGAGCTTAT
Organism: uncultured Pelagibacteraceae bacterium; assembly: GCA_902635685.1. Taxonomy (GTDB): domain Bacteria; phylum Pseudomonadota; class Alphaproteobacteria; order Pelagibacterales; family Pelagibacteraceae; genus Pelagibacter. The sequence continues at coordinate 6,814 of CACPOY010000010.1, forward strand.
TTTTGAAACTTCTAAAGAAGAAGTGAAAAGAATCAGCAAAATTATAATCGAAGAAATGTCTAGCGTAGTTAAAAGCGAACATCACTCATTTTCAATACCATTAACTGTAGATTTAAATATAGGTGATAATTGGGGTGAACTTCATTAATTAAATTTGATTGCCCAAATTAGAACAATTTAGTATTTTTATACTGTGCTATGCATAAACAAGTAATCGCATTAATAGATGATGATCGTAATATTTTGACAAGTTTAAGTATTGCGTTGGAGAAAGAAGGATTTAAAGTTCAGACATACATTGATGGTGAAAGTGCATTAATAGGTCTAACAAGAACACCCCCTGATCTTGCAATAGTTGATATTAAGATGCCTAAAATGGATGGTGAAGAGTTACTAAAAAAATTAAGAAAAAAAACCTCTTTACCAGTAATTTTTCTAACATCCAAGGATGACGAAATTGATGAGTTACTTGGATTAAAATTGGGTGCTGATGATTTTGTAAAAAAATCAGGAGGTTTTTCTATTAAAGTGCTTATTGAGAGAATAAGAGTTCAACTTAGAAAGAAAGATACCAAGGATACCATTGAAGAAAATAAAAGTATTATATCTCATGGAAAATTAAAGTTGGACCCTTCCCAACTTGAATGTGAATGGGATGGTAAACAGTTACCAGATAAATTAACAACCACTGAATTTTTGTTAGTTAAAGAATTGGCTAAAAGACCTGGAATTATCAAAGAGAGAGGACAATTAATGGACATAGCCTATAGGGAAGATACAGATATTGAAGATAGAACAATCGATAGTCACGTAAAAAGAATTAGAAAAAAATTTAAAAAGGTTGATCCTGAATTTTCAGCTATTGAAACAAGATATGGGAGTGGTTATAGGTGGAATGTTAGCTGATGTTCAAGAAAATACTTAAAGATTTATCTATCCTAAAAAAATTTCTATTTATTAATTTAATTTTTTTTACAATTATTGGATCATTTACATTTATTTATATAAAAAATGTGCAACCAAACCTGATAAAAAAAAAATCTTCTAATCACATTGAAGTGATTAATAATACAATTAGTAATTTAACAAGACTAAATGTTAACTTTGTTGAGGAAGATATTAGACAATTTTTATTGTCTACAAGATTTTTATTTCAGAATCTTGATAGAGTAATATTTTTTGACAATAATTTAAATTTAGTCGGTGACACAGATACATTAGATCTGGATCCTAGATCATTTTCTTCAAGACTTGATATTATAGAATTAGAAACTTTAAATGAGAAGAAATCAAAAGAAATAGTAGAAAAGAAAAATATTGATATTGGAAAGAAAAAAACAGTTTCTTTGAATGATGTATTGTTAAATTATTCTACTTCAAAGGATTTTGGGATTCCATTTACATTCACTCAAGAAGAATTTAATAAATTCAAATTAACTACTATCAAAAATGTAATGCAAAATGATAAAAATATTGGTTATTTAGCTATAAGCGAAAATGCTAATGATATAAAAGCAGCGATTGATGAGAGAAAAACTTTTATTATTAGAACGGCTATTGCTGTAGGTATAGTAATATTAATTTTTTCTTTTGTTTTAAATAGATATTTTTTAAAACCGATTAAAAATTTAGTTAGTTATACAAAAACAATTAAAGATAAAAAACAAAAAACAACAAATATAGACAACTTAAAACTAAGAAATGATGAGCTTGGTTTATTGTCTAGTTCTTTAGATGACATGACGCTTGAACTGCAAAAAAGAATAAGACATGCTGAAAATTTTTCTACTGATCTGGTCCATGAAATAAGAAATCCACTTGCTTCTTTAAAAAGTGCTTCAGAAATTCTACATGACACAAATGACATTGCTCAAAGGATTAAATTGATCGATATATTAAGTCATGATGTTCAAAGAATTGAAAGATTAATTACTGATTATTCTCAAATGTTAAAAGATGAAGTTGCACTTAGTAAGGAGAATATTAAAAAAATAGATATTGAACCGATTATAAAATCTGTTGTAGATGATTTTAATAATCTTTATAAATTAAAAAGAGGAATAAAAATTTCTTATAAAAATGATCAAAAAAAAGAATATTTGATTAATGGAATTGAGAATAGAATTGAGCAGATGATAGCAAATCTTTTGGACAACGCAGTATCTTTTAGTGAGGACAATAAAGAAGTTTTAGTAAAAATATTTAAATCAGACAAAAACAATGTGATTGTAAATATACTTGACGAAGGCAAAGGTTTTATAGAAAAAGATACAAAAAAAATTTTCAATAGGTTTTATAGTAATAGGCCTGATAAATTTGGACAACACTCTGGATTAGGTTTGAATATAGTAAAAAATTTAGTGGATTTACATAATGCTACAATTAAAGCTTCCAATAGAATTGATCAAAAAGGAGCAAAAATTGAAATAGAGTTCCCTAAAGTTTAAAGAGTTCTATTGATTAATTAATTCTTTATTGTTAGAAGATCCTCCATGGAAGATTTCAAAGTAAAAGATTTATCTCAAGCAGAATTTGGACGTAAAGAAATCTCAATAGCTGAGAGTGAAATGCCTGGATTGATGGCTTTGAGGGAAGAGTATGTTGGAAAGCATCCTCTTAAAGGAGCAAAAATTGTTGGCTGTCTACACATGACAATACAAACAGCAGTGTTAATTGAAACACTAGTTCATCTTGGAGCTGAGGTGAGATGGTCATCTTGCAATATTTTCTCAACTCAGGACCATGCAGCAGCAGCAATAGCAAAAGCTGGAATACCAGTATATGCATGGAAAGGTGAAACAGAGGAAGAATATTGGTGGTGCGTTAAACAAACGATCGAAGGTAAAAAAGATTGGAAACCAAACATGATTTTGGATGATGGAGGAGATTTAACAGCTTTAATGCATAAAGAATATAAAGATTTAATGAAAGATGTGAAAGGTTTGTCTGAGGAGACCACCACTGGTGTATTAGCGTTAAAAAAAATGGAAAAGGAGAAAACTTTGTTAGTGCCTGCAATTAATGTTAATGACTCTGTTACAAAATCAAAATTTGACAATCTCTATGGATGCAGAGAGAGTTTAGTTGATGGAATTAAACGAGCTACAGATGTAATGATGTCAGGAAAAGTAGCAATTGTAGCAGGTTTTGGAGATGTTGGAAAAGGCAGTGCAGCATCTTTAAGACAATCAGGTGCAAGAGTAATGATTACAGAAACAGATCCAATATGTGCATTACAAGCAGCTATGGAAGGGTATGAAGTAGTAACGATGGACGATATGATAAGTGAAGCAGATATTGTTGTTACTGCAACTGGCAATAAAGATATTGTTACAGCTGATCACATGAGAGAAATGAAAGATCGAGCTATTTTATGTAATATTGGACATTTTGATAATGAGATACAAGTTGATGCACTTAAAAACTATAAATGGGATGAAATTAAACCTCAAGTACACGAAATAACTTTACCAAGCAAAAAAAGAATAATTTTACTTGCAGAGGGCAGGTTAGTAAATTTAGGTTGTGCAACAGGACACCCTAGCTTTGTTATGAGTGCTTCATTTACAAATCAAGTTATTGCACAAATCGAATTATGGAATAACTCTAAAAATTACGAAAAAAAAGTTTACGTATTGCCAAAACACTTGGATGAGAAAGTTGCCACATTACATCTTAAAAAGGTAGGTGCAAAGTTGACTAGATTATCAAAGGATCAGGCAGATTATATTAGTGTTAAAGTTGAAGGCCCCTATAAACCAGATGCTTACCGCTACTAAGAGCACAAAAATAAAATTAAACTCAGAAAATATAACAAAAGAATTTGCTGATAAGCTTTCAACAAAAATTAAGGTTGGAGATATAATTTTCTTATATGGTGAGATTGGTGTAGGTAAGACCACATTTGTCAAATATTTGATCAACATTATCCAAAAGAAAAACAAATTAGAACCATCTGAGGTAACCAGTCCTACTTTTAATATATTGAACGAGTATCAAATTAAGCAGATAAAAATAAATCATTATGATCTATTTAGACTTAAATCGGTAAATGAGGTAAAAAATTTAGGTTTATTTGATGATAGTTCTAAATCAATCACTATAATCGAATGGCCACAATTAATTCAAGAAAAACCAAAAAATCTGATAGAATTGACTTTTACATATGAGAATGATTATCAAATAAGAACAGTTCAAGTTGAGGGTCTTAATTAGATATAAATCAAATGTATAAGTTTCAAAATTTAAAACCAATTGAAGGAGACGCATCTTTTAGAAAGTTTTATAGAAATAAAATCAAAAATAAAAGTTCTATCGTAGTTTTTGTAAAGAGAGAAAAATTTAAAAATTTAGTTGTGTATGACGCAATTAATAAAATTTTAAATAAAAATAAAATACTAGCTCCAAATTTATATAAGGAAAACTATAAAAAGGGTTATATAGAAATTCAAGATTTCGGTGATAATACAATTTTTAAAATTTTATTAAAAAAAAAAAATAATAAAATTAAATATTTTAAGAAAATATTAAAAACTTTGACGCAAATACAATCTATAAAAAATAAAGGTATTAAAGATTTTAAAAAGAAAAAATATATAATACCGAAATATGATAAATTAATTCTTTTAAGAGAAGCTCAGTTATTTTGCGACTGGTATATTAAAAAAAAACTAAAAAAAAAAAACAGAGATAAATTTAATAAGAATTTTAAAAGAATAGCTAAAAAATTAATCTCTAATCTCCAATTAAAAAATAATGTTTTTGTTCATAGAGATTTTCATATATCCAATTTAATGTTAGTAAATAATCGAATTGGAGTAATAGATAGCCAGGATGCTTTGATTGGAAATAAAGCATATGATTTGGCATCTTTAGTAGATGATGTAAGATTTAAAACTTCAATTACATTCAAAAACAAAATTTACAAATATTATATTGATAGACAATATAATTTGAATAAATCAAAATTTAAAAACGATTTCGATATTTTATCAGTTATGAGAAATTTTAAAATTATTGGAATATTTACTCGTCTTGCAATAAGAGATGGCAAAAAGGGTTATTCAAAATTAATTCCTAGAGCTTGGGAGTTAATTCGTATTAGAATTAATAATCAAATTTTTTCAGAATTAAAAAAACTTTTAAATCAAAATTTTAAAAAAGAATTAAATGCAAATTAGAACAGCTCTAATACTGTGCGCAGGTTTTGGTAAGAGGTTAAATCCATTGACAGAAAAAATTCCAAAACCACTCCTTGAACTTAATAATGTTACATTATTGGAAAACTGTATTAACTTAGTTATTAAACTTGGTATTAAAAAAATTTTTTTAAATACGTTTCATTTAAGTGATCAAATAATTAGCTTTATTAAAAAAAAAAGTTTTCAAATCGAAATTCAGATAGTTGAAGATGGTAAAGAAATTTTGGATACAGGCGGTGGGATATTAAATATGATGAAAGAATCTTCTGATGAGGATTTCATCATTTTTAATCCTGATACGTTATGGAATAAGACCTATCATGATGAAATTATTAAAATGCAGAATTATTATTTTTCAAATAGACTAAACAATATCCTTCTACTTGCCAATAAAACACTGAGTTTTGATAAAAATCTCTCTGGTGATTTTAATCTTGAAAATAATTTACTATATAGAGGAAATATAACAAATTTCATTTATATTGGTTGCCAAATTTTAAATAAAAACTTATTTAATAAATATGATATTAAAAGTTTCTCAGTTACTAAAATTTGGAATGAATTGTTGAAAAATAATGAATTAAATGGTTTTGAAAGTGTTCATAAATTTTATCATTTAACAAATTTAGAAACTTTTAGAAAATTAGAAGATCTTTAGATCTTTCTTTATCTAAGTACTCACAATTTTTTATTTTGAATTTATCATCAAACTCTATTATTAGGGGATTTCCTGTTGGTATTTCTAACTTAGAGATTTGAGAGCTATCTAGTTTTAACAAATACTTACATAATGCTCTTATTGAATTGCCATGAGCTGAAATTAATACATTTCTATTTAAAAGTTTTTTTTCAATTTCTTTATGAAAGTACTCAAGAACCCTTTGATATGTATCTTTCAATGATTCAGTGTCTGGAATTATTTTCTTCGGTATATTTTTGTAAGTTTCAATATTAAAAGGATGATAAGGGCTTTTTTTATCTAGTGGTTCAGGTTTTGATTCCCACGATCTTCTAAACTCAAATATTTTATCTTTACCAATTTGTTGAGCCATTTCTAGCTTATTTAGACCGGTTAAGGCTCCGTAGTGTCTTTCATTTAGTTGCCAAGCTCTAGGGAAATCACCCTCATCGTTTAAAATTTTTTGTATTATTTTTAAAGTATTATTTGCTCTTAACTGTAGAGATGAAAAATAATTATCAATTTTAATATTTTTACTTTTTATTAAAGAACCTGCTTTTTCAGCCTCTAACATTCCATTTTTTGTAAGATCAACATCTACCCAGCCAGTAAATCTATTCTCAAGATTCCAAACACTTTGACCATGTCTCACTAGTATTAAAAAACTCATGTTGTTATTTTTAAGATATATTTATAAATAAAACTATATAATTAAATGACTAATTTTTTTTCAAAATTTAAAATAATTTTTTATTTTTTAAACGTTATTATGATATTTTTGTACCTTTTTCCTGGAAGTTTATTAGGGATAATTATATATGATAATAAGAATATTCAACCACAACTAACATCAGATTTTTTTATATCCTCGAATCACTTTTATGTCTTTACTTTAATTTCAGTAATGGGTTTTTTAAGTTTTATAAAAAAAAAACATATTAGTTTATTAGTGATTTATTTAATTTTTCTTTCGATTATCTTAGAAACATTTCATTTAATTATTCCAGAGAGAAGCTTTGAGTGGTCAGATTTATTAGGAAATTTATTAGGTGTCTTTATTGTAATTATAAGTAATATTCTTATAAAGAAATATGGTTATTTTAAAAAATAAATTATTAATTTTAATTATATTTATACTAACCGGATGCTCATCAATACCGAATAATACAGCTAATAGCTGTTCTATTTTTAATGAAAGATATCTTTGGTATAAACATACCAAAAAGGTAGAGAGAGAATGGGGTACACCAATATATATTCAATTAGCGATTATTAAAATGGAGTCTGATTTTGACTGGTTAGCTAAGCCGCCAAGACAAAAAATTTTTAAAGTAATACCTTTTAAAAGACCTTCTAGCTCATTTGGATATTCACAGGCAGTTAGGGGGACATGGGAACAGTATAAAAAAGAAACAGGAAATAAATTTGCAACAAGAGCAAGATTTAAGGATAGTGTTGATTTTATTGGATGGTATACAAATAAAACTGAGAATATTCTAAAAATTTCAAAAAAAGATGCATTTAGACAGTATCTTGCTTATCATGAGGGATGGGGAAATTATAAATATTATAAAAAAAATAAAAAAGTGATTGGATTAGCCAAAAAAGTAGAGAAACAATCTAATATTTATAAAAAACAACTGTCCGGATGTAAAAATAATCTTAATAAGAATAAATATATTATTTTTTAAACAATTCTTTCTTTAGCTCTAAATCAACTGAGTCAATTCTTTTGGTATTTTTTGCTAAAGCTAGATACATTGTTGGTGTCACATATAAAGTAAAAAATGTTGAAATTATCATTCCTCCCAAGATTGTTGAGCCTACTGCCAACCTAGAGCCTTCACCAGCACCTGGACCAATATTTCCAATTACTAAAGGTAACATCGCGATCATTGTGCTTAAAGATGTCATTATTATAGGTCTAAATCTTATTAAACACGCTTCTTTAACTGCTGAAATAATATTTTTTCCTGTAACTCTTATTTGATTAGCATAATCGACAATTAAAATACTATTTTTTGTTGAAATGCCTATTAGGATGATTAAAGCGATTTGAGAAAAAATATTCACTGAACTATTTAAAAAAAGAATAAATACTAGTCCTCCAAAAATAGCCAATGGGACAGTCAGTATTATTATAAATGGATGTATAAAAGAGTTGAATGTTGCAGCCATTACTAAATAAGCAGTCAGCAGGGCTAAAGCAAATATCAGAAATAATTCATTACTTGTTTCCTTGATTTCCTCTGATTTTCCCTTCCAGGTAATTTGATTTTTTGGGGCTATATCAGCTATTACATTTTCAAAGAACTTTATTGCTTCGATTAAAGTATAGCCTTCATTTATGTTTGCAGAGATAGTCACTGCTCTTTGTCGGTTATATCGAGCCAATTGCTTAGCAGTTCCTTCATTTTTAAAACTTATAAGGTTTGCCATTGAAATCAGTTTTGAGTTTGTTTCAGAACGCACAAATATCTTAGAAATTCCATCTTTGTTTCTTCTATCAGATATGTATTGCTGAACAATTATTGGGTATTCTTTGCCTAACTTATTAAAGGTTGTGATCTTTTTACCACCGTATAAAGTCTCAAGCGTTTCACCGATTGTTTTAGTTGAAACTCCTAGATCTTTAGCCTTATTTTTGTTAACAATTAATTTAACTTCAGGTTTATTCCGGTTGTAATCTGACTCAATTCTGGAAAGATTTTTATTAGATCTGAGTGCTCTAATCACTCTTTTTTGAATTAACTCTAGTTCATCATAAGTATTTCCATAGATTACCATCTGAACGGGTTTGTTGTAATTGGATACTCTTATTGATTGAGGTGATATAGGAAATGCTAAAGCCTGTGGTAAGGTTACAATTTTTCCAATTGCTTCTCGAAGGACAACTTGCTGACTTTTTTCCCTTTTTTTCCAGTCATCGAGGAGAGCAATAATGATAAAACTATTATATGAGTTAGCAGAATTTCCAAAACCCGGAACTCTCATTATAAATCTTGAATATGGACTATTCTCAGCTTGGAGGAGCGGAAGCAACCTTGCTTCAACCTTTTGAGCTTGTTCTTGAGTATATTCAAATGAACTTCCCTCATCTGTTGCTCCAATAATTAAGTAAGCCCCACGGTCCTCCATAGGTAGCAATTCTTTTTTTGAGAAACTAAATAATAACGCTGATATGATCATTATAAATATAATAAAGACACCAACTGATTTGGCTTTATTTATAACAATTTCCAATGAATCCTCATAAAAATTGGTAAAACTAGAAAAAATTTTATCAAACTTCTGAATAAAAATTTTCTTAGATTTTTTCTTGTATAAAAATTTACTTGCAAGCATTGGTGATAAGGTTAATGCTACGAAAGAGGATATAATAATTGAAAAAGACAACGCGATAGCAGTTTCTTTAAATAACGTTCCTGTTATACCTTCTATAAAAATCAGAGGTAAAAAAACAGCTACCAAAATTAAAGTTGTGGCTACTATCGCAAATGAAATTTGTTTAGAACCTCTATATGCTGCAACCAAAGGTGTTTCTCCGTTTTCAATCCTTCTATATATTGCATCTGTCATAATTACCGAGTCGTCTGTAATAATGCCTATTGCTAGGATAAAACTTAAGAGGACAAAAATATTTATTGATAATCCAAATATATAAAGTCCTAAAAATGAAGCTATTAAACTAACAGGTAAAGCAATAGCAGGTACCACTACTGCTTTTAGGTTTCCTAAGAATAAGTAAATTATTAATACAACTAAAACAAAAGCAATTATTAAGGTTTTATAAACTTCTTCAATAGCCTCTTCAACATAATTTGCCCTATTAAACGAGACTCTTAAATCTAGTTCTTCAGGTAAAGATTTTCTAACCTCAATAATTTTTTTTTTAACATTTTTTGAAAGCTCAACTGTGGAAGCCCCACTTTTTGCATAAATACCTATTCCAACAGTTTTTAAATTTATTTGATCTTTTGTTTGAGCTTTAAAAAGAGTTTTTTCCGAAACTGGGCCAAATTCTACATTTGCAACATCTGATAATAAAATAACCTTGTTGTCATTTTTTTTTATAGGCAATTGTTTAATGGACTCAATATCGTTGTAAGATTTATCTAAATTTAGAGTAAGGTCGATGTTATCCGCTTCTAGCGTTCCGGCTGGTAGACTTATATTTTCCCCACGTAATGCAATTTCAACTTCTTGTATTGTGAGGTCATTTGCTGCTAATTTAATTGGATCAACCCATACTCTGATACTCAGCTCTCTTAATCCTCCAATTCTTATTCTACCAACATTTTTTACACTGGAAAATTGGTCGATTAAAAAACGCTCAGCATAATCTCCCAATTCTAAATCGCTCCAAGTTGATGATGACAAAGATAACCACATTGTTGTTGTAAATCCTGCTGCTCTTTTCAATATTTGAGGAGGATTAGACTCAGAGGGAAGATTGTCAGCAATTCTTGCCACACGCTCTCTAATATCGTTTGCTGCGTTATCTAAATCTATGCTAGTGTCAAACTCAATATTTATTGTGCTTCTGCCATTCTCTGATTTAGAATCTATATTTTTTATACCCTCTGCACCACCAATGACATCTTCTACTACTTGAGTTATTTCTTGATCAACAATAGAAGCTGAAGCAGATTTGTAATCAACTTGCACCTGAACAACAGGTGGCTGGATACCACTTGGTAGCTCTCTGACAGGCAATTTCCAAAAAACGAATAAACCAAAAACAATTAAAATTAGAGACATTACCCAGGATACGGTCGGTCTTTTAATGCTTAATTCAGTGATGAACATTTATTTATTTATAGGTTTAATTTTCCCTTTAGGTCGGACTTTTTTTAGACCTTCTGCCACTATAATGTCTCCTTCATTTAATCCAGAGATAATTTCAATATTTTTATTAGATCTTATTCCTGTAGCCACATTTATTTTATTTGCAATATTTTTGTCTGAAATTTTATAGACAAAAGATTTATCACCTTCTACCATAATACTCGTATCTGGCACCCCAACAGAACTTCTTAAATTAAATTTAATACTTACTTCTAATAAAGATCCTGAAATTAATTCTAAATTTTCATTTTCTATTTTAATTCTACATAACAAGCTTCTTGTATCTGCATTTATTCTACTTGAGACAAAATCTATTTCACCTTGAAAAATTTTATCTTTATAACTTGAAATCTTCACTTCTACAGGCAACCCTCTTTGAATAGAAGCAGAATAATTTTCAGGAATTTTTATATCTGAATAGATTGTTGAATTATCATCTAGCGTTATTATAAATATATTGTCAGAAACAAGTATATCTTCAGTTAAGCCAGTATATCCCAGCACACCATCAAAAGGAGCTAAGATATTTCCACTTTTAAGTTTTATTAAAGTATCACCCTCTTTTACAAAATCTTTGAATTTCAAATCTTCATATAGATCTTCTTTCTTGATTTTAAAAGTTTTAGATCTTTTTGAAACTGCGGTACCAAAAGTTTCTATTTTTTCAGAGAATTCATGTTTTTTTACCTCGGTAACTATTATTCCCGGGGGTGGTTGTTTACTGAATTTTTTTTTGAAGTGGTTACCAATCATTGCTCTCGCAATTATTACAGTTGCTATAATCAAAAAGAATATTGATATAATAGAAATAATTTTTGTAGATCTTTTCATATTCGTTTAAATTTTCCCATACTCAGCCCAAGAACCATCGTAAATACATGGACGATATTTATCATTTATTAAAGAATAAGCTAGTGCCAAAACACATGCAGTAACACCAGATCCACATGAGAAAACAATCTCTATTTCTTGACTGTCTTTTATATAAGCATCAAAAATGACTTGAAGATCTTTTTTATTTT
>CACPOY010000011.1 GCA_902635685.1 uncultured Pelagibacteraceae bacterium
AATCCTTTGTATTCACTTATTTCAATATTCTTTAAATCCCTAGTAATTTTTCTTTTTTCTTTTATCCATTTTTTTAATCCCCCATTTAAAACATGGACCATTTCAGCGTTGTGTCCAAAATAAATAAAATTAAACCAACATCTACAAGAGCTAATAACATCAGAGTTATCGTAAATGATGATTTCATCATCATTTTTAATTCCCATTTTAGATACTATTTTTTCCCATTCTGCTTTTTCTACTATCATATGAGGTAAGCTAGTGTTTTTTTTTGAATTTTTATCTAAATCAAAAAAAACTGCATTTGGAATATGCATTTTTTTATATTCTTCAAAACCAACTCTTTTAGTTTGGGGCATATGCCACGAACAATCAATTATTTTGACGTCATTAAGGTTTTTATCTAGCCAGTCTGTTTCTACCAAAGACATTTTATCTTTTTTCTAAATATTTTTGATGGTATTCCTCGGCTGTACAGTAATTCTTAAGTAAAGAAATTTTTGTAACAACTTTTCCTGATAATCTTTCATTTGTATCTTTCAACACCTCTTCAGCAATAATTTTTTGTTTATCATTTAAGTAAAAAATCTCACTTCTGTATTGTGTACCAAAATCTGGTCCTTGAGAGTTCAAAGTAGTTGGATCATGAATTTGAAAAAAAATTTTCAAAATCTTTTCATAGCTTATAATTTTTTCATCAAAATCAAGTTTGACAACTTCAGCATGGTTTGTTTTACCGGTACATACTTCTTTATAAGTAGTTGTAGGGCTATCGCCACCACAATAACCAACCTCTGTTTTAATAATTCCCTCAATTTTACTAAATTTAATTTCTGGTCCCCAAAAACATCCAAGTGCTAAAACTGCTATTTCCATTGATTATCAAATAAATTAATTTACAAATTATTCATATGCTTAGTAAAAATCAATTGGGTTTTTTGTACATGTTTATGTCCATTTGTGCCTTTTCTTTAATGGATATTATAGTCAAATGGTCTGTTGATTATCCAATTGGGCAAGTGTTGTTTTTTAGAGGCTTTTTTGGAATAATTTTTTATTTTTTTATTATTCCAAAGGAAAGGCTCCATAATTTTTATCAGACTAAGAGACCAGGTTTACATTTGCTAAGATGCACTTCTGGATTAATTGCTTTAGTATCAATATTTATTGCATTGCGAGAATTACCCTTAGCAACAGTTGTAAGTATATCTTTTGCAGCACCGATATTTACTACAATCTTTTCAATTTTTTTATTAAGTGAAAAAGTTGGTATTTTTAGATGGCTAGCAGTGATTATAGGTTTCATTGGAATTTTGATTATAACAGAACCGGGAATAAGTGAGTTAAATATCTATTATATCTTTCCAATAATTTTTTGTTTAGGACTTTCTTATGTAGCAATAACAATCAGACAACTCTCTTCAACTGAACCAGTATGGTTAATTTCTTTTTATTTCTCTTTATCAATTATGATACTAAGTTTTTTCACTATTCCACAAGGGTGGGTGATGCCAAGTTTTAATCATTTGGTTTTATTATCTTTTGTTGGAATTTTTGGTGGAGTTGCTAATTTGTGGTTAAGTCAGTCCTATAAGTACTCAGAGGTCTCACTTGTTACTCCACTTAAATATTTGGCGTTAGTTTTTGCAATATTTTTTGGCTATTTAATTTGGGATGAAATTCCAACAATCAAAACACTTTTTGGAGCTTTCTTAGTAATAATTTCAACATTAATAATTTTTAGAAGAGAGATTTACAAAAAGAAAGTTGTTACCCCTGAGCCTTTAAATGACTAATGTTCCTAAATATTGGAATAAAGCAAAAAAGTATTTATCCCAAAAAGATAAAGTTATGGCAAAATTAATCAAAAGATATCAAAGTCCAACAGAGACAATATTAACGTCTAGAAGAGATATTTTCTTTTCATTATGCAAGAGTATAATTGGACAGCAAATAAGTGTAGCAGCCGCTAATTCAGTCTTTCTAAAATTTAAAAAAAAATGTAAGAACAAAATCAACGCAAAAACAGTAAAAAAGTTATCTTCAATTCAATTAAAAAGTTGTGGATTAAGTAAACAAAAAGTTAACGGAATAAAAAGCTTATCTAAACAAATATTAGATAAGAGCTTTGACCCAAAACTTATTACCAGCATGAATGATGAAGAGGCGATAATTTATCTTTCTAAATTAAGACAAATTGGGAGATGGTCTGCTGAGATGATATTATTATTTACTTACAACAGACCAAACATTTGGCCAATTCAAGACATAGGCTTATTAAGAGCAATTTCAAAAAATTATAATAAGAATTATTTACCACCAGATACATTTATCAATTTATTGAATAAAAGGTTTTCACCATATTGTTCAGTCGCAACCTGGTATCTTTGGCGTAGTATTGATCCAGAGCCGATACAGTATTAATTACCCTCGACAAGCTGATGATGTCTTACAACATGACCTTTTAAAATATTATGAGCTTCTTGATAGTCTGTTGAATCGTAGCACTTTACGGCAGTATCATAATCTGGAAACTCAACTACAACTGTTCTGGGCGACTCAACTCCATCATTAGTTCTGTTTTTTCCACCTCTAACTAAGAATTTACCAGAAAATTTTTCTATAGCTGGCTTAGCTTTGCCCGCATACTCCTTAAGTTTTTCTAAATTATTGATTTTTTCATATATACAAACCCAATAACCCTTCATAATTCTCCTTTTTTAATTTTTTTTTTGTGATACCAAATTTTAATGACAAATAAATTAATAGTCACCTTTGAAGAATATAACAAGATTGTTGAAAAATTAGCAATACTTATACATCAAAATTATAAACCAACAGTGCTTGTTGGCATAATGAGAGGAGCCGCACCCATTATAGATATTTTGTCACGAATTCTTAAATTACCAATTGCTTATATAGTAATTCAAAGTTACTCTGGAAAAGGTACCGAAGATAAACAGGGAGAATTAATGTTTGCGAGGGAAATAAGTTCTTTAGCAAATAATGAGGATTTTAAACGAGTACTTTTAATTGATGATTTATCTGACACAGGATTAACTCTTAATAAAAGTATTGAATGGTTAAAAAACTATGGCCCAACAAAAGACTTCATTAAAGAGGTAAAAACTGCATGTTTGTGGAAAAAAAAATCATCAACATTTGAACCAGATTTTTGTCCTATAAAATTGAACTCTGATCCCTGGATCGTTCAACCAACAGAGCACTATGAAGAAATATCTATAAAAAAAATTATAGAAAAAAATAAAAAGGGCTAGGTAAAACTAGCCCTTTTTTTAAACTCTTTAAGCTACAATAAAACTTATGAAGCTTAAGATAGCAATAACCCAAATTGCTGGTGAAGTTGTTGAAAATTTACCAGTAAATATTTTGATTAAAGCATAAGAAATAAATGCTAAAGCAATTCCATTACTTATACTATATGTCAAAGGCATTGATATCATGGCTAAAACTGCTGGAGCTGACTCAGCAATATCGTCCCACTCTATGTCAGTGATATTTCTAACAAATAAAACAGCAACATATAGTAGAGCTGCGCCATCTATCTCTTTAGGAAGGCTTGTAGCTAAAGGAGAAAGAAATAAACAAGCTAAAAATAAAAGTCCTATCACTAAGGAAGTCATTCCAGTTCTGCCGCCAGCTTTTACTCCTGCTCCAGACTCTACATAACTTGTAACTGTGGTAGTACCCATCAATGCACCTGCTACAGTTCCAACACTGTCTGACATCATCGCTTTTTCAATATCTTGGACCTTGCCTTTTTTATCAACTTTACCTGCAACATTGGCAACTGATGTTAAAGTTCCAGCCGTATCAAAAAAGTCTATAAATAATAAAGTAAATATAACCGTGGACATTCCAGCAGTAAATGCTGCAGTTAAATCAAAATCCATTAGGTAAGTCATTGGCGGTATACTTCCAACTACACCATTGAATTTTGCAAGGCCAGACGCCCAAGCAATAATGCTAAAGACTATGATACCAATAATAATATTTCCTTTAATATTTAGTTTTTCCATTACAATCATTGATACAAAGGCAAGACAACCTAAAATAATGAGTGGATTTTTTATATCTCCTAAAGTGACTAATGTAACAGGATGGTCTGCAACTACTCCCATTATTTCAAGACCAATAATTGCTAAAAACAAACCAATTCCAGCTCCAATTCCTAATTTTAAACTTCTTGGGATAGAATTAATTAACCATGCTCGTATTGGTGTTAAAGAAATAATCAAAAATAGAACACCTGCAACCAAAACAGCTCCTAAAGCTGCTTGAGGAGTGTAACCCATACCTGCAACTACACCAAATGCAACAAAAGCATTAATTCCCATTCCTGGGGCTAAACCAATTGGCCAAGTTTTACCGTAAAAGGCCATTATGAAACACGCGAGAGCAGTGGCCACAATAGTAGCAGTAAAGACTGCACCAAAATCAAAAAAACCCTTTTCTGGACCAGCAAATTCTCCTGATAGTATGAAAGGATTTAAAAACATTATGTATGCCATAGTTAAAAAAGTTGTAACTCCGGCAATTACTTCTGTTTTAAAATTCGTTTTATGTTTTTTATAATTAAAATATTTTTCTAACATTTTTCCTCCTATATTTGTTCTAAGTATTTGATTCTCGCTAAAAATTCCCGGTAAATTATTATCTTATTCACACAATACAACTAAGAAGTTTATATTTATAGTTTGTTCTACTTGTTATCATGTTTAAATGAGAAATCTCAAACCTATAATTTTAATTTTAGTTTTGTCTTTTACTATCTCAGCCTGTCAGACTATTAAAAATAAAACTGATGAGATTGTTGAAAAAGAGAATCAAAAATTAACTAAATACATTGGTAAAACATCCGGTTTACTAAAAATGGAATTAGGTGCTCCTAGTGAAGATTTTAAAAACGAAAAAGGAAATTTAATTTTAGTATATAATACTAAAAAGTACGGGATACCATGTGAGAGAAGATTTGAAATAAATTCTAATTCTATTGTAATTGGATTTGTTTCTAATGGATGTTTTTAAAAATTACTTGCGGAGAAGTTATCTCCGCAAGCAAGGTCTATTTATTTGATATCAATAAGTTTTTTCTTCTTATGCTCTGGAACAATTCTTTCACAAGATATTGTCAAAAGACCATCTTTAAGTTCAGCACCATTAACTTTTACATCATCAGCAATAGTAAATGATCGCGCGAATTGTCTTTGAGAAATACCTTTATGAATGATCTCACCATCTGTGTTATTGTCCTCAGATTTATTAACCTGTTTTGTTCTTACTGTTAATAAATTATCCTCAAACTCAACCTCAACATCTTTTTTGTTAAAACCAGCTAAAGCTAATTCTATAGCATAATTATCCTTTCCAGTTTTTCTGATGTTATATGGCGGGTAGTTTGACTGCATAGTCAAGGCACCATTCCCTAGCATATTTTCAAATTGGTCGAACATATCATCAAAACCAATAGAAAAAGGCCTAAGAGAATTAAATATAGATAAGTCCTTACTTGTCATTTTTCCTCCTTATATTAAGCAAGTTAATTTATGTAAGCCCCATTAGGCGACTTACAAAACTTATTTGGTTACTAATTATTTTTTTTCAAGGCCAGATTATCAAATTTTTTTCGATATCTTTAATGCGAATGCATAATCCAATGCAATTTCCTCTATAGCACCATCTCTTCCAGATTTACCACCATGACCCGCGCTCATTTCTGTTTTTAGAAGTAATAAATTATTGTCAGTTTTAAAATCTCTGAGTTTTGCAGTAAACTTTGTTGGTTCATCAAATAATACTCTATTATCACTTAAACTTGTCGTGATTAAAATGTGAGGATAATCCATTTTTTTAATATTGTTATAAGGAGCATATGAAAATATATAATCAAAATGTTCTTTGTTATCTTTTGCGTTTCCAAATTCATCAAATTCTCCAATTGTTAAAGGTAAAGAATGATCTAAATTAGTAGTTAAAGAGTCAACAAAAGGAACTGCCATTATAATTCCTAGAAATAATTCTGGAGCTTGATTAACCACTGCACCCATCAATAATCCTCCAGCAGATCCACCCATACCAATTATTTTTCCTTGACTAGAATATTTATTTTTAATTAAGTATTTTGCTGCAAATACATAATCTTCAAAAGTATTTTTTTTATTAGTAAGCTTTCCTTCTTTCCACCATTTCATACCTTTTTCCATGCCACCTCTTATATGTGCAGTTGCCCAAATTATATCTCTATCTATTAAGCTCAATCGTGTTGAGGAAAAACTTGGACTCATTGAATTTCCATAAGAACCATATCCGTATAGTAACAAATTAGCTGATCCATCTAGCTTCGTTTTTTTATGCCTGGTTATAGTAAGAGGCACTAATCTTCCATCATGAGATTTAAATTCAATTCTTTCAACAACGTAATCGTTAGGATTATGTCCTGAGGGAATTATCTGCTCTTTAACCAATTTTTTAGTTTTTTTTGAGAGATTATACAAGTAAACTCGCGACGGAGTTTTTGGGCTTGAGTAACCAATATAAACTTCATCAGTATCTCTATCTTTTTGCCGTAAAGAAATATTTGGAACACAAACTTTTTCATCTGAAATAATTAATTCTTCCTCTGACTCTTTTGATATATGTCTTACGAATAATCTATCTAACGCGTTAGATGTTTCAGATCGAATTATCCAATTTTTTAAAAAGATACAGCTTCCAATTAAAACCTCATTTTTTGGATTTATAAAAGATTTCCATTTTTGATTTTCAAGACTTTCTGAAATTTCTATTTTAAAATCTTCTGCCTCTTCATTCGTATGATTATAAAATTTATTATCCCAAGAATTAACAGAGTATAAAATACCCTTTTTTCTTTTTTTTATCAGTTTTGGTTTAGGTTTTTTTTCATCGGCTTTGAAGAAATATTGTTCTGAAGTATTGTGGTCAGAAGTTGAGATAAAATAGTATTTTTCATCTGAACTTAAAGCTATTCCAACTGTAAAAGCATCACTTTTTTCTTCAAAAATTAGTTCATCGGTATTTTGAAAATTTCCTATCTCGTGTCTAAAAATTTTTCTTGCTCTGTGATTTTTGTCCAATTTTGAGTAAAAAATATATTTGTTATCCAGGCTAAAAAGTATGCTTCCGGATGTGTCGGTGATTTCTTTAGAGATTATTTTATTGTTAGCTATCTGTCTGATAAATATTGAAAAGTACTCTGATCCTTTAATATCAAGAGAGTAAGCTAAATATTCATCATTATGACTTACCTCAAGATCTCCAATACCAAAATATTCTACACCTAATTTTTCTTTTTCTTTATCTCCGTTCCATATTTCCTCAACTTCATTTGTACCTATTTTTTTTCTTAATTTAATAGAGTAATTTCCTTCAGAAGTTGTCTTTGTCCAGTATTCGAAGGTATGATCTTTAAAAGGTAAAGACTCATCATCGAGTTTAATTCGTGCTTTAATTTCATCGAATAATTTTTTTTGATAATCCTTTGTGTCTTTTAGATGATGATTGGTGTACTCATTTTCTTCGTTTAAATATCTTTTAACCTCAGGGTCTAATTTATTTTTGTCTTTTAAAACCTCTAAAATATTTTTTTGATGTATCCAGCTATAATTGTCTTCCCATGTAGTGTTGTGACAAGATTTTATTTCTGGTTTTTTTCTAAGATGTGGTACTTTCATAATCGAGAAGGATTATATGAATATAATAATTTATACAGTATTAATATTGACTATTTTTTATTTTCTGTTGAAATTTATCACCAATATTTCGTCTAAAAAAATATCAAAAACCTTAAGGTTTTTGATAATTATTGGATTAATAATTCTATCAGTTTTATTTGCTATTGGTGGCAAATTTTTATTAACTTTGCCCCTTACGCTAGCTAGTTTGGCGCTTTTAAAATTAAAGGGAATGTCTATTTTTCAAATAATATCGCTCTTTAGATTAATTCAAACTTTAAGAAGATCTGGAAGATTTTCATTTAATCAATCAAATTCAAATAATGTCTCATCTATCTCAGTTTCAGAAGCATATAAAATTTTAAATTTAGATATGAATAAAAAAATCACAAAAGAAGATGTAAACAAAGCTTATGTTAAAATCCAAAAAAAAATCCACCCTGACGTTTCACCAGAAACTTCTCGATTATCTTCAATAGTAAATGAGGCAAAAGATATTGTATTAAAAGATATTTCCTAATTGATAATTTCTATAAATTTATCAAATATTTTTTGAGAACTAATTTTTTCTTTACCCAAAGTATTATGTGAGACTGTCTCTTCTCCATCAGGGATTATTGGAAACATCTTCGAGCTATAATTACCATAAATTAATGGTGTGTCTGCCATTAAAGTTATAGTCTTTACACCAAGTGCTGCAGATAAATGACTAAAACTAGTGTCATTGCAGATTGATAAGTTGCAATTTTTTATTAATGGCATTATTTCTCTGAGTGAAAAATTGTCTAATGGTTTACAAAGACCACTAAATTCTGATCTTAAAATATCACGTAAAATAACTTGTTCTTCTTCGTTTTTTCCTGTTGCAAGAAAAAATTTACAATCTTTTATTTTTGATATTTTATCAATCACTTTAATAAAAGTATTAGCAGGAATTCTTTTAGTTGGACCAGAGCCCCCTATTCCTAAAAGGATATTAATTTTTTTTTTATCAATTTGAAATTTTTCAATCGTTTCTTGAGCTATCATATCATCTATTTCTATCTCTGGATCATCTTTAACCGTTAATTCAAATTTTTCTTTTATAAATTTTTTCGGAGTTTCAGTTATGTGTTGTTGTTTTTTTTGGAATAAAGGATATTGAAACACTTCTTTAATCCCTGAAAATTTTGCAATTAAATTGTATCTTAGAGATGAATTAAAAATGATAATTTTATCAAAATTAAATTTTTTAATATCTTTAATTAAATTTAAACTTCCTAAAAGACCATCATGTCTATTTTTGATTTCGTTATCCCTTTCCAAAAAGATTATTTTGTCAATATAACTTGTTTGATATAAATATTGATCAGCTTTAGAATTTTTTTTAACAAGTAAACTTATAGGCGAATTGAATTTGTCAGATAATGCCTTAATAAAGGGTAAAAAAATAATATTATCACCAATACCCTTTCTACTTTGTACTGCTAATATTTTCATATGGTATTTATAAACTTTTATAACTATACTTTTTACATAAAATTTTATTATGACAAAAATAAGTGGAATTTTTGCTGCTACAATGTCTGTTATCAATCCAGATTTAAGTCTTAATATCGAAAAAACAATCAATCATGCGGAAAGCCTTATTGATCAAGGTTGTCATGGAACAGCAATATTTGGTAGTACCGGACAAGCACAATTAATTTCAATTTCAGAAAAAATCAACTTATTAAATAAACTCTCAGAGAGCAAATATAAAGACAAACACCTAATTGGTACTGGTTTAAATTCCCTTAGTGAAACTATTAACTTAATTAAAATTGCGAGCTCTTTAAATTTCAACAAATTTTTAATAATGCCACCAGCCTATTATAAATATGGTGATACTGAGGTCATGGAGTTTTACAAAAAAATTATAGAGGCCGTTCCTGAATGTAAAATTATTCTTTACAATTTTGAGAAATTATCTGGATACAAATTTAGCATCAAATGTGTCAATGAGCTTGTTAAAAGGTTTCCCGATCAAATCGTAGGGGTTAAAGACAGTTCTTATAACTTATATGAAAATTTAAAATTAAAGAATTTTTCTATCTTTCCTGGTTCTGAACTTAAATTATTAAAAGGTTTAGAATTGGGATGTTCGGGTATAATAACAGCTACGTGTAATGTAACAGCAGCGCTTTCAAGAAAAGTTTATGACGATTTTTTTTCAGGTGCAAAACAATTAAATAATAAAAAATTATGCGAGGTAAGAGCTATTTTTGATAAATATAATTTGATTTCAGGTTTACATACTTTTTGTTCTCAAGAAAATGAAATTTATAAAAATGTTCTACCGCCCTTAAGTATCTTAAATCAAAGTGATCAAAAAAATTTAATTGAAGCTTTGAAAAATTTAAATTTTACGAATAAACCACCTCTCGCAGCATAAGATGTATCTTGCAAGTTTCTTAAATAAAATTTTTAAAAAAGGTGGTTTCATCTTAACTGATGCTGACTCGAAAGATTATATAATAGGCAATCCTGGGGAACAGCCTATGAAAATAAAACTTTTGAATAAAAAGCTTCATTATAAACTTTTGTTACATCCCGATTTATATTTCGGTGAGGCATACACAAAAGGAGATTTGATTATAGAAAATGGAAATTTAAGTGATTTTTTAGATTTAGCATTAATGAATTTCGGAAGAGGGCCTTTGAATTTTTTTAGTTACATAATAAATAGACTTAGAGGATCTTACAGATACTTAACAAATTTTAATTTTATTAAAAAATCTAAAATGAATGTTTCCCATCATTATGATATTTCTGATGATTTATATGATTTATTTCTAGATCCAAAGAGACAATATTCATGTGCTTATTTCAAAAAAGAGACTGATAGTTTAGAAGTTGCTCAAAATAATAAAATTCAACATATTATAAAAAAATTAAATATTAAAAAAAATCAAAAAGTTTTAGACATAGGTTGTGGTTGGGGTTCATTAGCATTTGATATAGCAAAAAGTGCAAGTTGTGAGGTTACTGGAATTACTTTATCAGAAAATCAATTTAATTTTTGTGAAAAAAAATCAAAAGAAATGAATTTAGAAAATCAAGTAAAATTTAGATTGATGGATTATAGAGAACTTAAAGAAAAATTTGATAGAATAGTAAGTGTTGGAATGTTTGAGCATGTAGGAAGAAAATTTTATAAAAAATTTTTTAATCAAATTGAAAATTTATTAAAAGATGATGGTGTTTCATTGATACATACCATCGGATCTGTTGATCCTCCTCGAGACCCACATCCCTGGATAACAAAATATATTTTTCCTGGTGGGTATACACCGAGTTTAAGTGAAGTTACCAACCCAATTGAAAAAGCGGGCCTTATCGTTACAGATATAGAGGTTCTAAGACTTCATTACTCTCACACATTAAGACATTGGAAAGAAAATTGTATTAAAAACAAACAAAAGATCACACAAATGTTTGATGAAAAATTTTTTAGGATGTGGGAGTTTTACTTAACAGGTTGTGAAATGGCATTTAAATGGGGTGATCAAGTTGTATATCAATTTCAACTTACGAAAAATTATCAATCAACTCCTGTTACTAGAGACTATATTTATCAATAAATTATTGATAGAATTGGCTTTCTTTAATAATGAAAAAAAAGCATAAAAAATCAAAAAAAAAAACAAAAACTAAGAAAAAAAATAAAGTTAATAAAGTTAAAAGAAAAGTAAATAAAATAAAAAAAAGTACAAAAAAAAAGAAAAAAACAAAATTTATCAAAAAAAAGAAAACTATTAAATTTAAAAAATTAAATTATCAATCACAAGTAAAAAAAAAACAAAAAGATAGCCTAATCTTAAAATTAGTTAAATTTCAATTATCTCTCAAACCCCAGTTTAATTTTAAATTTAATTTAAATTTAGAAAAATATATTCAAGGTTTTTTTGACAAAATTTCAGAGACTATTTCCAGTTATAAGATATTAAAAACTGATGAAAAAAGAAGAATTAAGATAGAAAAAATTGAAAAAGAAAGAAGGGAAAAAATAGAAGAAGCAGAAAGAAAAAAAGACGAGGAAATTTTAAGATTAAAGTTGAAAGAACAAACACTTAAAGAAGAAGAAAGATTAGAAAGACAAAGGACTAAAGACATAAAATTATTTTTAAGAAAAGAACAAGCACTTTTGAGGATAGAACAAGCAGAAAAACAAAAACTATTTTTAAAACAATTAAGATTAGATAAACAAATTGAAAAATTTAGAATAAGAGAGGTCAAGGAATTAGAAAAACTTGAGAAAATTTCGTTAAAAGAAAAAAGAGAAGATTATTCTGGATTACAAGAGAGAATTGACAAACTTAAAGAAAAATACAGATTACTGCGGGATCAAAAAATCAAAGAGAGAGTTGAAGCGCTAGGAGTCAAGCTTCAAGGTGACGAAGATAGAGAAACTTTATTAGAAAAAGAAAAGGAATATACTTTAGCGAGACAAAAAATTGAATTTGCACTTGAAAGTTTTTATAGAAGTGCAAGCAGTTTAGTATTTCAACTAAATAAAAGACATATTACACGAGATATGTCAATTTTTCGATGTATAGATAGGAGATTTGAAACTGGAGAAGTTTTTATAAAATGGGACGAGTCATCAGACGATGAATGGTTACTATTGATTTATATTAAAAATAATTCTCCGGATGAGGGAATTGTCATAGAAGATAAAACAAATCCAGAAAAAAATCTTTCCCACGAGTTTAGAAATGTGGATATTTTTAAAGCCTCAGACACCATGGTAGACTCTTTAACACAACTCATTGCTAGAAAAAGAGCCAAAAATAATAATTAAATAATAAGATTTAATTAGGTATTATATCTTATGATTTTAGGGTCTATTTTTTTTGTAATTTTATATTTAGTCTTTAGATACATCATAGCTTGGATAACTTATTTAAATAACTTAGATCCAAGACTTGGTGATAGTACATGGAGATTTACTTACGATTATCCTGTCATCGGAGAAAGAGATGTGTCAGATTTAGATGATAAAGATTTTGTGAGACTTAGAAGAAAAAAAAATAATATTGTATTATTAATGTATTCTATAGTTTTAGTAATGTTTATAGCCTCTATGTCTTTATTAAGTAAATTTTTATTATTTTTCTTTAGTTAGTTTTTTTCAATTGTTTTCTATTCTTAATATAAAGAAAAAAAGCTACTATTTCATATACTACAGAAAATATATTGAAAATTATTGGTAACTTAAAAAAATTATAAAGAAATCTATATTTTGGCATTTTTTTCCATAACAATAAAAATGCTTTTGCGCCTCCTAAAACATTATCACCATCTTTTACATGAAGTCTTCTTAAAAGCTGTTTGCTATCTTTAGAGGTTTCTTTTTCGGCTAACTCATTGTTTGTAATATCAACCCAATTAATTTCGTTTATTTCTTCTTTTTTATAAAGATCAATTTCAGCCTTACAAATTTTACAAGAATTATTAAAATAAACTTTCATAATTATAGGATTTAATACTGATTTGTCTTATAAATGTACATGCGTAAAATACTCTAGTTGAAAATTCCATGAAACAATCTATTTAATGTATTTAATGAGTAATTTCTTCGAAAAATCTGACCTATCAAGAAAAGAGGCTGAAACTATTATTTCAGACACTTTGCGAAAATGTGATGATGGTGAATTATATTTAGAAAATTCGAAATCTGAATCAATATTATTAGACGATAACAAAATCAAAAATTCAAATTATAATTCAGATTTAGGATTTGGTTTTAGAGCTATATCTGATGAAGTAGTGGCTTATTCTCATTCTAATGAAATTTCCAAGAACTCTTTAAAACAATCTTCAGAAAATTTAAAGTCTACATTAAAATCTGCCAAAGGTACTTACAATCATGAAATTCCTAAATCAAATAAAAAGTATTATGACAATATTAATCCGATTGAGCAAAAATCTCTTAATGAAAAAATTAAAATATTGAACGATGTAAATGATTATTTACGATCTAAAGGTGACAAAGTTAAACAAGTTACAGCTAATTTTTTGGGAGAGCAAAAGTCTGTTGAAATAATTAGATGTGGTGGAGAGACTTTGTCAGATGTTCGACCCTTGATAAGATTTAACGTGTCAGTTATGCTTGAGAAAAATGGAAGAAAAGAAACGGGTGTATACGGTGTTGGTGGAAGACAATCTTACGACTCATATTTAAAAGATGAAAATTGGAAAAGTGTTTGTGATGAGGCTTTAAGAATAGCATCAGTGAATTTGGAGAGCAAACCTGCGCCAGCAGGTGAAATGAAGGTTGTTCTGGGACCTGGATGGCCAGCAATATTAATTCATGAGGCTGTCGGTCATGGTTTAGAGGGAGATTTTAATAGAAAGAAAACTTCAGCATTTCATAATCTAATGGGCCAAAAAGTTGCAAGTGAAGGAGTTACAATTATTGATGATGGTACCATTGATAATAGAAGAGGTAGTCTTACTATTGACGATGAGGGAACGCCGACAGAAAAAACGGTTTTAATTGAAAATGGAATTTTAAAAAATTTTATGCAAGACAGACTAAACGCACGTTTGATGAAAACAAGATCTACTGGAAGTGGAAGAAGAGAAAACTATAGACATATAGTTCTACCAAGAATGAGAAATACGATGATGTTAAGCGGTAAGCAGACTCAAGAAGAAATGATTAAAGCTGTCGACAAAGGTATTTTCGCAGTTAGTTTTGGTGGTGGACAAGTTGATATTACATCTGGAAAATTTGTATTTAATTGCACTGAAGCTTATGAAATTGTTGACGGTAAAATTGGATCGCCAATTAAAGGTGCAACGTTAATTGGTGATGGTCCTTCAATTTTAAAAGAAGTTTCCATGGTGGGAAATGACATGATGATGGACCCTGGTATTGGGACATGTGGTAAAGCAGGACAAGGTGTGCCAGTAGGTGTTGCGCAACCATCAATATTAATCGATAAGATGACTGTGGGTGGTACAAAACTTTAAATGGTTAAAGATCAAGAATTTTTAGAGAAAAAAGCATCATATTGTTTAGGCTTAGCCAAGAAATTAGGTGCAACAGACTCAAGTGTTGTTGTAAAAAATTCGGTTTCTGAAACTGTTAATTTTAGAAATAGTAAATTAGATGAGTCTAACAGGTCAGATGATCTAGGCATAAGTATCACGACTTATATTGGTAAAAAAAAATCATCAATATCATCCTCTAATTTGCTTAATGATAATTTGAATATTTTGATAGAAAAATGTGTCGAAACTACAAAAAATACTCCTGAGGATGAATTCAATTCCTTACCAGACAAAGATTTATTAGCAAAAGAAGTTAGAGACTTAGATCTTTATGATGATAGTCATATAGCGAATGATCAAAAAATAGATTATTTAAAAAAATTAGAGGCCGCTGCTTCAAACGATAAAAAAATCGTCAATACCGAATCTAGTTTTACTCAAAATAAATCTAATTTTGTTTTAGCTAATAGCGAAGGTTTTTGTGATGGTTACAAAACATCCTCATTTACAGCATCGAGTGTAACGGTTGCAAAAAATGAAAAAAGTATGGAAAGAGATTACGAATATTCTAGCAAATGTTTTCTTAAAGATCTAGATGATGCAGAGAAATTAGGAAATCTAGCTGCTAAACAAACTATTAGAAAATTAAATCCAAAAAAAATCGGGAGTGAAAAAATTGCTATAATTTTTGATAAAAGAATAGCTAAGGGAATATTAAGTACTTTTGCGAGCGCTATTTCTTCATCAGCAATATCAAGAGGAACTTCTTTTCTAAAAGATAAAATTAATCAAAAAATATTCTCAGATAAAATTAATGTATTTGACAAACCTGATATGCTCAAAGGATTAGGCTCAAGAAATTTTGATACTGAAGGGGTAAAGACTGACACACTTAAACTAGCGGATGAAGGAATTTTAAAACATTATTTGCTTGATACATACAATGGAAAAAAATTAAATCTTAAATCTAATGGAAGATGTGGAGGAACTAGTAATCTTTATTTTGAAAATGGAAATATTAATTTTAAAGATTTACTGAATTCAGATTCAAAAAGTCTCTATATTACAGAAACTATAGGACATGGGAGTAATATTGTGACTGGAGATTATTCAGTTGGAGCGACAGGGTTTTTGGTTGAAAATGGTGAGTTTAAATATCCAATAAATGAAATTACCATAGCAGGTAATTTTAAAGATATGTTTCAAAATATCACCTTAGCAAATGATCTGGAGTTTAAATATCCAACTAACTCACCAACCATGTTAATAGAGGGAATGGTTGTTGCTGGTAAATGAGCGAATTTTGTATAATTGGCTCTGGTATATCTGGATCCACAATTGCAAATCTTCTAAATAAAAAATATTCAGTAATTCTGTTTGACAAAGCAAGAGGTCCGGGCGGTCGTGCATCTTTTAAACGAATAAAAGGCAAAACAGGTTTTGATCATGGCACCCAATATATTTCACCAAAAACTGAAGAATTTAAAAAATTTACTAAAAATTTAATAAAAAAAAAAATTTTAAAGGTATGGAATGGCAAACACGTTTTTCTTAATTCAAAAAAAAAAGAAGATAAAAAACATCTAAAAATAATTGGCAAAAATGGGAACAATGA
>CACPOY010000012.1 GCA_902635685.1 uncultured Pelagibacteraceae bacterium
TTTTTAACTAACAAGCAGTTTAGTTTAGTAATTTGAGATAAAGTTAAATTTAAATTCTCTAGACTGTAAAAAAAACTTACAAATAAATTACCTTTAAAACACAACCATTTTTTACCATATTGTCCACGCCCGTGACTTTGATTTTCAGCAATTATCATGCCATACTTTAAACTTGAATTTTGAATTATTCTTATAGCTGTATCATTGGTGCTTCTTAATCTTTTGAATCTTAAAATTTTGAATTTCATTAAATAATGTTGATTCTAGAAACAACTTCTATTAGTTGACCTGGAAATATAAAGT
Source organism: uncultured Pelagibacteraceae bacterium (assembly GCA_902635685.1). GTDB lineage: Bacteria > Pseudomonadota > Alphaproteobacteria > Pelagibacterales > Pelagibacteraceae > Pelagibacter. The sequence goes on from CACPOY010000012.1 coordinate 304, forward strand.
ATATCAGAATTAATAATGTGGAAGTAGTTAGAGAAAATTTTAACCAAAAACCATGGTCTATATCATATTTTTCTTTTTCTTTATCAAAATACATAATTTTAATTAGCCTTAAGTAATAAAAGGCTGCGACAACTGTTGATAATAAACCTACGATTGCTAGGAAATACATTGACTGTTCAATGACTGCTTTAAAAACATAAAATTTTGCGAAAAAACCCGCTAGAGGAGGAATTCCAGCCAATGAAAATAAAATTATAAGTAATGATATTGCCAGCATTGGGTGATTTTTAGATAAACCTGATAAATCTTCTATTTTTTCATAATACTGATTATCTCTCTTAAGCATTAACAAACATGAAAACAATCCTAAGTTCATAAGCACATATATTGTTATATAAATAATTGAGCTTTGAATTCCATCATTAGTACCTACAGCTACACCTGCTAGAGCATAACCAACATGTCCAATAGAACTATAAGCAACAAGCCTTTTTAAATTTGTTTGTCCTATAGCTGCAATAGCCCCAAATAGCATAGATGCGATTGATAAAAAAACTAAAATTGTTTGCCACTGATCAATCAAATTTAGAAATGGTACATATAAAAATCTTATAAACACCGTTAGTGCTGCTATTTTTGGAACCATTGTAAAAAATAATGTTACAGAAGTTGGTGAACCCTCATAAACATCTGGTGCCCACATATGAAACGGAACAGCAGAAATTTTAAACGCTAACCCCACCAAAACAAATACTATACCAAATGTCAAAGCATAAACATCTGAATTTAGTTGACTAGCTATTACATCAAAATTAGTAGAACCAGTAAATCCATAAATTAAAGAACAACCATAAAGCAATAAACCAGAAGATAAGGCACTTAAAACAAAATATTTTAATCCAGCTTCAGAGGATTTAATTTGATCTCTATTGAATGTTGCTAATACATATAAAGCTAATGACTGAAGTTCTAGTCCCATGTAAAATACAATTAAGTCATTAGAATTGATCATAACCATCATTCCTAATACAGAACTTAAAATTAAAATTGGATATTCAATTTTAAAAATTTTGAAAGTTTTAAGATAGTTTGATGATATAATTAGAACTAAAAAGGCAGCCAACAAAGTAATTATCTTCATTAATGAAGACAAATAATCAATGATAATACTGTTATTAAATAATTTTGTTTCATTAATTCCAATAGTTTCATTGAATGTAATAACAGCAGTTACAATCAAAACAGCCAGGGAAAGACTCTGAACTAATCTTGAGCTATTTTTTTTAAAAACACCAAATATTAATAAAAACATTATCGATAATGAAAGAAATATCTCAGGTAATACTAATTGTAAATTTTCCATTATATTTGACTTGCTAATTTAAAGTTATATTGATCAATTAAATCTGAGATGGATACTTCAATTGTATTAATCAGGGGATCTGGGTAAAATCCAAAAAATAGTATTGGCAAAGCTAAACAAGATAAAATAAATAGCTCAGATCGATTTAAATCAAACATCTGTTTCAGATCAGTATTTACTAATTTACCAAAAACAACTCTTTTATATAACCAGAGCATATATGCGGCACCAATAATTACTCCTAGGCTGGCAATCACAGCTACCAAAAAATTATCCTTAAATGCACCCATTAAAATTAAGAATTCCCCAACAAAACCACTAGTTCCTGGTAAACCTAAGGCTGCAAGAGTAAATAACATAAATAAAATTGAATATTTTGGAATAATGCTCACAATTCCACCGTACGTATTAATAAGTCTCGAATGCATTCTGTCGTAAACAACGCCAACACACAAAAAGAGAGCTGCAGAAACTAATCCATGGCTTATCATTTGAATAATACTTCCCTCAATTCCTTGCTGTTGAATCGTAAAAATTCCTAAAGTAACATAACCCATATGTGCAACTGATGAATAAGCAATTAGCTTTTTCATATCTTCCTGCATTAATGCTATTAAAGATGTAAAAATAATTGCAATTACACTTAAAGTATAAATCAATGGAGTAAAAATCTCTGATGCAGCAGGAAACAATCCAAGAGAAAATCTGATGAAACCATAGCCCGCCATTTTTAATAATATAGCAGCTAATAAGACAGACCCAGCAGTTGGTGCTTCAACATGAGCATCTGGCAACCAAGTGTGGACAGGCCACATAGGGGTTTTTACTGCAAAAGAGCTAAAGAAAGCTAACCACAAAAGATTTTGATATTTAATATCAATTCCAGAATTATAAAGCTCGACTACATCTGTCGTTCCGTTCAACCAATATATTGTAATTATGGCTACTAACATTAATACTGAACCAAGCAAAGTGTACAAAAAAAATTTAAACGCAGAATAGACTCTTCTAGCACCACCCCATATTCCAATTATTAAAAACATCGGAATTAAACCTGCTTCAAAAAACAAATAAAAAATAACAAGGTCTAATGAACAGAATACACCTATCATAAAAGACTCCATTATAAGAACAGCTATTAAAAATTCACTTAGTCTCTCTTTAATTGAGTTATTCACAGAAATAATACAAAGAGGTGTTATAAATGTTGTTAGTAAAATAAATAGTATAGAAATACCATCAACACCCACTTTGTAATTTATAAAATCGTCAATCCAAATTCTTTCTTCAACAAATTGAAAATCAGAAGTTGATGGGTCAAATGATATCCATAAATAAACAGATAAAAAAAAATTTACAGCCGAAGTAAATAAAGCAACGTACTTAATAGTAAAATTATTTTTTTTATTACCCTTGGTAAAAAATAAAAATAAAGCTCCGATTGATGGTAATAAAATCAAAGAGGAGAGAATAGGAAAGTTCATTATTTTACGATTAAAAAAGTTAATAAGGCAGAAAAGCCAAGTAACATCACAAAAGCATATTGGTATATATATCCACTTTGAAATTTGTTAGCTTTTAATGAAAATTTTTTAATTAGTAAGGAAATACCATCTGGACCAAAACCATCAATAATTTTTAGATCAAAAAACTTCCATAAAAATAAACCAAGTTTTTTTGATGGTTTAACAAACAAAACATCATAAAGTTCATCAAAATACCACTTATTTAATAAAAAATTGTAAAGCGGTTTATTAATATTGGCAATTTGATCAGGTAAATTCTTATTCTTTAAAAATAGATAATACGCTAATGGAATAGATAAAATGACTAAAATTGGAGTAAGTAATAAAAACCATAATGGAGGATGATCAGTGCTCAAAGGTTTTAAAAAAAATATTGAGTCACCCCAAAAATTATTCAGTCCCTCATAACCAATAAATAGTTCTTTAAATAAAAAACCTGCAAATAAAGCGCCAACTGATAACAAAACCAAAGGTATCAACATCACGATTGGAGACTCGTGTGTTTCATCTATCTTTATCTCTTTATTATTATATTCACCATGAAAAGTTTTAAAAATTAATCTCCAAGAGTAAATTGATGTTAAGAAAGCTGTAAAAATTCCAATTCCAGCAGCATAATAACCAGCCGTATTTCCTCTTAAATAAGCAAATTCTATTATTGCATCTTTAGAATAAAAACCTGACAAAAATGGGAAACCAGTTAAAGCTAAAGTTCCTATTATCATCAGTGAATAGGTATAGGGAAGCTTTTTCCAAACTCCACCCATATAATTAATATTTTGTTCATCCTTAAAAGCATGAATAACTGAACCAGATCCTAAAAATAATAGGGCTTTAAAGAAAGCATGAGTAAATAAATGAAACATAGCAACATTATATGCGCCCACACCTGTAGCAAAAAACATGTAGCCTAGCTGACTACAAGTAGAGTACGCAATAATCTTTTTTATATCATTTTGTACCAAAGCCACTGTTGCAGCAAAAAATGCGGTACTCATTCCAACAACTGTTATAATATTTAATGCTAATTCAGAGTATTCATAAATTGGTGAACACCTTACAACTAAAAAAACCCCAGCTGTAACCATTGTGGCAGCATGAATTAGAGCAGAAACAGGTGTTGGGCCCTCCATAGCGTCTGGCAACCAAGTATGAAGTAAAATTTGTGCTGATTTACCCATTGCACCGATAAATAAAAGTAAGCAAATTAAATCTACTGCATTAAATGTAATACCTATAAATAACAAATTTTTATCAGTAATTTTTGAAATTTGGTTAAAAACCTCAGAATAATTTACTGTTCCAAATAAATAAAAAATTAAAAATATTCCAAGTGCAAACCCAAAATCACCTACTCTATTAACTACAAATGCTTTAATTGCAGCTTTATTAGCTGATTCTTTTTTAAACCAAAAACCTATCAAAAAATATGAGCAAAGACCAACACCTTCCCAGCCAAAAAATAATTGAATAAAATTATCTGATGTAACTAACATCAACATTGCAAAAGTGAACAGAGATAAGTAAGCCATAAATCTTGGTTTATGTGGGTCATGAGACATGTACCCAATTGAATAGATGTGAACTAACGCAGACACTGATGTAACAACAACCAACATAACAGCAGATAACGGATCTATATTCATTGACCAATTTACGTAAAGAGATCCAGAGCTTATCCAGGTCGCAATAATTATATTTTCTTGATATTGGTTAACAATGACTTCATAGAAGACTAGGCATGAAAAAATAGCTGATATTGATACCAGTAAACTTGTAATAATTTCTGAACTTCTATCTCCAATAAACCTGCCAAAAAAACCAGAAATAATTGAGGCAATTAATGGTAATGCTAGTATTGAAATTTCCATTTTATCCTTTTAGTTTATCTATCTCCTCTACTCGAATAGTCCCAGAATTTCTGAAATAAGCTACTATAATAGCCAGACCAATTGCAGCCTCAGCTGCAGCAACAGTTAATATAAACAACGTAAATACTTGGCCAGATAAATCTCCTAGATATATAGAGAAAGATACTAAATTTATATTAACAGCCAATAATATAAGCTCTATGCTCATTAATATTACAATAATATTTTTCCTATTTAAAAAAATTCCAATTATTCCGATACTAAAAATAACTGCTCCTAGAGTTAAATAATGTCCTAAACCTATTTCAATCATCAATTTTAACTCCTCTATTTGAAGCAACTTCAAGAACTTCAACACCTTCAGCTCGCTCTCTTGAAATTTGTTTCAAATAACTTTGTTTTTTTACACCCTCTCTTTGTCTAAAAGTAAGAACAATGGCACCAATCATAGCTATTAAAAGAATCATTCCGCTTATTTGAAACACATGAATATAATCTGTATAAAGCACTTGCCCTAAAGAATGAGTATTGCTTACTCCTTTCTCAATGAATAAATTTGTTGAATTAAGTAAATCAGGCTTATACTTCCATCCACCAATAACAATTATTAACTCAAAAAATATGATTACACTTATTACTAATCCGACAGGTATATGACCAGAGCTCTCTTTTGATATAAACCATTGATTTTTTTGTTGAGCAACATTTAACATCATCACCACAAATAAGAATAATACTGCTACAGCGCCAACATAAACAATTAACATTATCATTCCTAAAAATTCTGCTCCAATCATTATAAAAAGGCAAGAAATACTTATAAAATCAAGAATCAAAAAAAAAACTGAATGTACTGTATTTTTTGAGACAGTAACCATAATGGCTGAGATAACCGCAATTACAGAAAAAATATAAAAAAATATTGCATGTGCAATCATAAATTATCTGTATGGGTTATCTGATTTGATATTTGCAGCTAAAATATTTTCCCATCTATCTCCATTATCTAGGAGTTTTTCTTTTGTATAATAAAGCTCTTCTCGAGTTTCTGTGGAAAATTCAAAGTTTGGTCCTTGAACTATCGCATCTACAGGACAAGACTCTTCACATAAACCGCAATAGATACACTTCATCATATCAATGTCATAACGAGTTGTTTTTCTACTTCCATCAGACCTTTGAGATGATTCAATTGTGATTGCTTGAGCAGGACAAACAGCTTCACACAATTTACAAGCTATACATCTTTCTTCACCATTTGGATACCTTCTCAACGCGTGCTCTCCTCTAAATCTTGGACTAATTTTTCCTTTTTCGAAGGGGTAATTAATAGTTTTTTTTGATTTAAAAAGTTCTTTTATAGCAATTAATAATCCGCTGATAAAGTCAGTCATTAATATCGTTTTAAAAAATCTAGTTATTTTCATTTAAGTTGTTGGTAAAAGATTGAAATAAAAAAGGAAACTTGCTGTTAATACAACATAAGTAAGAGATAATGGTAAAAATATTTTCCAACCTAATCTCATAAGCTGATCATATCTATATCTTGGTACTATAGCTTTTACTAGTGCGAAAAGCATGAATAAAAACATTATTTTAAAAATTAACCAAATAAAACCAGGTATCAAATTAAAAGGGTAAAAATCAATGGGAGATAGCCATCCACCTAAAAATAATATTGATCCTAATGCACACATCAATAAAATATTTGCATATTCACCTAGCCAGAACATCGCGTACATCATGCCAGAATACTCTGTTTGATAACCGGCTACTAATTCAGCTTCCGCCTCAGGTAAATCAAAAGGAGGTCGATTTGTTTCAGCTAATGCTGAAATAAAAAAAATTACAAACATTGGAAATAATGGAAAAATAAACCACATATTTTCTTGTGCTATAACAATGTCATTTAAATTTAATGATCCAACACATAGCAAAACATTTATTATAATAATTCCAATAGATACTTCATAAGAAACCATCTGAGCAGCAGATCTTATTGCTCCTAAAAAAGGGTATTTAGAATTAGATGCCCAACCACCCATTATAATTCCATATACTCCCAGAGATGAAACTGCAAATATATATAATATTCCAACATTAATATTTGCTAGAACTTTACTTTCACTAAATGGAATTACAGCCCATGCTGTTAAAGCTAGGGTCATTGTTATAATTGGTGCAAGAATAAATATAACTTTGTTAGAGCTGGCTGGAATTATTATTTCTTTAAAAATATATTTAAGAGCATCTGCTAATGATTGAAGTAATCCAAAAGGTCCTACAACATTGGGTCCTCTTCTTTTTTGGACAAAAGCCCATACTCTTCTATCCAGCCATACGATCATTGCAACTGAGACTAAAACAGGTATCAATAGAAACAAAATTTTATAAGTTTCTTGAAAAACAATACTTAAATATTCCATTGATTAACCCTCAGTTCCAGTTTTTTTAAAATCTAATTTTGAATTATTACATTCAAGCATAGTTTTTGATGATCGTGCGATGACGTTAGAAAAGTAGTAATCTTTAAAATCAACTTTCAGAGTTTCATCTATAAAACTATCATCATTTTTTTTGGAAATTATATTCGGATTTTTTTGATCCAGTTTTATTTTAAGATAATTAAACATGCTGCTTTGTAGCTCATCTTTATCATTAAAAAGTTTTCTATTATTTAATATTTCAGCAAGATCATTTATAATTTGCCAATCTTCTTTGGCTTCACCTGGTGGGTATGATGCTTTATAAGATTTTTGAATTTTGCCCTCTAAATTAGTATAATGACCTGATTGCTCTGTAAATGCTGCCCCTGGTAAAATTAAGTCTGCAATTTCAGCACCTTTATCTCCATGACTTCCTAGGTAAATTATGAACTCATCTTTTTTTTTAAAATTTAAGTTATCTTGACCAAGTAAAAAAACAATTTCAAATTTATTTTTTCCAAGATCATCTAAAATAGTATTACTTCGGTCAATTACATCTAAATCTATATTCCCAACTGTTGATGCATCGACTGACAAAACATTCAAAGGTTTCCAGTCTTCAGTAAATTTTTTATTATTAAACAAAAATTCCTTAATTGAATTAAATAAATAATTCGCTGAATTTAATTTTAGAAAAGATTCTCCCAAAATAATCATTGGATATTTAGAATTTATAATTTCTGTTGATATCTTATGTTTATTATCAATAATATCTTTGACAGTTTGAGTTTTTCCATCAAGGCTATGATAATCATAAGTCAATTCACCAACATCATTCAATGAAATGATTTTTACATTATTGCTTATTTTCGCTTTTCGTATTCTAGCGTTCAGCATTGTTGCTTCAAATCTTGGATTTGTACCAATTAAAAATATAAGGTCTGCTTTCTCAATACCGTTTATTTGAGAATTAAATAAATAATTTTCTCTTTTAGAGTTATCTATAAATCTTTTTGTTGGTCTAAAATCGTATTTTTTGTTGTTTATTGTTCTCTCTAAAAATTCTTTAAAAATAAAACTTGTCTCCATGTTGGTTAGGTCTCCAACAAATCCACATATTTTTTCTTTATCAGTATTTTCTATTTTGGATTTTATGATTTTATAAACCTCATTCCAAGAAGCTCTTTCAAATTTATTATTATACTTAATATAAGGAGTGTCTAATCTTTGATTTAATAAACCATCACAAGCGTATCTTGTTTTATCTGAAATCCATTCCTCATTTATATCCTCATTAATGACTGGTAAAATTCTTTTTACCTCCCAATCATAAGTATCAACTCTAATGTTTGACCCTACTGCATCCATAACATCAATTGTCTCAGTTTTTTTTAATTCCCATGGTCTAGCCTCAAAAACATAAGGCTTAGATGTAAGAGCTCCAACTGGACAAAGATCAATTACATTTCCTGATAATTCTGATTGAACTGATTGTTCTAAATAAGTGGTTATTTGCATATCTTCACCTCTACCAATTGCTCCTAACTCTGGAACACCAGCTATCTCAGTTGCGAACCTTACACATCGAGTGCAATGAATACATCTTGTCATTTGAGTTTTGATAAGTGGTCCCATATTTTTATCAGGAACTGCTCTTTTATTTTCTTTAAATCTAGACTTGTCTATTCCATAAAACATTGATTGATCTTGTAAATCACATTCACCTCCTTGATCACAAACGGGACAGTCTAAAGGGTGATTTGCCAGTAAAAATTCCATCACACCTTTTCTTGATTTCTCAATTTTAGGAGTATTCGTTTTAATTACCATTCCGTCTGCTGCTGGCATTGCGCAGGATGCTATTGGTTTTGGAGATTTTTCCATTTCAACTAAGCACATCCTGCAATTTCCAGCGATAGATAATTTTTCATGATAGCAGAACCTTGGTATTTCAGCTCCAGCTTTTTCACAAGCTTGAAGAACAGTTAGTCCCTCTTCAACTTCTACTTCAATATCGTTTACTTTTAACTTAAGCATTTTTATCTAATAAGTGTTGATCCACTAAATAAGGAATATTTTTATTTTCTTTTACAATTGGATCAAAATTATTTCTTTTTTTAATTTCATCTTTAAAATGTCTCAATAGACCCTGAATAGGCCATGAAGATCCCTCTCCAAAAGCACAAATTGTATGTCCTTCAATTTGTTTTGTTACGTCACCTAACATTTCAATCTCATCTTTCGATGCCTCTCCTTTTGCCATCCTTTCAAGCATTCTCCACATCCACCCAGAACCTTCCCTGCAAGGTGTACACTGTCCACAACTCTCATGTTTATAAAATCTAGCTATTCTTGCCATACATTTTATTATGTCTTGGTCTTTGTTAATAACAACTACTCCAGCTGTTCCTAATCCACTTTTTTCTGCAACTAAAGAGTCAAAATCCATTTTCAATGTCTCACATTTATCTTTTGGAATTAACGGCATCGAAGATCCACCTGGAATAACGGCTTGTAAGTTATCCCAACCACCAATGACACCTCCTGCATGAACTTCAATTAATTCTTTCAAAGGAATATTCATTTCTTCCTCTACATTACAGGGATTGTTAACATTTCCTGAAATACAAAAAATTTTAGTCCCAGTATTTTTTTCTCTTCCTAGTGATGCAAACCATTTTCCACCTCTTCTAAGTATCGTTGGCACCACAGCTATGGTCTCAACATTATTGATTATTGTTGGACAACCATAAAGACCAATTAATGCAGGGAAAGGAGGTTTTAATCTGGGTTGACCTTTTTTTCCCTCTATACTTTCAAGTAATGCTGTTTCTTCTCCACAAATATAAGCACCAGCTCCATAATGAATAAAAACATCTAAATCCCATCCTGTGCCAGCTGCATTTTTTCCTAATAAATTTTTTTCATAAGCTTCATCAATTGCTAATTGGAGTTTTTGACCATCTACAAAATATTCTCCTCTTATATAAATATAACAAACATGAGCTTGAACTGCATAAGAAGCTATAAGACAACCTTCGATAAGTTTATGAGGTTCAAATCTTAAGATATCTCTATCTTTACAAGTTCCTGGCTCTGACTCGTCACCATTTATTACAAGGTAATGAGGTCTAGATCCTAGTTCTTTTGGTGCAAATGACCATTTTAATCCTGTTGGAAAACCAGCTCCACCTCTTCCTCTAAGTTGCGACTCCTTAATTTCATTTATAATCCATTCTCTACCCTTATCGATAATTTCTTTAGTATTAACCCAATCACCTCTTTTTTGTGACGAGATTAAATCTGGTCCTAAATCATTATACAAATTTTGAAATACTCTATCTTGATCTTTAAGCATTTTTTAAATCCATTAATGTTTTTCTATTATTTTCAGGCTCATTATTTACTCTTCCTCTATATGAGCCAGGTATTGGTTTTTCTCCGTTAGATATTTTATTAAAAATTTCTAAAGCTTTTTCTTTATCAAGGTCTTCAAAATAGTCTTCATTAATTTGCATCATTGGAGCATTTACACATGCACCTAAACATTCTACCTCCATCCATGAGCAGCTTTTATCACTTGAAAGCTCAGACTCTTTCTCTGAGATTTTCTCTTTACATGCCTCAACTAGTTTGTTTGCTCCTCTTATCATACATGGGGTAGTGGTACAGACTTGAACAAAATATTTACCAACCGGAGACAAATTATACATACTATAGAAAGTAGCGACCTCATAAACTTTTATGTAAGGCATTTCTAAAAATTTTGCGATATATTTCATTGCTGCTAAGGGTATCCAATTATCATTCTGTTTCTGTGCCAGATATAGTAATGCCATTACTGCACTTTGTTGTTTTCCCTTTGGATACTTATTAATAATTTTTTTTGCCTCTTCTAGTGAAGACGAATTGAATTCAAAATTATCAGGTTGATTTTTTGCAGGTTTTCTCAAACTCATCTATCGACCTCTCCAAAAACTATATCTAAAGAACCAAGTACAGCAGGGACATCAGCCAGCATGTGACCCTTAATTAAATAGTCCATTGATTGTAAATGTGAAAATCCAGGAGCTCTTATTTTGCACTTATAAGGTTTGCTTGACCCATCAGAAATCAAATAAACCCCAAACTCTCCTTTTGGTGCTTCCACAGCTGTATAAATTTCATCTTTTGGAACACGATAGCCTTCAGTAAATAATTTAAAGTGATGTATTAATGCTTCCATTGATTGTTTAATTTCTGTTTTAGATGGTGGAGATATCTTTCCGTCAAAAGTTTTAATTGGACCTTTTTCCATTTTTGTTAAACATTGTTTAATAATTGAAACACTCTCTTTCATCTCCTCAATTCTACATAAATATCTGTCATAACAATCACCATTTTTTCCTACTGGAATTTTAAACTCTAATTGTTCATAACAATCATAGGGTTGAGATTTTCTTAAATCCCATGGAATACCTGAGCCTCTAATCATTACTCCACTAAATGAATAATCAAGTGCATCTTCTTTTGTGACTATTCCAATATCAACATTTCTTTGTTTGAATATTCTATTGTCAGTTAAAAGATTTTCTAAATCATTAATTATTTTTGGAAATGTTTCACAAAATTTACCTATGTCTCTCTCTAAACCAGCGGGTAAATCTTGATGCACACCTCCAGCTCTAAAATAATTTGCATGTAACCTAGATCCTGATGCACGCTCATAAAAGGTCATTAATGTTTCTCTCTCCTCAAATCCCCACAAAGATGGAGTTAATGCACCTACATCTAGAGCTTGAGTTGTAACATTTAATATATGACTTAATATTCTACCTATTTCACAAAACATTACCCTTATATATTGTGCTCTTATTGGTACATCGATCTCCAAAATTCTTTCAATAGCTAAAGCAAATGCATGTTCTTGGTTCATTGGCGCAACATAATCAAGTCGATCAAAGTATGGAACTGCTTGCATGTAAGTTTTATTTTCTATTAATTTTTCTGTACCTCGATGAAGTAAACCAATATGAGGATCAGCTTTTTCAACAACTTCTCCATCTAGTTCAAGTATTAATCTTAGCACACCATGAGCAGCGGGGTGCTGTGGACCAAAATTTAAATTTAAATTTTTAATTTTTTTTGTCATTGGACTCTGTAATTTCTTTTAGATATTTAGTTCCCTCCCAAGGACTTTCGTAATCAAAATTTCTATAGTTTTGTTCTAGTTTTACTGGTTCATTAATAACCTTTTTTTTCTCTTCACTGTATCTTACCTCTGAATGACCAGTTAAAGGAAAATCTTTTCTTAATGGGTGTCCTTCGAAACCATAATCTGTAAGTATTCTTCTTAAATCTGGATGGTCTTTAAAATTAACACCATACATATCAAAAACTTCTCTTTCCATCCAATTCGCTGATGGGAAGACAGATGTCAACGAAGAGATCACCTCTTTCTCATTAATAAAATAACTTAAGATCATTCTCTGATTAAATTCATGGCTTAAAAATAGATATATGATTTTAAATCTTTGTACTTTCTCAGGATAATCAACAACAGTAACATCAATAAGTTGTCTGAATTTAATATCTTGATTTGTTTTTATAAATAAAACAACATCAACTAAATCCTCTTTGTCAATTTCAACGTAAATTTGATTATGTTTAATTAAAGTGTTTTTAATTTTGGTTGTAAGCTCAGAATTAATCTTTTTCTCTAAATCAACTAAATTTTTCATTTTATCTATTAAAGGAACCTTTGTTTCTAATTTTTTTTTGTAATTGCATTATTCCGTACAACAAAGCCTCTGCAGAAGGCGGACAACCTGGAACATAAATATCTACAGGTACAATTCGATCACATCCTCTAACTACGGAATAAGAATAGTGATAGTAACCCCCACCGTTAGCACAACTTCCCATAGATATCACATATCTTGGTTCTGGCATTTGATCGTAAACTTTTCTTAACGCAGGTGCCATTTTATTTGTCAAAGTACCTGCTACTATCATAACATCAGATTGTCTTGGTGATCCTCTAGGAGCAGCACCAAATCTCTCAAGATCATACCTTGGCATAGCAGTCTGCATCATTTCAACTGCACAACAGGCAAGCCCAAAAGTCATCCAATGTAAAGAGCCAGATCTTGACCAATTAACTAAGTTCTCTAGAGAAGTAGTGATAAATCCATTCTTACCAAAATCCTCAGCAAGTTTTTTAAATTCTTCAGGTACTTTATCTAACTTATTATTCATTTAAAAAAACTTATTCCCAGTCTAATGCACCTTTTTTCCACTCATAAATAAACCCTATTGTAAGTATGAATAAAAAAATCATCATTGACGTAAATCCTAAGATACCAATATTTCCTAATGAAATAGCCCACGGGAATAAAAAAGCAATTTCAAGATCAAAAATAATAAAAAGTATTGCAACAAGATAAAATCTTACATCAAATTCCATTCTAGAATCCTGAAAAGGTTCAAAACCACACTCATAAGCTGATAATTTTTCAGGATCTGGATTTTTTGGAGATAAGATAAAATTTATTACTATAAAGGCACAGCTTAATCCTAATGCAATAATTAGGAATAATATTATAGGTAAATAATCTTTTAAAAATTCCGCAGCCATGGTCGAATATATATCATTTTTTATAGCCAGATGAAGTGGTGTTAGGTCACATTATTAAAAATATATAGCTTAATCCCTAAGTTTTATCAGCTGATAACAATAAAGTGGCGGGAGTGAAGGGACTCGAACCCTCGACCTATCGCGTGACAGGCGATCGCTCTAACCAACTGAGCTACACCCCCACTTTTGATTCTTTTGGTGGGCAGTAAAGGACTCGAACCTTTGACCCCCTCGGTGTAAACGAGATGCTCTACCAACTGAGCTAACCGCCCTTAACCAAAATCAATGTTTTATATCTTTTAGAACAACTACGTCAAGTTCAATTAATTATTAAAAATAGCTTATAAAATTATTTTTTTACAATAAAATTAAAACCACTACATTGTTTTTTATTCTTTTCATTACTTGATAACTTGTCTAAAAAAATATTTATATTTGTTTTTTCCATATAGTTTTTCCATCTGCCTGCAAACATCATATGTAGTGACGACGATATTCTACCCCTTATAGGGTACAATTCTACATAACTAAAATCTTTAAATAAATAAGCTAATGCGTCTTTAGAAAATCTAAAGTAATCTTGAAATTTTAAATCTTGAGGAGCATGATAATGGTAAAGATATGGAACCATTCCATAAATTACGCCATTCTCTTTAAGTAATTTTTTTAAATTTGCTACTGCTTTAAATGGGTCGTAAACATGTTCAAGTATTGCTATACAAATTATTTTATCATACTTATTTTCTAAGCCTGTAACATCAGAACAAATATCACATATTATATCTGGGTAATCCCCAAAATCATTGACATCTAATGTTTCTAAGTTTTTACAAACAATTTTTTTGTGTTTGTCTCTCATAGCTTTGCCAATATCTAATACTTCGTCATCTAGATTTATGTCGTTAAGAATTTGGTCCCTAAAATCTTTTCTATTTTCTAAATAAAAATTATTAATCTTTATTCTTTCAATTAAACTTATAAGTTTTTTATTAGTTTCGCTTGGGTTTCCAAGTATTTTTTTCATGTATTAACTACATAACACAAATAATTATCATAGGCTATTTATTTGTTTTTTTAATAAGAATAGAGTCAAAATATAAAATATTTTTTATATCTTTTAAAAAATTTTTTATTGAAAAATTAAATTTAGACTTCAAATCTATGATTTCTAAATTAGAGTCTATTATCATTTTTTTAAAGCTTTTTCTTTTGAGCAAATTTATGTGCTCTAAAGGATGCGCACAATCAGTGGTTGGTTTATAGTTATCATTTAATCTATATTTAAATAAAAAACTGCTAGGAAATCTCAACATAATAAATCCACCAACCTTTAAAATTTTAGATAAATTTATTAAGGTTTCCTTCGGATTAGTGATATGTTCGAAAGTTTCTTCGGAATAAATAAAATCAAATTTAACATCTATATTTGTAATATCAGAAATTAATTGGATATCATTTTTTTTTAAAAAGTT
>CACPOY010000013.1 GCA_902635685.1 uncultured Pelagibacteraceae bacterium
TTTTAATTTTTTGTTATTTGTATTTAAATTTGATCCAAGATTCATAAAAATTGAAGAACTATCACTAAGTATTTTCCCTAGCGTTAAAGAAGTACTTCTAGCAAAGGTTTTATCGTATCCTAATGTAAGTCTACTATCATTAGTTGGAAAAGGAACCTCAGAGTCAGTTGTGCCATTACTTTTGGCCAATTTGCCCGATTTAGTTCTGCCGCTGATATTGTTTTCTTCTGTTTGAGAATATTTAAGATCTACGTATGCTATCCACCTCGTTTTTTTTTTGTCTTCAAATTTTTTATCTGACAATAGTTCGGCTATTAAATTTTTTGTCTCATCGGATGTATTTGGATCGTTAAGCATTGTTTTGACCATAAAATCAACTTTAATTTTTGAATCCATCTTTAATAAAATTGATAACAAATATAATTTTATATCGGAGTTTTTTGGGTATAGAATACTAAGTCTTTCTAAAGTTGAAATTGTGGATTTAATATTTCCTGCTCTTTCTTGTTGTTTTGCGTAGTTTAAATTTAGCTCTAGGTCAGTCGGATTATCTAAAATTTCATTGTAAGTAACATTTGCATAGACTGATTTATTAAAAAAAGTAAGAAAAAAAAAAATTATAAAAAAATTTAATGATGTTTTCATTTTGAGGTATTAAAAAATTGACTTAGAGTATTTTTTCCAATTATCCTGATAATGTTTTGTATTTTCCCAAACTGCTTTTTTTTCTTCCTCGGTCACTTCTCTCACTACTTTTCCTGGAGAGCCAACAACCAATGAATTATCTGGAATTACTTTATTTTCAGTAATTAAAGCTTTTGCTCCAATAATACAATTTTTACCAATTTTTGCATTATTTAGAATTACTGCACCTATACCAATTAAACTATTATCTCCAACTGTGCATCCATGAAGCATAACAAGATGTCCAACGGTTACGTCTTTTCCAACTTTTAAAGGGCAGCCTGGATCTGTATGCAAAACACATCCATCTTGTACGTTTGATCCTTCCCCAATATGAATATTTTCAATATCTCCTCTTAACGTTGCATTAAACCAAATGCTGGTATTTTTTTCTAAAGTAACATCACCGATTACTACTGCGTTTGGGGCAACCCAATTTTCGCCTGAGTTTTTTGGTTTTTTATCTTTCAAATCGTAAAACATAATTTATATATTATTACATTATGCCAATACAAACTCCAATATGTGATTTCGGTCAAAAGGCTTATGACTTCAGGCTTAAATCTACTGAAAATAAAATAATTTCTCTAAATGATATTAAAGGCGACAATGGAACTTTGATAATGTTCATTTGTAACCACTGTCCATATGTAAAAGCGGTAACTAAAGATATAGCTGAAGATTGTAATAAATTGAAAAAAATTGGTATCAATTCAGTTGCAATATGCTCAAATGATGCAGAAAATTATCCAGAAGACTCTTTTGAAAATATGATCGAATTTGCAAAAAGAAACAAATTTAGCTTCCCATATTTAAGTGATGAGTCTCAAAAGATTGCTAAAGTCTATGATGCAGTATGTACCCCTGATTTTTTTGGTTATAATAAAAACTTAGAGCTTCAATATAGAGGTAGGCTAAGAGAATTAAAAAATTTAATTCCACAAAGAGATGGTGATAGTGACTTATTAAGAGCAATGAGACAAATAGCTGAAACTGGTAAAGGACCAGAGAATCAAGTCCCGAGTGCTGGTTGTGGTATTAAGTGGAAAAATAATTAATGTATATAATCGCTACAAGATCTTTTCCACCAGAAGTAGGGGGTATGCAAAGTTTAATGTGGGGTCTATCAAAAGAGATGTCAAAAAACTTTATGATTAAAGTCTTTGCTGATTATCATGAAAATCACAAAGAATTTGACAGCAATCTAAATTTTTCTATTGAAAGAGTGGGTGGAATTAAATTTTTAAGAAAAATAAGAAAAGCTCAATTAATTAATGAGTTTCTCAAAAATAGTAAAGTTCAAGGAATCATCGCTGATCATTGGAAGAGTTTAGAATTGATCAAATCTAGTAGAAAGAAATATTGTCTTATTCATGGTAAAGAAATTAATCATCCAAAAGATAGCTCACAGAATAAAAGGATTATAAAAGTATTAGACAAAGTTGATAAAGTAATTGCGAATTCTGAGTATACCAAAGACCTAGGTATTAGTATTGGTATTAATCCTGCTAAGGTTGTGGTTATTAATCCAGGAGTAAACCCTCCTAAAGAACTTGACAAAAAATCTTTAGATAAAGTTGAAAGTTTATTAAAGATAAAAACACCACGTCTCATTACTGTTTCGAGATTTGACAAAAGAAAAAATCATGAAAAAATATTAATGGCTTTAAAAAACTTAAAGCAAATTTATTCAAATATAGTTTATATTTGTATAGGTTATGGTGAAGAGGAAAAAAATATTAAGGACTTAGTAAAAGAACTTGATTTAGGTTCACAGGTAATGTTTTTTAAAGAAATTAGCGATGATTTAAAGAATGCTTTAATAGCAAAGTCAAATATATTTGTAATGCCTTCGATTGTTCACAAAAAGTCTGTCGAGGGTTTTGGAATAGCATATATAGAAGCTGGTCAATACGGTGTTACTTCGTTAGGAGGTAAAGATGGAGGTGCATCTGATGCTATCAAACATAATACAACGGGATTAATTTGTGATGGAAATAAGCTTGAAGATATTTATTCATCTTTAAATTTAATGTTAGAGAATAAAAAATATTCAGAGTTAGGTAAAAATGCTAAAGAATATTCTTCTAAATTTAGTTGGTCTAACATTATAGAAAGCTACAAAAAAATATTACAATAAATCTAATAACCTTTCAAAAACTTTATTTGCACTTAGATTATTCAAATCTGTCACTTGTATTGATTTAAAATTTTCTCTTTCAATACTTACTTTATGAGCAGTAGTGTGTTTTCCAAACAAAGTTAAGCCTTTTGCTGCAACATGTGCCGCTATGTGTGCTGGACCAGTATCGTTAGCAACGACAAAAGAGCTTTCCTTGATTAGAGATGTTAATTGAGACACGTTTAAGGCTTTATTGTTGTCTAAAATTATTTTTGCATCAAATTTTTTAGCTTCATCTATTTCTTTTGGACCAGGTGCTATAATAACTTTGTAATCTGTTTCAAACTTGTCTTTAATCAATTTAATAAGCTCATCGAAGTAAGGCCATTTTTTGACAGATAGATGTGGAGAACAAAAAGGAAATAATAGAATATATTTTTGTAAATCATATTTTTTTTTTATTTCATCAATTTCTGAGCAAGCCCAACTAAAATTAGGTTTAAGTGTGTTAATTGTATTTAATCCAGAATCTTTTAATTGATGGTTAAATCTATCTAGTACTGAACCTTTATCAAATTTTTCTTTATTTGTGTCCTCTGGTAAAGTTGTCTTGGTACTAGACCAAATATTTTTATTGGCTTTTGGGAAAAGTATATTTTTATAAAAAGAGGTCCTTGAGGAGTTTTGAAGATCAAAAACTTTTGAGAAATTGTACTTTTTAAGCTCTCGCATTAAAAAATATAAATAGATCAAATTATATTTTGGTAATCTTTTGTCTAAGATCACCTCATTTACGTAAGGATTTTTCTTGAATAATTTAAAGTAAGGTTTTGTTGTCATTAAATATATTTTACTATTTTTGTGATTCTCAGATATGTCTTGAATAGCACCACTTGCTTGAGCTATATCTCCTAATGACCCGTGTTTTATAATTAAAATATTAGACATATTTATAACAAGATAGCACAGTATTAAATTTTATGAATAAAATTATAGTAGAAGTTTCAACTGGAGAACTTTTAGATAAAATTTCAATTTTAGAGATTAAAAAGGAAAAGATAAAAGATACTGAAAAATTAAAATTTATTAATAACGAGCATTCTATTTTAAAAGATCAATTAGAGAATAATATAAAGTATGATGATAAACTTAAAAAACTTTACCAATCACTTAAAGAAATAAACTCTAAACTTTGGTTAATTGAAGATGAAAAAAGGTTATGTGAAAAAAAAAAAGATTTTGGAGAAAAATTCATTAAACTATCAAGAGATGTTCATTTTTTAAATGATGACCGTGCAAAAATAAAATTAGAAATCAATAATCATACTGGTTCAAAAATAAAAGAAATCAAAGAATATACAAAATATTAATAACTATATTTTTTTTCTAAGAACTTTATTAAATTGTGAATTATAAAAGTCATTAATAGGTAAATGCCCCCAGCAACTATAAAAACTTCGATTGGTTTAAAAGTAGTTGATATTATATATTTTGCAACACCTGTAAGATCCATTATTGTGACTGTGCTGGCTAAAGAAGTTCCTTTCATCATTAGAATAATTTCGTTTCCATAGGCTGGTAAAGATTGTCTGATAGCGATAGGTATCTGAATTTTAAAAAAGATTACTTTATTTGAGATACCTAAACTTTTACCTGCCTCTATTATTCCAGGTTTAATCGTTTGAAATGCTGATCTTAATATCTCTGAAGTGTAGGCACCTGTGTTTAAAGCAAAAGCAATAATTGCACACCAATATGGTTCTTTCAAGATTACCCATAGAATTGTCGATCTTAAATATTCAATCTGACCTAATCCAAAATAAATTATAAAAATTTGTACTAAAAGTGGCGTGCCTCTAAAAACATACGAATATCCATATGCCAATTTACTTATAAGTTTATTCTTATTTATTCTAAGAATTGCAAAAAATAGTCCAATAAATAATCCTATTATTAAAGAAACTGATAGAAGTTTTAAAGTTATAGCTGCTGCACTTAATAATTTAGGGAAACTATTAATCATTAATTCAAGATCCATTAATACCCCCTACTATATCTAACTTCTAATCTATTGATTAATTTCATGCTCACAAAGGTAAGTAATAAATATAAAACTGCAGCAAATGAATAAAAGAATAATGGATCTCTTGTTGATCCAGCAGCAATATAAGATTGTCTCATTATTTCAACTAAACCAGTAACTGAAATTAATGAGGTATCTTTAAGAGTTATTTGCCAAACATTACTAAGATTTGGAATAGCTAATCTTAATGTTTGAGGTAAAATAATTTTAAAAAATTTTCTAAATTTATTAAGACCCAAAACATTGGCAGCTTCGAACTGGCCTTTATCAATTGATTGAATTGCTCCTCTGAAAACTTCAGTTGAATAAGCACCAGAGATTATTCCAATAGCAAATGCTCCTGTAATAAATGCATTTATCTCAATGTATTCATTATATCCAAATATTGAAGCAACAAACATAACTGCGCCAGTTCCACCAAAAAAGAAAAGGTAAATTACTAATAGCTCTGGGACCCCTCTTATTATAGTCGTGTAGGAATTTGCTATAAAATTTAAAAACTTGTTTTTAGATAATTTTAATGGAGTAAAGATTAATGCAAAAAGAAAACCTATAAACATTGCTGTTATTGAAACAGCTATTGTCATCAGGGTTGCATAAAATAATTCATCACCCCAACCAGTATCTCCAAATGCTAGAATTTCCATACAGATTGGCGACTATACATTATAGTCGCCAAATCTAAAATTTAATTACATAGAAGCGTCGAAACCAAACCACTTAGTAGCTATTCTACTAATGTCTCCGTTTTTTCTTGCTTTATTGATAGCGGCATTAAACTTTTTCAAAAGTTCAGTATCGTCTTTTCTAATACCTACCCCAACACCGTTTCCAAATGCACCACCTGAGAAAGTTGGTCCAGTTAAAACAACTGGCTTACCAGATTTTTCTGCATAATCACTGAATGCAACAGCAGCAGCTAATGCAGCATCACATCTTCCTGATGCTAAATCTAGGTTAACTTCGTCTTGTGTTTTGTAAGTTCTTACATTTACTTTTCCTACATCACCAGAGTCTAAAAAGTTTTGGTGAATAGTAGCAGTTTGCACACAAACAGTTTTACCTGCTAATGCAGCAGTAAGTGTTTTAAGATCTTTTTTAGCTGCAGCATTTGGTTTAGTAAGATTTATTCCAGCAGATGTATCTAAACCTTCTAGGCTAGATCCTTTCATGACTGCTAAAGATGCAACTTCATCTGCGTATCCTTGAGAAAAGCTAATAGCTTTTTGTCTTTCTGCAGTAATTGACATACCTGCCATTATTGCATCAAACTTTCTCATGATTAACGCAGGGATCATTCCATCCCAATCTTGCTCAACTATTACACATTGTTGTCCAATGTATCTGCATAGCGTATAAGCTAACTCAACTTCGAAACCTATTAACTTGCCTGCTTCATTTTTTGAGTTCCATGGAGGATAAGCACCCTCTGTTCCAATTCTTATTTTATCAGCATTAACGTTTCCTATTACTAATAGAGAGAGTAAAACTGAAAAAATAGTTTTTTTGAATATATTCATTGTTATCTCCTTTAATAAAAAAAATAGTATTTCACAGATTGTGGATATTAAAAAGAAAAAATTAATGATTTATCGATGATGAGAAATTCCAGGAACAATCAAAACTAGGTATGTAAACTCTAGATAAACTAGTATTTCCAAAATGATGATTAAATACATTTAACCAATTTTCAACTTGAAGAGGTTTTTTATCTTGGCTGCCAACTTGAGCGGTAATAACTCCTTTAGGTTTGAGTATTCTTACTAAAGAGTCCATATTTTTAGCAGCGAGATCAATGCAAAACTGATCATCATTTAAATCAACAAAAATATGATCATACGTATCTTCGTTCACTGTTTTTATACTTTCAAAAGCATCACCCCATAAACATTTTACAGAATTTTTTTCTGTAGCTTTTTTTCCAATATCACCAAGATGTTTGTTACAAACTTCAACAACTTCTGGGTCTAATTCATACCAATCTATAAAATTAAATTTTTTTGAAATGCATTCTCTTGCAACACCACCATCACCACCACCAATTATTGCAGCTCTCTCATTTTTTTTGTTTAATTTTAAACCAGCACCAACAAAAGTTGAGCTATACAAATGTTCATCTGAAGCAGCTACTTGAATTTCACCATCAATAAATAAAGATTTTCCAAACTCTTCCAATTCTAAAATTTCTATATGTTGACCAACTTTTGATTTAAAGTCTTCTAAAACTTCATTTACAACATACGATTTTTGTAATCCCGGTGAACTATAGATATCGTGATAAAGAGATCTAGTATCTCTATTAAATTCTTTTTTAACTATGCGCCTATGTTCAAATTCTTTTTTAACAATATCAATTGCCACTGATGGACTTATTTTTCCACAGGTAAAAAAATCAAAACTAATTATTCCTTTTTCTGGAAATGTATGAAAGCTGATGTGACTTTCGGCTAATAAAGCTAAAATTGTAAAGCCCTGAGGTTCAAATTTATATTTAGAAATATTTAGAATAGTTACATCTGCTGCCTTAGCGATTTTATTTATGACTTTTTCAAAAACTGTAGGATCGTACTCTTTTATAGTACCTATAATATCTAAAGTAATATGCTCCCCAACTTTAATCATCTTACCCTTTTTTATAATTCTTGGCCTTATCTAAAACTTTTTTCATTTCTTCAAACGAAAGTATCTTAGGTTGACCTAATTTTAAAGCAATAGTGTATTGATGACAAATATTTTCTATCTCTTGTGCAAGTTCAAATGCATCTTCCAAATTTTTACCAAAAGCAACCTGACCGTGATTAGACATTAGACATGCAGATCTACTTTCTAAAGCTTTGATAACATTATTTGATAACTCTTCAGTTCCAAAAGTGGCGTATTCAGCACATTTAATGTCATCTCCTCCTGCAAGAGCAATCATATAATGAAATGGTGGAATTGGTTTTCCATGTGAGGATACAGCTGTTGCGTGTAGAGAGTGAGCATGAACAATAGCCTGTGCTTCTTTTTTACTTACATAAATATCTCGATGAAATCTCCATTCTGATGATGGTTTGTTGTTTGAGTCGTTTTTTTCTTCTTCTTCATTTAAACCCATAAAAACAATATCTTCAGGTTTTAGTGTTTCGTATTTTTTTCCTGATGGAGTAATTAAGTATCCTTCTATATCATCCTCTATTCCTCTTAATGATATATTGCCTGATCTAAGAGGTGAAAGATTTGTTGAATTTAATTTTAGTGAATATTCAATAATCTGATTTCTTTGATCTAAATTCTTCATTTAAATAATTCTTTAAGTCCTTTTTCTGATGCTTCACACACTCCTTTTTCGGTAATTAATCCTGTAACATATTTTGCCGGAGTTACATCAAAAGCTAAATTCATAGCTTTACTTTTTTTTGGATAAATTTGCACTTTCTTTATATCTCCTTTTTCATCTAAACCTTCAACATGAGATAATTCATCTGAATTTCTCTCCTCTATTGGAATATCTTTATGATTTTTTATATTCCAATCAATTGTTGAACTTGGCAGTGCAACATAAAAAGGAATATTATTATCATGAGCTGCCAGTGCTTTAAGATAAGTTCCAACTTTATTACAAACATCTCCGTTGGCTAGAGTTCTATCTGTTCCAACAATACACATATCAACTTCACCTCTTTGCATTAATATGCCACCTGTATTATCTGCAATGATTGTGTTCTTAATTCCTTCCTCATTTAATTCATAAGAAGTTAGATTTGCTCCTTGATTTCTTGGCCTAGTTTCATCTGCCCAAATATGAACTGGAATTCCTTTTTATGTGCATGATAAATTGGAGAAGTTGCTGTTCCCCAATTAATTGTTGCAAGCCATCCTGCATTACAATGAGTTAATATATTAACCGTATCTTTTTTTTTATTATAAATTTCCTCTATAATTTTAAGACCATTTAATCCTATATTTTCACAAAATTTTATATCCTCCTCACAAATATCTTTTGCTTCATTCAAAGCTATTTCTAAGATTTTATCACTATTAACGCCTGATAATTTTTTCATCATTCTATCAACAGACCACTTTAAATTTATTGCTGTTGGTCTTGAACTAATTAAATCTTCTGCAGATCTCTTTAAAAATGATTGATCATTATTTTCAATAATTGCTAAAACCAAGCCAAAAGCAGCAGTTGCTCCTATTAGAGGTGCACCTCTTACTTCCATTACTTTAATTGCATTTATTGCATTCTTAACGGTTTTAAGTTCTTTTATTTTAAATTGGTGAGGAAGTTTTGTTTGATCAATAATTTTTACAATATTATTTTCAAACCAGATAGTACGATATTCTTTTCCTTCTATTCTCATTTATTTAAAACTCTACCGGCAACTGTTTTGAGCTTTTCTATTGTTTTTTTAGTTCTTTTTTTAGGAGAGGTTATTATTGCCACATCTAAACAATTGTTAGTTGGATCGTTTGGATCAATATGATTTTCAAAATTTTCTATTAAATTTTTTATCATGTTTTTAGCTTTTACTGCATTTCCTAAAAGAACTTTTATTACCTGTTGAACATCAACATTTTCATGATCTGGATGCCAACAATCATAATCCGTAACCATCGAAACAGACGCGTATCTTATCTCTGCTTCTCTTGCCAGTTTTGCTTCAGGCATGTTAGTCATACCAATTACATCTGCCTTCCACGATCTATACAAATTTGACTCTGCTAATGTTGAAAATTGTGGTCCTTCCATAACAATATATGTTCCATTTCTTTGATATTCAATTTTTTCTTTTTTAATTGCCTCCTCACAAGCATTCATTAAACCATTGGATGTTGGGTGAGCCATAGAAACATGAGCTACTATTTCTTCATCAAAAAATGTTTTTTCTCTGGCAAACGTACGATCAATAAACTGGTCAATGATAACAAATTTTCCTGGTGTTAAATTCTCTTTTAAAGAACCAACAGCAGAAACTGATACAATATCTGTAACGCCTAATTGCTTAAGAGCATCAATATTAGCTCTAAAATTAATTTTTGAGGGAGATATATAATGTCCTCTTCCATGCCTTGGTAAAAAATATACATCTTTATTGTTATAATTAGTTTTTAAAATTTGATCTGATGGTTTCCCCCAAGGGGTATTTAAATCCAATAATTCTCTTTTTTTAAACTCCTCAACATCATAAAGTCCACTACCACCTATGATTGCTAATTTATTTATTGTCATGTCTAAAAATTAACTTATTTATACTTTTTATAAATAACAATTATGAATTTAAAAGATTTTATTAGATCGATCCCAGATTATCCAAAAAAAGGGTATATTATTTAGGGATATCACTACATTAATTAAAGATGAGAAAGCATTTTCAGAAACTATAAATCAAATTATAGACAGATCTAAAAAAATTGAATTTAATAAAATTGCAGCAGTAGAGTCTAGAGGCTTTGTTTTTGCCTCAGCTATTTCTTATATTTTAAAAAAACCTTTTATTATGCTTCGAAAAAAAAATAAATTACCCGCAGATGTTCACTCAGTTGATTTTGAATTAGAGTATGGGACTGCAACAATCGAAGTTCATAAAGACTCTATTAATAATCATGATAAAGTTTTGATTATTGATGACCTAATAGCAACTGGAGGAACGGCTGAGGCTGCGGCAAAGTTAGTTTCAATATCAGGAGGAGTAGTTGCTGGTTTTATATTTGTCATAAATTTATTTGATTTAAATGGTTCAGATAATTTAATAAAAAAAGGATACACTGTGGAAAATTTAATCGAATTTCCAGGTCATTAAAAAATAAATGAAAAAAGTAATTGTTACTGGAGGACTGGGGTTTATTGGTAGTAATTTGATCGATTTGTTAATAAGCAAAAATTACCATGTTATTAACATTGATAAAATAACTTATTCCTCCAATTTTTATAACACCAAAGAGTATCGAAATTCTCGAAAATATAAATTTATTAAATGTGATATTAAAGAAAAGAAAATAAAAAAAATTTTATTTAATCATAAACCTATCGCAATTTTCAACCTTGCTGCCGAAACACATGTAGATAGATCAATTGACAATCCTGAAAGTTTTATTCAAAGTAATATAGTCGGAGTTTATAATTTATTAGAATGTTTCAAAGAATTTTCAAAAAAGCACAAATCTAAATTAATTCATATTTCTACAGATGAAGTATATGGTGATATTTTAACTGGAAGATCAGCTGAAAATTATCCTTATCAACCAAGTTCGCCCTATGCTGCGAGTAAAGCAGCTTCTGATCATTTGGTAAGTTCATACGTAAGGACTTATAAAATACCTGCAATAATTACAAATTGCTCAAATAATTATGGGCCTAAACAACACCCAGAAAAATTAATTCCAAAACTTATTTATAATATTTTAAACAACAAACCTCTACCAATATACGGCAGGGGAACAAACTCAAGAGAATGGATATACGTGAAAGATCATTGTGAAGCTTTATTAAAAATTTTTACTAAAGGTAAACCTGGTCAATTTTATAATATTGGATCAAATAAAAATTTAAATAACTTACAAGTGTCAAAAAAATTAATTAAAGTTTCAAAGAATTCTATCAAATTAAAAAATAAAGTTAAAATTACCTTTGTTAAGGATCGTCCAGGACATGACATTAGGTATGCTTTAAATAGTAATAAAATAAGGAATAAATTAGGCTGGTCACCAAGAACAAATTTTGAACAAGGTATAAAATTAACTTTTGATTGGTACAATAAGAATAAGGCTTATTATAAGTCTTTATCAAAAAAAGATATTGTCAAAAGATTAGGAAAAGTATGATCAAAAAAGGAATTATTTTAGCTGGAGGAAAAGGGACAAGAATGAGTCCGCTTACAAAAGCAGTAAATAAACAACTTCTGCCAATTTATGACAAGCCTCTCATATTTTATCCTTTATCGATTTTGATGCTGGCAAATATTAAAGA
>CACPOY010000014.1 GCA_902635685.1 uncultured Pelagibacteraceae bacterium
GAAAATTTCAAATAATTGTAAGGACGATTTAAATATACCTGATGTAAGACTTTTGCGACCAAGAACACTAATAATTCACGATAATTTTAAAAAAGAAATATTCTATATCAGAAATATTTATAAAGATGAAAAAATCAAAAATTATCAAAAAAAATATGATGAAGTAAGATCAGATCTTTTTAAATTACTAATTCAATCATCAATTAAAAATATAAATACTAAGTCTGTATTAAAATTAAAAGATATTAAAGTTAAATCAAACACCTCAAAAAATAGATTTTTGCAAATGGTCAATAAAGCAAAAAAATATATAAAATTGGGAGATATATTTCAGGTAGTTCTAAGTCAAAGATTTGAATCTAAGTTAACAAAAAAGCCAATAGAGATTTATAAAAAGCTTAGAGTAACAAACCCATCGCCTTTTATGTTTTTTTTTAATTTCAATGACTTTCAAATCATTGGTGCAAGCCCAGAAATACTGGTGAGACTAAGAGATAACAAAATTACTGTAAGACCAATAGCTGGTACAAGGCCAAGAGGCAAAACGTTTAGTGAGGATCGTTTTTATGAAAAAGATCTTCTTCAAGATAAAAAAGAGCTTTCAGAGCATTTAATGTTATTAGATTTAGGAAGAAATGATGCTGGTAAAGTTTCAAAAATTAATACAGTAAAAGTGACTGAGAGCTTCATTATTGAGAGATATTCTCATGTGATGCATATAGTATCAAACGTTATCGGTGAATATAACAATAAATTTTCAAAATTTAAATCACTTCTAGCTGGTTTTCCAGCAGGCACTGTTTCTGGGGCACCAAAAATTAGAGCTATGGAAATAATTGATGAATTAGAAAAAACTAAGAGAAAAGTTTATGCTGGTGGTATAGGTTATTTTTCAGCGAATGGAGAATTTGACACCTGTATAGCTTTAAGAACAGCTGTTGCTAAAAAAGGCAGATTCTATGTTCAGGCAGGAGCTGGAATAGTTGCTGATAGCAAACCTTTAAAAGAATATGAAGAAACTGTGAATAAGGCAAAAGCTTTAATTAATGCTTTAAAATGAAAAAAATAATTCTAATAGATAATTACGATAGCTTTACTTTTAATCTTTATCATTACTTATCTTCTTTAAAAGTTAACGTAGATGTAATTAGAAATGATAAAATTACATCTAAGGAAATATTAAAAAGAAAATATAATAAAATTGTAATCTCACCAGGCCCAGGCAATCCTAATCAATCAGGTAATTGTTTAAAAATAGTAAAAACTTTACACAAAAAAATTCCCATACTTGGAGTTTGTCTTGGTCATCAAATAATAGGACAGGTATTTGGTTCTAAAATTGTTCAAGCTAAAAAACTAATGCATGGTAAAACAAGCGAAATAATATCAAAAAAAGTGGGAATTTTGAAAAATCTTCCAAAGTCATTTAAAGCTACTAGATATCACAGCTTAATTATTGATAAAAAAACATTATCAAAACATCTTGAAATTACAGCTGAAAGCAAAGATGGATTGATTATGGGTATACAGCATAAAGAATATGATGTTCATGGAGTGCAATTTCATCCTGAAAGTATTAAAACAAAATTAGGTATTAAAATTTTGAAAAATTTTATAAAAATTTAAAAATAATGAGACAATTTATAGATAAAATTAAAAATAAAGAAAATTTGTCATTCGAGGAGAGTAAAGCTGCTTTTGAATTATTAATGGAGGGAAAAGCAGAAGATCAAGAAATATTTAATTTTTTGACACTTTTATCCGCTAAAGGTGAAGCTTCAGACGAAATAGCGGGTGGTGTCTATGTACTTAGAAATAAGTCTAAAAGAGTAAATGTGGAAAATTGTGTCGATACATGTGGTACTGGTGGAGATGGAATGAATACACTTAATATATCTACAGCATCCGCACTATTACTTGCAAGTATGAATGTTAAAGTGGCTAAACATGGGAACAAAGCTGTGTCATCCAAATGTGGCTCAGGTGATGTTTTAGAGGCTTTAAATATTAAAATAAATCTAGAACCAAAAGAAATCGAAAATCAAATAAATAAAAATAATTTTGGTTTCATGTTTGCTCCTAATTATCATAGCACTATGAGGTTTGTTGGTCCAACTAGGAAAAAAATTGGAAAAAGAACAATTTTTAATATGATCGGACCATTAAGCAGCCCTGCTTTAGTAAAAAGACAGGTGGTTGGCGTCTTTGATAAAAAACTTTTAAGAATATTTGCAAATGCTTTAAACAACTTAGATATTAAATTTGCATGGATTGTAAATAGTGAAGATGGCTTAGATGAAATATCTCCATATGCTAAAACAAATGTTATTCAATTAAAAGATAATGTGATTTCTGAAATTGTTATTGATCCAAAAGAATTAAAGATTAATGCAGATAAATTTGAAAATCTTGTTGGTGATGACGCAAAATTTAATGCAGAAAAAATGATCAACATATTTAAAGGTGAAGACAATGATTTTTCTAAAGCAGTATGTCTAAATGCTGCGGCTGGACTAATTGTTAATGAAACTCATGAAGAGTTTATCGAGGCTTATAAAAATGCAAGAGAGCATATATTGTCAAATAAAGTTATCAAACATTTGGAAACAATTCAAAATGCCTGAAAATGTTCTCGAAAAAATAATTAAAAAGAAGATAGAAAAAATAGAAAATTCTAAAAAGAGTATTTCAATAGACTCATTAAATGAATTAATAGAGAAAAATAAAACATTTATTAATTTTAAAGAAAATATTGAAAAAAATATTAGAGAAAATAAATTTTCTATTATTGCTGAAGTCAAAAAAGCGAGTCCTTCTGCAGGTGTAATCATAGATGATTATGACCCTGTTAAAATAGCTAGTATATATCATGATAATAAAGCTACTTGTTTATCAGTTTTGACTGAGGGAGATTTTTTTTTAGGAGATTTAACACATATAAGTGAAATTAAACAAAATATTAATTTACCAATTCTTTGTAAGGACTTTTTTGTAGATAAATTTCAAATTCCATTAGCAAAAAGTCATGGAGCAGATGCAATATTAATTATATTAGCTGGTGTAAGTGAAAG
Source organism: uncultured Pelagibacteraceae bacterium (assembly GCA_902635685.1). GTDB lineage: Bacteria > Pseudomonadota > Alphaproteobacteria > Pelagibacterales > Pelagibacteraceae > Pelagibacter. The sequence continues at coordinate 3,072 of CACPOY010000014.1, forward strand.
CCTTGCGAATGAGTTATATGAAGAAGCACTTAAATTAAATATGTCTGTCGTAGTTGAGGTGCATACAGTTGAGGAAGCAAAACAAGCTTTAAAATTTAGAGAAGCATTAATTGGTATCAATAATAGGAATTTAAAAACTCTTAAAACTGATATAAATACAACCATTGATATTCATGATGTTTTAGTTAATCATGAAGGTCCATTAATTTCTGAAAGCGGAATTAAAACAAAAGATGAGCTATTGGAACTCTCAAAAAAAACCTCTATTAAAACTTTTCTTATTGGTGAATCACTTCTAAAGAATTTAGAGAATAAATCTATTTTTTCGGTTCTTTAGTCAAATAGTTCCCTATTTTATTAGTTTTTTTACTATTGTGAATTAAAGAGAACTTTTGTAGAACAGATTCTGTACGATATTTGTTCTTATGCTTACAAAAAAACAAAAAAACCTACTTTTATTTATCAACAAAAAGTTGAGAAGTTCTGGTGTTTCTCCATCTTATGAGGAAATGAAAGCTTCATTAAATCTCAAATCTAAGTCAGGAATTCATAGACTTATAAGTGCATTAGAGGAAAGAGGTTTTATTAAAAGACTTGCTCATAAAGCAAGAGCTTTAGAGGTGATAAAATTACCAGAAACAGCTTCAGCAAACGATATTTATAATCATTTTTCACCCAGTGTAATAAAAGGCGGCCTAGATACTGAAAAAAATTTATCCTCTGAAACAGAGGTTCCAGTTTTAGGTAAAATCGCTGCTGGAACTCCAGTGGAGGCAATTCAAAATGAAGTTTCGAGAATACCTTTGCCAGCCAATTTAGAAAAAAACGGAGATTATTTCGGACTGAAAGTTCAGGGCGATTCGATGATTGAGGCAGGTATTAACGAGGGTGATACTGTTATTATAAAAAGAACTGACACAGCAGACAATGGAAAAATTGTTGTTGCGCTGATAGATGATCATGAGGCAATGCTAAAAAGAATTAGAAAAAAAGGTAAGGTAATAGCACTTGAAAGTGCTAATAAAAACTACGAAACTAAAATTTTTGGGCCTGATAGGATAAAAGTTCAAGGTGTTTTAGTATCTTTATATAGAAACTTCTAATAAAATAGTCTAAACCATTTTAATGAAAAAAGTAGCAACTAGATTTGCTCCCTCACCTACTGGTGCATTGCACATTGGTGGTGTTAGAACGGCTTTATTTAATTGGTTATACTCTAAAAATCATAATGGTAAATTTTATTTAAGGGTGGAAGATACAGACAAAGAAAGATCTAAGGATGAGTATAAGGATCAAATAATACAATCTCTTAGATGGATTGGTATCAATTATGATGGAGAGGAATATATTCAATCAGAGAAAGTAAGCGATCATATAAAAATTGCATATGAGCTTCTTAAAAATGGTCATGCATATAAATGTTATTGTTCAAGTAAAGAAATAGAAGAACAAAAAAAAAGAGCAAGGCAAAAAAAGATTCCCTATATTTATGATAGAAAATGGAGAGATAAAAAAGAATCTGATGCTCCAAAAGATATTAAGCCTGTTATTAGATTTAAAAGTCAGATTAATGGAACATCTGTATTGAAAGATTTGGTTCAAGGTGATGTGGAAATAGAAAATAATACTATTGAGGATTTTATTATCTTAAGAAACGACGGGACTCCTACATATAATTTATCAGCATCTGTAGATGACCATCAAATGAATATGACACATATAATTAGAGGTGATGATCATAAAATAAATACCTTTAAGCAAATACAAATTTATCAAGCTATGAAATGGGATTTACCCTCATTTGCTCACATACCATTAATACATACAATTGAAGGAAAGAAACTATCAAAACGAGATCAGGCTTCTACATTAGATGATTATTCCAAAATTGGTATTATGCCAGATGCCCTTCGAAATTATCTTTTAAGACTAGGCTGGTCTTACAAAGATAAGGAAATATTTACATTAGAGGAAAGTATAAAATTTTTTAATTTAGAAGGTGTCGGTAAATCTCCCTCTAAACTTGATATGAGTAGAATTTTATCGATGAACGAACATTATATTAAGAATATTAATGAAAATGATTTATTCAATCAATTAACTGAATATTGCAAATTATATAAAAGTGAAATTCAATCAGATAAAAAAGATAAGATTAAAAAATCTCTTACTTTCTTAAAAAATAAAGCAAAAACTTTAGAGGATATATTTAATAATGGTCAATATATTATAAAAGATAAGGTCGATTTTAATAAGGATGATCTTAAATTAATTGATGATAAAGCAAGAAAAGTAATTTCTGACTTTAATGATCAATTCGAAAAAATAGATCTACCCTCTCGAGAAATATTAGAACCAATAGTAAATGGGCTCATAAAATCTCATGACACAAATTTTAAGGGAGTTGGACAGCCATTAAGGATTGCTTTAACAGGTTCGAAGTTCGGACCTGGTATTTATGATATAATTTTATCCTTAGGAAAAGAGGAAGTGCAAAAAAGACTAAGAGCTAAGATAGCTTGAAACTACCGCTGAAGCCTCTGAAGATGAAGAAGTTTTTGATTTGATCTCATTTAAAGTATTGTTCACATCAAAGATTTGTTTTTTCATAAGCTCAGGGTTTTTTAAAAGATATACTACAGATCTAAAAATTTCTTTTGAATTACATTCTTTTTGAATTAATTCTGGAATTATTTCTTTTTGATTAATTATATTAATAATATTTGCATATCTCGTTTTTACTAAAAATTTTACAATAAAAAAATTAATAAAATTCATTTTATAAATAATTATAGATGGAATTTTTGCATTACAAATTTCAAGAGAAACAGTTCCTGATTTTGCTACAGCAAATACAGAGTTTAATAGTATTTGTGATTTTATATTATCGTCAGATATGACTTCAACATTATTGTAATTTGTTTTTTTAATCTTATCTTTTATAAAATCTTTGTTTTGATCAGTCGCATGAAAAATAAAGTTATATTTGTTAAATTTTTCATTCATTAATTTGATAAAATCTATCAAAATTGGTAAAAGAATATTAGTTTCAGAAGTCCGGCTTCCAGCGAATAAAGATATAATTTTTTTATTGTCATCAATTATATTTGATAAATTTGATTTAACATTTTCTTTATTTTCAAGTAATGGATGACCAACAAAAGTATTTTTAATATTTTCTTTATCAAAGAATTTCTTTTCAAAATTAAATAATAGTAAAACATGGTCTAAAAACTTTTTAAAATTCTTAACCCTGCCCTCTCTCCATACCCATACCTGAGGCGCAACGTAATGTATTGTTTTGATATTAGGATTTATACTTTTAACTTTTTCAGCTACTCTTAAGGTAAAATCTGGGCTATCAACACTAAATAAAATGTCAGGATTAAATTCAATTATTTTTTTTACAGTTTCATTTATTTTATTTCTGATCTTAAATAAATTCAATATTACACTAGTAAAACCAATATAAGTTATCTCTTTAAGATCATATATTGATTTCACACCAAGTTTGTTTAAATGTGATCCTCCAACACTTAAATATTCTATGTCGGAATGATCTTTTTTAAGCTTATTAATTACGGTCGAAGCTAATTTGTCTCCAGAAGGTTCACCGGTTAGTACGAAAATTTTTTTCATTTAACCGAGATAAACATCATATTTTTATTAGCAAAGCTAATACATCTATTTTTATCCAAAAAAACATGTTGTTTACTTTTTACAACAATACCTTTTAATCCAGCTGTCTTACTTTGTTTTAAAGTTTTCAATCCAATAGTAGGTAAATCAACTCTAAAATCTTGCTTCTTTTTTGGAAACTTTACTAAAACGCCATGATTTCGAAAGTTTTTACTTTTACTTTTTTCGAGTAATTTTTTTGTACCACCTTTACCCTCTATAAAGACTACTTTTTTATTTCTGACAACTACAGCTTGACTATGATCATACTGTTTTAAATTATTTAAGGTTTTAATAGCTTTTTTAATATCTGTTTGGTCTTTATTATTAGGTTTAATCTTGGAATAATTACCCTTTTTTAGAGTAAGCTCAGGATTAAATTTAAGTGAATTTTCTGTTTTTATTTTATTTTGAGAAAGTATCTTTATTATCTCTTTTAAAATTGCAGCATCACCGAGCTTTGATGCTTTAAGAATTCTTGGAATGTAATAAATTCCTTTAAAGTCTAATTTTAACTTAGAAAAATTTGGCTTACTAACTTTACCCGCAAATAAGACTTTTTTACAATTATTCTCTTTAAGAATATTAATAATTTTTCCAAATTGACCAATTGATACATAGTGTGAATTTTTATCGTTTTTAAATTTTTTTGACTTTGATAAATCTATGATCAAATATTTAATTTTTTTTTTCTTGATAGTTTTAAGAATTATATTTGGAAAATCAGTGTCACCAAAAATTAAGCCTATCATTTTACGAAAATGGTGTACAAATTGACCTTTTTTTATTTTTAGTAATAAATTCTAACACTTCTTTCACTAAAGGATTTTCATGAAATGAACCATTTAACTTACTTATATTTTCATTGATATTTTTGGTAGCGAAAATCTCCTTATAAGCCTCGCTTAAGCCTAAAATATCCTTATTTTCAAATTTAGCTCTTCTTAATCCAATTAAATTTAATCCTTTTAATGAATTTCTATTCCCTGTTGATAATCCATAAGGAATGACATCATGTAATACTCCTGTCATACCTCCAATCATTGCCATTTTGCCAATTCTTGTAAACTGTTGAACTGCTGAATTTCCACCTATAACTACATTGTCATCAATAATTGCGTGACCTCCTAAAGGTACATTATTCGCTACGATAACATTACTTCCTACCTGACAATCATGCGCGATGTGTGAAGAAATCATGAATAAACAGTTGTTTCCAATAATGGTTTTGCCGCCTCCACTAATTGTTCCTGGATTTATGGTTACATATTCTCTAATTTTATTATTATCTCCAATGATCAAATTTGTTTCTTCTCCATTATATTTTAAATCTTGAGGGTCATTTATTGAAACAAAGGGATAAATCTTATTTTTCTTACCAATTTTTGTATTTCCTGTAATGCTCACATGTGATTCTATAATTGTATTTTCTCCAATTTCTACATTAGGGCCGATTATTGAATATGGTCCAATATTAACACTTGAATGAATTTTAGCGCTTTTGTTGACTATAGCTGTTTTATCTATCATTTATTTTCTCTAATGAAACTTTTTAAATCTTTGGCTGGGTAACCCATAACTTTAGTATTATCCGGGATATCTTTTAATACACCACTTCCACCACCAATTTGAACGTTATTACCAATTTTTAGATGTCCTGAAATTCCTGCTTGGCCACCAATCATAACATTATTACCTAAAGTAGAACTTCCAGCAAAACCAACTTGTCCTGCTATAATACAATTTTCACCTATCTTTACATTGTGAGCTACATGAATTTGATTATCTAAAAATGTATTTTTTCCAATCACAGTGTTAGACAATGACCCTCTATCTATAGTAGAACCACAACCTATTTCAACGTTGTCTTCAATAATAACAAGACCAATTTGCGGATATCTAAAATTTAAAATTTTATCCGGAAAAAAACCAAAACCTTTTTTTCCTATTACACATCCGTCTAAAATATGAACATTATTTTTAATCAACGAATTTCTTATAATAACGTTTGAGCCAATTTTGCAATTATCACCTATAGAAACATTTTTTTCTATAATTGAATTATGACCTATCAAACAATTTGATCCTATTTTTACATTGGATCCAATTAAAACATTTTTGCCGAATTTAACTTTTTCATTATATTCTGTTTTAATTATATCCTGAACGCTATTATCAAAATCATCTGTAATAGAGTCAGGATAAAAGATTTTTGTAATTTGTGCAGTATGCAACAAAACTTTGCTAGTAATTATAGGTTTACATGTATCAGGTAAAATTGATTTTAGATTTTCTGTTGTAAGACAAAACGAAGCTTTGGTTATTTTAGCTAAATACTCATATTTTTTTGAATGAAAAAAAGTAATTTCATCTCTTTGAGACGAATGAAGGTCTTTAATATCTTTAACCTTTTCGTCTGAGAAATATTGATCTACTAAATCAATATTTTTTAATAAAATACTAATATCATGTGGCCCAGTATTCTTAAAAAAAGGATTGTTCATTAATAATCTTTAATATCAAAACATTTTAAGAATACTTATCAATAAATGTTACTGATTATTTTCTATCAACTATTGTAGCAGACCATTGAGCGTCTGCCATTTTTTTCCCTTCGACAAAGGCTTCTCCTTTATATTTCCAAACTCGACCATGAGACCTGATAGCTTCAATCTTCAATTCTAATTTACAATCTGGAATTACAGGATTTCTAAATCTAGCTTTTTCAACACTCATCAGGAAAACTAATTTGTTCTCATATTCCTTTTTATCTATTCCTTGAGCTGTTAAAGCTGCAGCTGCTTGACCAAAGGCTTCAACGATTAAAACACCTGGCATTACTGGATTATCAGGAAAATGACCTTTAACATAAAAACTATCTTTCTTAACATTAACTATTGCTGTTGCAGAATGAAGTGTTTTAATATCTCTTAACTCA
>CACPOY010000015.1 GCA_902635685.1 uncultured Pelagibacteraceae bacterium
TGATAAAGTTAGTAACAAAGAATTTCCTTCTTTTAAGATTTCTCGGTTCATTTGAAGAGTTTCAGAAAAAATAAATAATTCAAAAACATTTTTTAAATCAGTAAGTTTAATAACGGCATATGAATTTCCTTTTGCAGTCTTTCTCTCCTGGATTTTTAAAAGTGTTCCAGCAATATTTGCTTCATTAATCTTTGAATTAGAATTAAATTCTTTAAAATCAATAATGTTAAAATCTTCAAAATAATTTTTATATTGATTCAAGGGATGATCTGAGACAAAAAAACCAACAGCTTCAAATTCCTTAGAAAGCCTTTCCTCAAATTTCCAGTCTATAATATCTGGTATCAATTCATTTTTTTGGTTCTCCTTTTCTTTAAATAATTCAATTTGATTATTACATTTATTCTCGTAGATATTTTTTGATTTTATTATTAAATTTGGAATAGAATTGAATAAAGATTGTCTATTTAAATCCAAATCATCAAATGCTCCCGCTTTTACCAATCCTTCAAGTTGTAATTTATTTATATCTTTTGGATTAACACGATTTATAAAATCACTTATTGAAATAAATTTTCCATTTTTTTTTCTTTCTTTAATTATATTTGAAATCGATTCATAACCAACAGCCTTAATTCCACCAAGTGCATAATAAAATTTTTCATTCTCTGTTCTAAAATCGGCATAACATTCATTTATATTAGGTCTGATAATTTCCACTCCTAGTCTTTTAAGTTCTTCATAAAATTCACTTAATTTATTTTGATTTGAAATATCCATGGTCATTGATGCTGCAATAAATTCTTTTGGATAATATGTTTTTAAAAAGGCTGTTTGATAAGAAATTATAGCATACGCAGCAGCATGACTTTTATTAAACCCATATTCTGCAAAAGGTTCTATTTTTAAAAAAATTCCAGCTGCCACTTCTTTGTTAATACCATTATTGACAGCGCCATTTATAAAGTTTTGTTTTTGTTTTTCTAATTCAGCTCTTTTTTTTTTACCCATTGCACGCCTTAAAAGATCTGCTTGACCAGCTGTAAAACCTGATAATTTTTGAGCTATTTGCATAACTTGTTCTTGGTAGATAATTACTCCATAAGTCGGTTTTAAAATTTCCTCTAGTAAAGGATGTAAATAATCAGGTGTTTGTTTTCCATTTTTACAATCATTATATGTTGGGATATTGTTCATAGGTCCTGGTCTATATAAAGCAACTAAAGCAATGATATCTTCGATATGATTAGGCTTCATTTGTGTTAAAGCCTCTCTCATACCAGCACTTTCAATTTGAAATAAACCAACAGTATTTCCTGATGATAAAAGATCAAAAACTTTTTGATCATCATAGTCTATTTGTTCAATATCAAAATTTTGATTAAATTTTCTGATTAATTTTTGTGTATTATTGATCACAGTTAAAGTCTTAAGACCTAAAAAATCAAACTTTATTAGTCCAGCATTTTCTGCAGAATACATATCAAATTGCGTAGATGGTAATAATAAATTTGATGAAGAGTCTTTGTATAAAGGAACTGTTTCTATTAATCTTTTATCTGCAATTACAACGCCTGCAGCATGAGTTGCAAAATTTCTATTTAAACCCTCTAGCTTGAGTGAAAGATTTGTAAGTTTCTTAACTCTAGAGTCATCCTTAATTAATTTTTGAAGTCTAGGTTCACTAGCAATACATTCGGATAAACTTTGAGGTCTTGAAGGATCAAAAGGTATCATTTTTGAAATATTATCAACAAATCCGTAGGCCAAACCTAAAACTCTACCAACATCTCTAATTACCATTCTAGCTTTCAATTTTCCAAAGGTAACAATATGTGCAACGCTATCATTATATTTTTTATTAAGATATTCAAAAACCAGATCCCTTTTTTCCTCACAAAAATCTATATCAAAATCTGGCATCGATATTCGATCAGGATTTAAAAATCTTTCAAAAATTAAATTAAATTTAATTGGATCGACATCTGTTATAGATAAACACCACGCAACCAGTGATCCAGCCCCAGAACCCCTTCCAGGTCCAACCGGAATATCATTTTTTTTTGCCCACTTGATATAATCAGACACAATTAAAAAATAACTGGCATATTTCATTTCTATAATAATATTCAACTCATGATCTAATCTATCTTTATACTTTGAATAATTGCTATTCGATAAAAGATTACTATTTTTAACTTTGAAAACTTTTTCAAATTTATTTTTTAATCCTTCTAATGAATCTCTTTTTAATATTTCATCTGCATCACCACCTTTTTCAGAGCTAATATTAGGTAAAATTGGTTTTGAAAATATCGGTCTGAAACTACAACGATATGGAAAATTATAATTATTTTCTAAAGCTTCAGGTAAATCTGCAAATAATTCTGACATTTCAGAATTATTTTTCAAATAATGCTGGTCGCTTAATCTTACTCTATTTTTTTCATTAACATATGTTTTATTTTTAATGCAAATTAAAGCATCATGTGCCTCGTGCATATTCTTATCAATATAGTAAACCTCATTTGTTGCTATTATAGGTATTTCTAAGGTTAAAGACTTAGATAAGTTAAATTTTTCAAATTCTTTTTCATTAGTATCTCCATGACGTTGTATTTCAATATAAAACCTGTCGTTATATAAAGATTTGAGATCTGAGTATAATTTCTCGATTTCTTTAAATTTTCCTTTTTCAAATAATTGACCAAATAAACCATTTACTGTACCAGAAAATAATGAAACACCCTCGCTTGGTTTTAATAACTCATTAAAATTTAAATATGGTTCATTTATCTCATTATCATTAAGATACGATAATGAAGAAAGTTCAATGATTCTTTTATATCCATTTTCATTTAAAGCATACAGAGGTATAAGACCTATTGTGTCATTGAACTTAAAATTTATTTGAGTTCCAATTATAGGTTGAACACCGTTTTTTGATATTTTTTCGGCAAACTCTAGTGCGCCGCATAAATTAGATGTATCGCTTAGACCTAAAGCTCTAATATTTTTATCTTTATAAAAATCTTTTATATCGTCTATTTTAACTGCCCCCTCACAAATCGAATATTGAGAATGTATTTTTAAATGATTGAAATTTTGAATATTGGACTCAGGCATTAATGGTATTTATATTACCATTAACTATTTCTAACAAGTAATCTGACTTATCAGCAAAAAATCTATTATGAGTTGCAAATATAATTAATCTATTAGGGTTTATTTGTTTTTTTAATATTTCAAAAACACTTTTTGCGGTATCAAAATCTAAACTTCCAGTTGGTTCGTCAGCTAAAATTATTTGGGGGTTATTAATTAAAGCTCTTGCTATAGAGACTCTTTGTTTTTCACCTCCAGATAATTGTGAAGGATAATGATTTGATCTACTAGTAAGGCCAACTTTTCGTAATAAAATCTTGGATTTAGCAATAGCTGAGTCTTTATTGTTGTAAGCAGCTAAACTTGCCAGATAAATGTTTTCTATTGCTGTAAAATCTGAAAGTAAATTATCTTGTTGATAAATTATACCTATTTTTTTTGCTCTTAATAAATCATTTTTTTTTGAATCTTCAAAATCTATTTGCTTATTTTCTATTGAAATTGAGCCTGAGGTAGGACGGTCAATTAAAGAAAGCAAATTTAAAAGAGTTGATTTACCTGAACCAGATGGTCCTATAAGAGAGTAAATTTTTCCTTTTTCAAATTTAAAATTAATTTTTCTTAATACATTTACTTTCTTCTGAGTAAAAAATGTTTTGTTTAAATTTGAAACTTTAATTAAATTATTCATATTTGAGAGATTGGACAGGATCTAATTTTGCAGCTTTTAAAGCGGGAAAGATTGAAACAATTATGGTTATCAATATTGAAAATAAAGAAATTAAAAATATCGAAGATGGATTGATTTCTGATGGCATTGTGCTCAAAAAATAAATTTCTTCAGGAAATAAACTAATATTGAATACATCACTTAAAAATTGTCTTAAATCCTCAACATACATTGAAAAGATAACTCCTAATAAAATTCCAAAGATTGTTGCAGAAGTGCCAATAATTACACCAACTAAAAAAAAGATCTTTACGATAGATTTATTTAAGACACCTATTGACTTTAAAATTGCTATATCACGAGTTTTATTTTTTACTAAAATTGTTAAACCTGAAATAATATTGAAGGCTGCAACAATTATGATTAAAGTCAAGATTATAAACATTACATTTCTTTCTACTTTAAGCGCAGAAAATAATGAACTATTTGTGTCAGCCCAACTAAAAACAAATTCTTCTGGAAATATTTTTTCAACAATAATTTTTTGATTTTCAATATTTTGTGGGTTTTTTAGATAAATTTCTAAATTTCTATCATTATCAGTCAAATTAAAAAACTCATCTAATGTATCTAAATTCACAAAAGCAATATTGTTATCAAAATCAGCAAGGCCACTTTGAAATAGTGAGATGACAGTAAAAATTTTTTTTTTAGGTAAACTGCCTATAACGGTTTCAATTCCTGAGGACGACATTATTGTAATATCATCCCCTATCTTAAGTCCAAGTGTGAAACTTAATTCTTTACCTATTGATATGTAATTCTTTTGTAAATTATTTCTATCTCCTACAAAACTATTATCATTTATTATATTTAATTTTGAAAAATCATTTTGAGTATATCCTCTTAAAACTATACCCTTTGAAATATTTTTTTGTATTATTATAGCTTCACCTGAATTACTCGACATTAAATTTTTACTTATTGAATTTAATTGAACATTATTAAATCTTGCAGGATTAATATATTTTTTTTCGTAAGGCTTAACTGTTATATGTGCGTTAAAACCAACTATTTTGTTAATTAACTCAGTTCTAAAACCATTCATTACCGACATGACAATTATTAGAACTGCCACTCCCAAACTTATGCCTATGAAAGAAAAGATTGAAATTATATTCAAAAAACCATCTTTTTTTCTGGCTTTAAGAAATCTGAATGTAATTTCTTTTTCTAATGTAGAAATCAATTTTCTTCTTTTTGTTTTTTTATAATCTTAATAATTTCACTTAATTTAATTTTCTGGGACATTTCTCCAGCTTCTTTAAATTCGATAAGATCATTTTCAGTTTGTTTACCAATAATTATTTGATATGGGATACCTATTAAATTCATCTTTTTAATTTTAGACGAAAAATTTTCCTCAGTATCATCAATTAAAGTTTCAATATTATTTTTTTCCAGCTCTAAGTTAATTTTATTAGCTTTTTCTAAAGATGATTTGTCATTTTTATTAATCATTGGAATTATTGAAATATCATATGGAGCAACAGATATTGGCCATTTCATGACCTCTTTATTTGCATCATATTTTGCCTCTATTATAGCTCCAACAAGTCTCGAAACACCAATCCCATAAGAGCCCATTTTTACAAAATCTTTTTTTCCTCCTGGTAAATCAACAGATCCATCCATGGGTTTAGAATATTTGTCTCCAAAATAAAAAATATGACCAACTTCAATACCTTTTGTTATCAAACGATTCTCTTCAATCACCTTTGCTTCAAATTCTTCTTTATCAAATTTTTCATCAGTTACTGAATAAAATTTTTCAAATTTATTTCTTAAATCTTCGAGAGACTTTTTCTCTAATTTACTTCCACTGCTATCTACCTCAAAAATTCTTTTATCAGTAAAAATTTTACTTTCGCCAGTCTCTGCTAAAATTATGAATTCGTGTGAAAGATTTCCACCTATAGGTCCTGTATCTGCAGCCATTGGAATAGCTTTAAGATCTAGTCTTTTAAAAGTTTTTAAATAAGATAAAAAAAATTTATTATACGAGAAAAAAGCTTCTTCATCATTAATGTCAAACGAGTAAGCATCTTTCATATAAAATTCCCTACACCTCATGATTCCAAATCTTGGCCTAATTTCATCTCTAAACTTCCATTGAATGTGATATAAAAGCTGTGGAAGCGACTTGTAAGACTTCACTGAACCTCTAAATATATCTGTTACTAGCTCTTCATTAGTTGGTCCGTAAAGCATCTCTCTATTTTGACGATCTTTAATTCTAAGCATTTCTTCGCCATAATCCTCATAACGCCCGCTCTCTTTCCATATGTCACTTGATTGTATAGTTGGCATTAAAATTTCTTGAGCACCAATTTTATTTTGTTCTTCTCGGACTATTTGTTCAATTTTTTTCATTACTTTTAATCCTAACGGTAACCAAGAATAAATACCTGTAGAAGATTGTTTTATCATTCCAACCCTTAACATTAATTGGTGTGACTTAATTTTCGCTTCGGAAGGAATATTTTTAAGTATAGGTATAAAAGATTTTGAAATATACATGTTAAATCAGTATATTTCTTAAATTTAAATATTCAAATTTCATTAACAAATATATAAGTATGAATAAAACTGTTGTAATTCCAGTGCAATAAATGAATTTTTTTAACATTTTTGGATTCTCTGGCGATCCAGGGTCTTCTCCATCAATTTTAATTGATTTATGTCTCTCTACATCAATTGGCAAAATCGCAAAAAAAACAATCCACCATATAATAATATAGATTATAGCAAGTCCTGTGATGCTCATTAGATATTTACTAAATTAATATTTGTGTACGGTTTTTTTCCTATTTTCTCTTTAGTAAATTTTCTACATGCGATTTTGAGAGCATCAATGAGGTTATACTCTTGTTTTCTACTACCAATTTTAAACGATTTTGTTATTTTTTCTATTTCACCTTCTAATTCGTAAGTAAATTCATCTTCCTCATTAATCGGCAAACCTCGAAAAGATAAAATTGGATTATCATGGATGTTGCCTTTTGAATTTATTAAAATTGTTACCTCTAGATAACCGTTAGAACTCAGATTTTTTCTATCTTTTATAGATTGAGACTGTTCATGAACACTTATATTTCCATCGAGATAAAGTCTACCTGTTGGCGCTTTGTCATAAACTTTGGGTTTGTCTCCAGGAAAAATTTTTACAATATCTCCATTCTCAACTAGAACAGGATGCGGTACCTGCATCTCTTTTGCAAAATTTATATGTTCTATTAGATGCCTATGCTCACCATGAACAGGTATAACACATTTAGGTTTTATCCAATTATACATATCTTTCATTTCATCTCGATTAGGATGACCTGATACATGAACAAACTCATTTTCCTCTGATATTACCTCCATCCCATCTTTCACTAATTGATTATGTAATTTATAAAGTTTTTTTTCATTACCTGGTATTATTTTTGATGAAAAAATAATTGCGTCACCTTTTTCTATAAATACATCTGGATGTGTATAATTTGAAATTCTCATCATTGCACCCATTGGTTCACCTTGGCTTCCAGTGCATAGATAGACAATTTTTTCTCTAGATATATTTTTTGAATCTCTTGGATCAATTGGATCAATAATATTCTTTAAATATCCACATTGTCTAGCTGCTTTAAAGATTCTATGCATTGATCTTCCAACCAATGATATTTGTCTTCCTGTTTTTTCTGCACAATAAAAAATAGTCTCCATTCTTGCTACATTAGAAGCAAAAGATGTCATGACTATTCTTTTTTTAAGTCTTTCCATTATCTTTAAAAGACTTCTCCTTACTGTTTCTTCTGAACCTGACCTTCCAACAGTAAAAATGTTAGTTGAGTCACAAACCATTGCAAGAACACCTTCTTTACCTATTTGTTTTAATCTATCAACATCTATATTTTTACCCACCATTGGGTTTTCATCTATTTTCCAATCTCCTGTATGCAAAACTACTCCAGCAGGAGTTTTAATTCTTAATCCATTCGGTTCAAGAATTGAATGAGTCATTGCAACGTATTCTATTAAAAAAGGATCTAAATCTACAACTCCATTTAACTCAACAATCTTTAGATAACTACTTATATCAACATGTTTTTCTCTAAATTTTTCTTGTATCAATACTGCTGTAAATGGTGTTGCGTAAATATTACATTTTAACATTGGCCAAAGGTGAGCAATCGCTCCAATATGATCTTCGTGAGCATGGGTTACCACAATACCTAATAAGCTATCTTTTTTATCTACTATAAAACCAGGATCAGGATAAATTAAATCAATCCCTGGAAGGGTGTCATCGGCGAATGTAACACCTATATCAACTATAATCCACTTATGTTCACCTGGATTTCCATATCCGTACAGGTTCATATTTGCACCAATTTCACCAGCTCCACCTAATGGACAAAATAATAATTCTTGTTTCATTTAGTTTATTAACCTAGCAATTTTAATTAATCCATTAATTGTAATATCTCTATTATGAATTACTTTAAGTTTTAAAGATTTTCTAAATAAGTCTGAATAACCACCTGTTATTACAAGTTTAAAAGAATTTCTGGTTTCTTTTTTAATCAAATTAATGATATTGTCAATTAGACCTATGTAACCCCAAAAAAAACCAGATTGCACTGCTGATTTAGTGTTATTAGCTATAATATTATTTATCTTTTTTAAATTAATTCGAGGTATCAAAGAAGCTTTATCTGATAATGTATCAAGTGAGATCTTAATACCAGGAGCTATTATTCCACCTCTATAATCTTTCTTTATAACTACGTCGAATGTTGTAGCGGTTCCAAAATCTAATATTATAAAATTTTCTCTATTATTTTGTAAACTAATTGCATTAGCTAAACGATCAGAGCCAACTTGTCTAAAATTCACTTTTATTTTTATTAGTGATTTTAAATTTAGATCTTTTATTTCATGACACTTAACTTTTGTTTTTTTGGAAAAATATTTTTTAATTAAATTAAAAAACTTTGGAACCACACTGCAAAATAATATTTTTTCAATATTATTGATATTTTT
>CACPOY010000016.1 GCA_902635685.1 uncultured Pelagibacteraceae bacterium
AACTTAGTATCATTATACCCTGTTTTAATGAACAAGATACTGTTGCGGTTATTTTAGACAGAGTGAAAAATGAGAAAACTATTGAAAAAGAAATTATCGTTGTAGATGATTCCTCAACTGATAATTCTAGGAAAATTCTAGAAAATTACAAAAAAGATAATGAAATTAAATTAATTTTAAACGATCAAAACAAAGGTAAAGGGTATTGCGTAAAACAAGGGCTTAAAGAAGCAACTGGAGACATCATATTAATCCAAGATGCAGATTTAGAATATAGCCCATCCGATTATAATAATTTGATAGACCCTATCTTAAATAATCACGCTGATGTTGTTTATGGATCAAGATTTATAGGAGGGCAAGAGACTAGAGTATTATATTTTTGGCATACAATTGGAAATAAATTTTTAACTCTTTTAAGTAACATGTTTACCAATTTAAATCTAACCGACATGGAATGCTGTTACAAAGTTTTTAAAAAAGACGTTATTAAAAATATTAATTTGAGAGAAGATGGATTTGGTTTTGAACCAGAGGTAACGGCTAAAATTTCTAAAAAAAATCTTAAAATTTATGAGGTTGGAGTAAAATATTTTGGTAGAAAATATGAGGAAGGTAAAAAGATTACGTGGAAAGATGGATTAGCAGCAATTTATTTTATTATTTATTACAATTTAAAAAAAAACTAGTATTCATTAGAGACCTTTAAATAAACTCCGTATTCTGGATCATCTTGAAAAAAGTCATAATGACTATCTAAGTTAATGTTAAAACCGTTAATTTCTCGGTTATGAGAAAGCTTAGTTGAAGTATCTTGCACAGACATAGCATAAGAAGAATTTTGAGAACCTCTATAATCCAAAGCAATAATAAAATTATCATTTTTACTATTTTGGCTTTGATCTCTGGTGTATTTACTCATCAGCGTAAACCCATTTTCTGAAATAAAATCAAATCCAATACCACCCATAAAATTATGAGTAGAATTTTCAATATTTTTTAAAGTAAAACTCTCACCATTAGACACATAAGAGAATTTTTGTTTTGAAGCTGGACTCATATCTGCATAATACTCAAAATCAAAATATGGAATAAAGGATCCTACTTCAAAATCGTAAGTATTATCTAAACTTGTTCCTATAGATGATGTAAAGTTTCCAATATATTGATCCTTATATTCTAAGTTCAATCCTGCAGCTCCAGTTTCTTTGTAAGCTCCTAGATGTGTTATTCCATAATTAATTTTCAATTTAGGTGTAAAATTTAATCGGTTTTTTGAAAATGTATCTCTTAAACTTAAAGAACCATATAATTGTTCACCGTATCTTTCACCATCTGTTGAAGCAGAACCACTATTATTAACTAAATTAGAATTTATAAAACTAATACCTAATAAGCTGTCTGTAAATCTTTGGTCTCCCTTTGGTTTACTTGAATAAAAAGTTAAAGCAAAAGAGCTCATATCAAGTGCACTTCCTAAGGTACCAACATCTATATCATCAGCGCCAAATCTTAATGCAATACCTCTCATGATATTATCTTCACCTTTTTTATCTGCACCGAGTGTAAGTGCTGATGAGCTGATATCTTTTGCAGAGGAAGCTGAGTCGTCACCAACTTTCCCAATACTTATAGTGCCCTCGCTCCAAAAAGACCAGTTTGAACTTTGATCATTTACATCATTTGAATTACCATTTGAGAAATAAAGAGGAATTAATGCATCTGTTAAGGAATTTAAAATTTCATTATTAAATTGAAACTTTATATTTTGATTTGTTAAATTTATTCTCCCACTATTTCGCCTTAACCATTCCATTCGATTGAGTACTGGATAAGTTGTATGTTGTATCAATTTTTTTGTTGCCTCTGACTGAGATTCTATTGAAGCAACATCATCTTTGTCATTAGTCGGATCTGTACAAGTTTTAACACCAAATCCACAAGATAAAGTATATTCGTACACATTATTATTCGTAAAATCAGTATGAAACATTTTCGATCCATCATTATTAAATGTTAAACCAGTAATTCTAAAATCATCTGCGTAACTAGGTTGAAAGTCTCCATTATTAGTAGGATTTGAAATATTAAATGGTGAGATTAAAGAAAATTCCCTTATATAATTTCTTTCTTTCAGAGGGCTTATTGCAGATGTTGCAGAATTTGAGATGAATAATTTGTAACCATCTGAACTAAAATTTATACCTTGACGTCTTCCTTCACCAGAAAAAGTTGATGTTAAAGTATTTGTTTGACTTAATGTGTCAAGATCATAAGCAACCGATAAAGTATATTCGGTAACTGTTCCTACAGTCGATGAAGTTTGAGTTATTGTGAATAATTTTTTTCCATCATTAGAAAATTTAAATCCCCTTAAATCTCCATTTAATGAAGTACGTTTTCCGTCTGTATCAGTAAGACCACCTATGTCATAAGGTGTATTTAAGTCCCATTGATGTATTCCTCTATTTCCAATTTCTCTATTAATAACAAATAAAACTGTTCCATCTGAATTAAATTCTATATCTTGAGGTGCATCTTGAATTGATCCTATGTCGAAAGTCTTTACTGCTACAGGTGGAGATGATAAATCAAATGCAGTACTAAGTGAATATTGTCTTATAGTATCAGTGTTAACACCTAAAATAAACATTGTCTTACCATCTCGACTAAATTTTACTGTAGTCGAAGTTGTTTCATCACTGATATCAAAATCATCAACATTATTAGGATCTGTAAATGCAAAAGCATTTACGTTCAAAAAAAAGAAAATAATTATGAAAAATATTTTTTTTATAAGTTTCATCAATACTTTGTTTTTTTTGGAGACTATATCAACTTATCTTTTAGATCAAAAGAAGTCATTAACTCATTCCATTCACGTTTGGATAATCCTGATTTTTCAGGATTAATTTTTTCACCACTAATTAATTTTTTAATTATTTCTTTACCATTTGAGGATACTTCGGTGCCTCCCACTCTATAATCCAAAAATGCTTCATAAGTAATTGGTACCCATCTTTTAACAGTGTCTAACATAGCATCGGCATAAGCTCTGATCTCGTATTGTGCATGGTGGTCAGCTCTTAATCTTAAAAAATTCATTAAGTTTAAAAGATCGGTTTTCCAGTACCACTGGGTATAAGTATTAAGTGTTAAATTCATTCTTGCTAGTTCTCTTGCTAAACCAACTTGTTTTTCATCAATTACAGATCCGTCATATCTTTCATTAAGCATAGTTTCATAATTATCATAAGTTTGCTCTGCGTCCTTTTTTAATAAATCTAAAACTTTTTTTGCCTGATCACCTGAAAGAACGTCTCCTCTTCCTTGTCTATTACTTTGTGATTGTGCCGCTAAATTTTCTACAGCTGGTAAATAAAACTCTTTATCTAAAATAGAATATCTTGCAGAATATTCGTTCACGTTTGCTGTCCTATGTCTAATCCATTGACGGGCTATAAAAATTGGAAGTTTGACGTGATACTTTATTTCACACATTTCAAATGGAGTACTATGCCAGTGTCTCATTAAATACTTTATAAGTCCTGCATCTGTTGAAACTTTTTTTGTACCTTTTCCGTATGAAACTCTAGCTGCTTGAACGATAGAAGTATCGTCCCCCATATAATCAATTACTCTTATAAAACCATGATCCAAAATAGGAATAGCTTCATAAAGAATATTTTCAAGTTCAGCAACTGTAACTCTTTTGGTTTTATTTTCTTGGGACTGTTGGTCCTTTATTTCTTGTTGTTGTTCCTTTGTTAATTTCATGAATAATTTATTGAATCTTTAACAATTACTTTTATATTAATCATGTTGGTTTTCCAACTATGACGATAAACGAATCTCGTAATAACCATTGCGGACGTGGGGGCAGTACCCACCACCTCCACCATTTACAACTTATGGGGGTGAACTAGATTCGACGGATGACTAAAGGTTATTCTTTCGTTCGGAATTGTTCCTCCGTAAAGGACTATTTTATAATTGCTAACGAAAGTTACGCACTTGCTGCTTAATTAACTTTGTTAATTAAGTAGACGGGGTTTGGGGCACCTGGCAACAGAACGCCCCTTTAAATGACTTTAAGTCACAGTGAATATTTCTTGTAAAAAATTAATTATGAAACATGGAAACATTTATACTTTTTTTATTAGCTATAGTAGTAATTTGGATTTTGTTTAGACCAGTAACAAAAAAAGAGCTTGATAGGTACAATGATAAAGATAATTGGTCGAATATGGGATTTTAATATTAATCCCATAGCTAAATATAATAATAGACTCAAAATTTTGGTGCGGTCAGAGAGACTCGAACTCTCATGGACTAGGTCCACACGGCCCTCAACCGTGCCTGTCTACCAATTTCAGCATGACCGCAATATGACCCACATTAAATCAATGACAAGAAGGTTTCAAATTGATAAATTTAGTAATGGAATTTACTCAAGAAGTTAAAAAAGCAACTGATCCAATCTATCAGAAGATTTCAAAGGTAATGCCTGAAATTGAATGGTCAATTCATGCTCCTTATATTTATGAAATTAATAAACTTAAAAAAGAAAAAAATGCTGTAGTTTTAGCACATAATTATCAGACGCCTGAGATTTATCATGGTATAGCAGATTTTTCGGCAGACTCGTTAGCGCTTGCTGTGGAGGCTTCTAAAACTTCCGCTGATATCATTGTAATGGCTGGAGTACATTTTATGGCTGAGACAGCAAAACTTATGAGTCCAAATAAAAAAGTTTTGTTACCAGATATGGGAGCAGGCTGCTCATTATCTTCTTCAATTACAGGTAAAGATGTGAGGTTATTAAAAGAGAAGTATCCAGGAGTTCCTGTCGTCTCATATGTAAATACATCTGCTGAAGTAAAGGCTGAGACTGATGTTTGCTGCACATCAGCAAATGCAGTTAAAATTGTAAAATCTTTAGGTGTAAAAAAAGTTATTTTTTTACCTGATGATTATTTAGCAAAATATGTTGCGTCGCAAACTGATGTTGAAATTATTTCATGGAAAGGAATTTGTATGGTTCATGATCAATTCAACGAAAATGAAATTAAAGATATTAGAAAAAATAATCCAGGGATAAAAATAATTGCTCACCCAGAATGTCCTCCAGAAGTAATTAAAGCTAGTGATTTTGCTGGGTCAACTTCAGGAATGATTAATTATGTTAAAGATAATCAGCCTAAAAAAGTAATGATGGTAACTGAATGTTCTATGAGTGATAACATTCAAGTTGAAAATCCTAAAGTTGAATTCATTAGACCGTGCAATATGTGTCCTCATATGAAGAAAATAACTTTGCCAAAAATTTTAGACTGCTTAGATAATGAAACTGGCGAAATTATTATGGATCAAGAAACAATCGATAAAGCTAGATTGTCGGTAGAAAAAATGGTTGCTATCGGTAGATAACACTTTGTGTCAAAAATTAAATTAAGCGATACTTTTATCAAGGAAAGAGTAAAACTTGCTCTTGCAGAAGATTTGTATCCTCATGGAGACATAACTTCTAGCCTATTGGAAAATAATAAAATTATTAAAGCAAAAATAGTTTCAAATCAAAAAGCAGTTGTTGCAGGTTTGTTATTTGCTAAACAATCGTTTAAACAAGTTGATAAAAAAATAGAGTTTATATTTAAAAAAAAAGATGGGTCCAGGATCAAAAAAAATTCTGTAATAGCAATAATAAAAGGTAAAGCTAATTCTATAATGATTGCAGAAAGGGTTGCATTAAATTTTTTATCGCATATTTCTGGAATAGCTACAAAAACAAATAAATTCGTAGAACTAGCGGGAAAAAAGTGCAAAATTTGCTGTACCAGAAAAACCTTACCAAATTATAGAGTTATCCAAAAATATGCAGTTAAATTAGGAGGCGGAACAAATCATAGATTTAACTTAAGTGATGAATTTCTGATTAAAGATAATCATATAGCTAGTGCTGGTTTAAAAGAATTAGTTTTATTAGCTATAAAAAATAAAAGAGGAAAAAAAATTACAGTTGAAGTGGATAGTTTAAAACAATTAAAAAAAATTATTGGATTAAAATTTAATACTATTTTATTTGATAATATGAGTATTAAAAATCTTAGAGCATGTGTAAAACTTGCTAAAAAGTATTATGAGACAGAAGCTTCAGGAAATATTAATCTTAGAACAGTAAAATCCGTTGCTGCAACTGGGGTAAAAAGAATTTCAATTGGAAGCATTACTCATAGCGCTCCTGCTGTGGATTTTAAGCTAGAAATCTAGAATATTAAATTATTAATTTTTATTTCTCAAAAGCTCAGCCTGTGCTGCTGCTAATCTAGCTATAGGAACTCTATAAGGTGAACAGGAAACATAATTTAGACCAGCTTTTGAAAAAAATTTAATACTCTTTGGATCACCACCATGTTCACCACATATACCCAATTTAATTTTTTTATTTTGTTTTTTTCCCTTAGAAACGGCTATTTCGACTAAGTTTTTCACTCCATCATCAATGGATACAAATGGATCAATAGCAAAAATTTTATTATCTATATAATCATTTAGAAATTTACCGCTATCGTCTCTACTTATTCCAAAAGTTGTTTGTGTTAAATCATTAGTACCGAAACTAAAAAATTCAGCATGTTTTGCTATATCATCAGCCTTAATTGCTGCTCTTGGTAACTCAATCATTGTACCCACCAGAAATTCAATTTTTGTTTTATTCTCTTTTTGAACTTTTCTCGCAGTATTTATCACTAAGTCTTTCATTATTTTAATCTCAGCTTCAGTTGAAACTAAAGGAATCATAATCTCTGGAAAAGCAAATTTATTTTTACTTTTTTTTAGATCTGCAAGAGCCTCGAATATCGCTCTACATTGCATTTCATAAATTTCAGGAAATGAAATACCAAGTCTACAACCTCTATGTCCTAACATTGGATTTTGTTCATGTAGTTCTTCTATCCTACTTTCAATATCTTTTTTATCTGATCCAATAACATTAGCTACTTCAGAAATTTCTTTATCAGATTTTGGTAAAAATTCGTGTAATGGTGGATCTAATAATCTTACGGTTACTGGAAGTCCATGCATAATCTTAAATATTTCCATGAAATCTTTTTTTTGATGTGGTAAAATTTTTTTTAGAGCATTAGATCTATCACCCAATGTTTTTGATAAAATCATTTCTCGCACAGATAAAATTCTTTCCTCATCAAAAAACATATGTTCAGTCCTACAAAGTCCAATGCCTTCGGCACCAAAATCTCGGGCTGTTTTAGTGTCTAGCGGAGTTTCAGAGTTGGTTCGCACTTTAAGTTTTCTAATTTTATCAGCCCAGCTCATTAATATTGAAAACTCTCCTGATATTTCAGGTTTTATAGTTGGTACTGTGCCTAAAATTATTCTCCCTGTAGAACCGTCAATAGTAATTGTTTCACCTTCTTTAATCTCAGCCGAAGATGTTTTAAAAACTTTTTTATCGTAATTAATTTCAATTTCGCTAGAACCAGAAACACAAGGTCTACCCATTCCTCTCGCTACAACTGCAGCATGACTAGTCATACCACCTCTTGAGGTTAAAATTCCCTTTGCAGCATGCATACCTTGAATATCTTCTGGAGAAGTTTCAACCCTAACTAAAATCGTATCTTGCATCATATCATTTAATCTTTCGGCCTCTTCAGAACTGAAAACTACTTTTCCACTTACTGCACCAGGAGACGCTGGAAGACCATTTGCTATAACCTTGATTGAACTTTTCTCATCTAAAGTGGGATGCAAAAGGGTATCTAAAGAGTTTGGATCAACTCTTAAAACAGCATCATTTTTAGTAATTAACTTTTCTCTCACCATATCAACAGCAATTTTTACAGCAGATTTTGACGTTCTTTTTCCAGACCGAGTTTGTAATATCCAAAGTTTACCACTTTCAACAGTAAATTCTACATCTTGCATATCCTTATAATGTTTCTCAAGTTTTTTTAAAATTTTATATAATTCGTAATATACTTTTGGCATTGACTCTTCCATAGATGCATCATTTACTTTCGCCAACTTTCTTGCCTTCTTTGTAATATACTGTGGAGTTCTGGTTCCAGCTACAACGTCTTCTCCTTGAGCATTAATCAAATATTCTCCATAAATATCATTTGATCCATCTGAAGGGTTTCTAGTGAATACAACTCCTGTTGCACAATCATTGCCCATATTACCAAAAACCATAGATTGAACATTAACAGCGGTTCCCCATTCAGAGGGAATTTGACTCAGCTTTCTATAAACTTTTGCTCTTTTACTTTCCCAAGATAAAAAAACAGCATTTATTGCCCCTAATAATTGATGATAAACATCTTGTGGAAAATCTTTATTAGTCTTTTGTTTAACTACATTCTTAAAATCTTTTATCAAACCATCCCAATCCTCTTCATCAAGATCTGTATCCAGCAAAACACCTTTTGTTAGCTTGTAATTTTCTATTAATTCCTCAAAGTTGTAACTTTCAACACCCATAACCACATTTCCATACATCTGAATGAGTCTTC
>CACPOY010000017.1 GCA_902635685.1 uncultured Pelagibacteraceae bacterium
AGATATTTACTATTGAAGCTATAATAATTCCAATTAAGCCCATCATTAAAAAAGATCCTAATTTTGTGAGGTCTCTTTTAGTTGTGTAGCCATAAATACTCATCGCTCCAAATGTTGCGGAAGTTATGAAGAAAATTCTTGTAACACTCATGCCAGTGTAAACTAATAAAATTGATGATAAAGATAATCCCATTAACGCAGCAAAGATCCAAAATGTTGTTTGTGCTTTTGAGGCACTCATTTTATTAATTCCAAAACTCATGTAAAAAACAATTCCAAGTGGAGCTAACATCACCAACCATTTTAAACCTGACATATAAATTGAATTACCTATTTGTGTAAGACCAACAATTGCACCAGAAGCATCAGTGACCACCGACATTTTAAACGTTATGAGTGCGATTATTCCTGTAAGCAAAACCCCTGTTGCCATATAATTGTAAACTTTGAGCATGTAAGCTCTTAAACCTTCATCTGTTACAGCAGTTTCCTGTGATGCAGCTTTTGCTCTTGCGAGTATTCCTTTTTTATTAAATTCCATTATGGAAGAAATATATAATCTTTTACTAATTATTCAAGATGCCTTAAAAGATTAACAAAAATTAACACTAAAAAAACCTAAATGAATTATAAAAAATTAGGGAATACTGACCTTAATGTAAGTACAATTTGTCTCGGTACAATGACCTGGGGTGAGCAAAATACTCAAAAAGAGGGTTTTGAACAAATGGATTACGCCTTAGGTGAAGGGGTAAATTTTTGGGACACAGCTGAAATTTATTCCATACCCATGAGGAAGGAAACGTACGGTGAAACTGAGAGGATAATTGGAAATTGGTTTGAGAAAAATAAAAAAAGGAAAGAGGTTATTCTTGCAACTAAAGTATGTGGTAATACATCCAACAAATACATTCGTGGAGGTGGCAATAATTTTGGTAAAAAAAAAATTAGTTTAGCGTTAGAAGATAGTCTAAAAAGATTAAAAACTGATTATATAGATTTGTATCAACTTCATTGGCCAGAGAGAAATACAAATTTTTTTGGTAAACATGGTTACGAACACGATGAAGATGACAATGATTGGACACCTTTTGAGGAAGTTTTAGAAAGTCTAAATCAATTTATCATTCAAGGTAAAATTAGATATATAGGCTTATCAAATGAAACTGCATGGGGTTTATCTAAATTTTTAGAATTGTCTAAATTAAAGAAATTACCCAAAATGATGTCAGTTCAAAACCCCTACAATCTTCTTAATAGAACCTACGAAGTTGGATTAGCTGAAATTTCTGTTAGAGAAAAGAGTGGATTATTAGCATACTCACCGTTAGCGTTTGGCTACCTAACAGGAAAATATAGAAATAATAATCTTCCTGAAAAATCTAGAATGAAATTATTTAAAGACTTTACCAGATATAAAAATGAAAATGGTCAAAAAGCTATTGAAGAATACTACAAGATCTCAAAAAAATTTGATATCGATTTTACGCAAATGTCATTGAAATTTTGTGAAATACAGCCTTTTACAACAAGTGTAATTATTGGTGCAACGACAATGCAACAGTTGAAAACAAACATAGAAAGTGTAAATGTAACTTTATCAAATGAGATAATTAATGAGATTAATAAAATTCAAAAAAAATATCCAAATCCATGCCCTTAATTAAAAAATTTTTATTTTTATCAGTCATAATTTCAGTACTATTTACTCAAAAAACATTCGCGGCAGATCTAAAAAAAGTTGGCAAATACAAGGATTGGGAAGTAATGGTAATCTCAGAACAATCAGGAAAAGTTTGCTTTGCACAATCAATACCTGTTTTGCAAGCTCCAAAAAAAAACAAAAGAGATGCAAGATTATTTGTAACTTTTAGGCCAAGTGAAAAAATTTCCAATGAAATTAGCACCACTGCAGGTTATGAATTTAATAAAAATAATTCTGTACTAGCAACCTCAGGAAATAATAAATTTAAATTTGATATAAAACAACAGGGCTTCGCATGGATGACAAGTAGTAAGAAAGAAAATATAATGGTTAAAGTGATGAAAAAAGGTTCTAGAATAATGATTGCTGGTTATAACGAAAAGGGTTCGCAAACCATTGACCATTATTCACTGTTGGGTTTCACTAAAGCATATAATACTGCCAAAAAAGCTTGCAGTTAGTTAATGAAATTAAAAAAAAGAATCGTTCTTGCTTACTCTGGAGGTTTAGACACATCAATAATTCTAAAATGGCTACAAGAAAACTATAAAGCTGAAGTTATTTGTTATACAGCTGACATTGGACAGAAAATTAATAAAAAAAAAATTATTTCTAATGCAAAAAAACTTGGCGTAAGAAAAATAATCATTAAGGATTTGAAAAACGTATTTATAAAGGATTATGTCTTTCCGATGTTAAGAGGTCATGCAATTTACGAAGGTGTCTATTTGTTAGGAACCTCAATAGCTAGACCACTGATAGCTAAAGACCAGATTAGAGTCGCAAAAAAATTTAATGCTTATGCAGTTTCTCACGGGTCAACTGGAAAAGGTAATGATCAAGTGAGGTTTGAGCTAGGTTATCATTATTTTGGGCCAAAAATAAAAATAATTGCCCCCTGGAGAATTTGGAAACTAAAGTCTAGGTCAGATTTAATAAATTATGCAAAAAAAAATAATATATCGATTCCAAAAGATAAAAAAGGTGCTCCACCTTTTTCTGTTGATGATAATTTATTTCATACTTCTACCGAAGGAAAAGTTTTAGAAAATCCAAAAAACTCAGCACCAGAATATATTTTCCAAAGATCTATTTCACCAGAAAAAGCTCCTAACAAAGCAACTTATTTATCAATTAAATTTAAAAACGGAGATCCGATTGAAGTTAATGGAAAAAAATTACAGCCAGCAAAATTACTTGAAAAGCTAAATCTAATAGCTGGAAAAAATGGTATAGGCAGAGTTGATCTTGTAGAAAACAGATTTTTAGGAATTAAATCGAGAGGAGTTTACGAAACTCCAGGTGGAACACTATTAATCAATGCGCACAGAGCTATAGAGTCTGTTACTTTAGATAAAAAAACAATGCATGACAAAGATAATATAATGACTAGGTACGCTGAACTTATATACAATGGATATTGGTTTTCAAAAGAAAGATTAAAACTTCAAAAAATTGTAGATTATAAAAAGAATAAAGTTAATGGAATTGTAAAACTTAAACTTTACAAAGGAAATATCATGATTATTTCTAGACAAACAAAAAGTTCCGCCTACTCTCTGAAAAAAGTTTCTTTTGAGGAAAATAAAACATTCAATAAATTTTATGTTGAAAAATTTATTAATTTTCACAAGAAAAAACTGCAATCTTAATTAATTTTAGGACAATTTATTAATTGTTAAATTTTTTAGAAAACTATATTCTACATTAATGGAATCGTTTAAAAATTGGATGAGAGATACTGCAAATATTTTGTTTGATGACAGTAAAAATGACTTAAGATCTTTACCTAAAACAGTAAGATTACAAATTCTGTTAGTCTTAAGTTTTATTTGGACCACTGTTTTCAGTTTATACGTTTTTTCATATACCACTTTCGCATTTGGGTGGGCGGGACTTTTCATAGCTCATGTTGGATTAATATTTGCAGTCTACATGACATTTAAACACTTCCACAGAGCTGAGGAGAGTTCAACGAGCGTTTTCAAGACTAAAAATTTTGATCCATTTAAAATAATGGTTTTAGTTTTTGTGATCGTTTTTATTTTTGTTTTTTCAAAAGGAATAGAGGTCTTAACTAGTCCTAATCCGTATTCGTATTCTATCCCCTATGATGGTTCTTCTAAATCTGTGTTTGAAAAATGGTTACCATTTAGTAAAGATAAATAATGGAAAAAATAGCAAAAAATTTACAGCTTATTTTAATGGTTATCATTTTAATAAGCACGGTTATTGCAGTTGGTATAGAGATGTACAAGATGTTTGAAAATAGATCAGTGACTTTAGCAGATTTATTGTTGATGTTTCTTTACTTAGAAGTGCTTGCAATGGTAAGAGTTTTTTGGAACCAGCAATCAATTAGTATTACTCTTCCATTATTAATTGCTATTACTGCTTTAGCTCGATTTATTATTCTTCAAGGTAAGGAAATGGATCCAACAGCTTTAGTTTATGAAGCTGTTGCTATAGTTCTAATTGCAGGTGCAATTGTTATTTTAAGATTAAGACATAGCGATAAACTTGGTCTAAAGAAAAAAAAATCAAAATAAGTCGAAATGAAATTTGAAGCCTCAAAGGCCGCGGCCTTAAATAGATTAAATAATTTTATAGAAAAAAATCTTTCCGAATATTCCAAACTAAGAAATTTTGATTTCGGTCCAGAAAAAAGAACAAATATATCAGGTTTATCTCCATATATTACTCATGGGGTTATCAGCGAGAAAGAAGTTATTGAAAAATCACTTAGCAAATTTTCTTTTTCAAAAAATGAAAAATTTATTCAAGAAGTTTTATGGAGAACATATTGGAAAGGTTGGTTAGAATTACGACCAAACGTTTGGACAGATTATTTAGTACAGTTAAATAAAATTCGAAAAGAATATAAAGATAACCAAAATTACAAAAATGCTATAGATGGCAAAACCAATATTGAATGTTTTAATTACTGGGTAACAGAGCTTAAAGAAAATAACTATTTACATAATCACACAAGAATGTGGTTTGCTAGTATTTGGATTTTTACTTTAGAATTACCTTGGCAATTAGGAGCAGAATTTTTTATGCAACATCTTTATGATGGTGACTCTGCGTCTAATACCCTTGGTTGGAGATGGGTAGCTGGAATTCAAACACAAGGAAAACATTATCTAGCTAGCGAATGGAATATTAAAAAATTCACTAATAATAGATTTAATAATATTAAATTGAATGAAAATGCTCCTCCGAAAGTTTCTGAAAAAACTTACTCAATAATTAAGCAAGATTTTAATAGTAAAAATATTGGTGATAGAAATCTTTTTATTTTTGAAAATAATTTATCATTTGAAACCACCGATTTTCAAAATAACAAATTTAAAAAAATTTATATAATTTCAAATAAAAATGAAAATAGATCTATCAAGCTAAGTGAAAAAGTTATCAAATTTAAATCACTTTTAATTAAGGATCAAAAACTAAGGTTAGAAAATAAATCTATCGCCTGTGAAATAGTAGATATAAGTGAAATTAAAAATATAAATGAGAAAGTTATTGCCTTATATCCAACTGTTGGTGAAAACCTGGATTATTTAAACTCAAATGATTATAAATTAGATTTTTTATATAGAAAACTCGATCAATATTCTTGGCATTATTGTAATAAAGGTTTTTTCAATTTTAAAAATTATATTCCTAAAATAATTACGTCTTTAAATTAAAACCACCTTAACATTCCAATAATTCCTGCCGTGGCATAAAAAAATTGTAAAAATAATATTCCTCTATGACCGCCCCTATAAGCCCAAATTCCAATTAAGATTGCAGATATAAGTAATAAGCAAAAACCAAAAAACTCTATACCAATATTCAAAGCTACGAATAATGAGTATAATATTGCTGTAATTACACCTGCCCACTCAAAAATCTTATTATTCATAAATTCTATCTTGCAAGTTTGATGAAAATATCACCCATACCTGCATTTAAATTTTCTATAGGTGTGTTGTTTCTTAATTCGCAAAATCTACCAGTTACCTGATGACTTTTTACAAAATCCATCTCGTCCTTTGTGCAAATTTTACCATTATGTAATAAACCAATAACTATTCGACCGTTTAGTTCATAAACTTGTTTGTCATTAATTTTATCTCCATTACAGAAATAATTTTTATTTACCCTGTCAGGAAAATCTTTTTTTCCGCATGGATTTTTAATCGTAAAAACAAAAAACTCCTTGAAGCCATCTTCAAATTTATATTTCATTTTTTCAACCTCAGAGTATTTCATGATATCGCATGAACATGGAATACAACATTTATAATAATCACCACATATTTTCTTTTTGGTTTCTCTTTCATTAACAAATAAAAAATCTGGCTCGCTATTTGGATCAATCAATGAACCAGATACAGCACAATAAAGTTTGTTGTATTCAATGAAATCATCATAATTTATATCTTTATCAATTATATATTTGAAAAATTTTGGACCAGCAGCATTTCTGTTACTGTCTGGAAAGATTCTAGACCAATCTGTTATTAAATCTTTATAATAATTTTTTTCTACTGAATTTGAAATATTGGAAAAAGATAAAGTTAGGATGAAAATAATAATAAATTTGAAGATACTTTTTGAAAAATTCATCTATTTAATTAATATAAAAATTTTTTATCATTTGCCGCACCTAATTTACTTTCAAATTATAAATTTAAAGCTATTAAAGTCCAATGAAAAGATTTTATGTAATATTTTTTACACTAATCATGATGATTGTTCCATCAATAACATTTGGAAGTGTAATTGATAAACTTAATGAAACTGGGAAATTTACAAAATTAAATGAAACTCTCTCTAAATCAGGTCTTAACGAAAATTTAAAAGGTAAAGGACCATTTACTGTTTTTGCACCTTTAGATGACGCATTTGCTGCCATTAGTGCGCAAACATATTATGGTTTATTGAGAGAAGATAATAAAGATAAACTTGTAAATATTTTAGGACGACACGTTTTTTCAAAAAAAATAACCTCTTCTGATATAGATAGTGAAATAAAGCTAAAAGCAATTAATGGTGAGGAAGTAACTATAAAAAAAGTTAATGGTATAGTTTATATAAATGAGGCTGAAGTTGTAACTGCAGATATTGAAGTTTCAAATGGTGTGATTCATTTTATCAATAGAGTTCTTCAACCTTTAAACTGATTATTATTGATTTAAAATAATTGTTTGGTTTAATTCTTTAACTGAAATTGTTTTAGTTTTACCATTTGTCCATTTTATTTGAATTTTTATATCTTTTTCATTTTTTCTAATTCCATAGTGAGCAACTGGCTCCATTTGGCAAAGATATCCAGATCCAGAGTCGATTGTTTTAGAATGTTTTCTTAAATTAGAAATCAATGTTACTGTTGCTCCTCTAGCGGGTGCACCATATTGGTTTAAAGGTTTTATCCTTAAATATTTATTATCAGGATCTACTTTTGCCCTATACAAAGACAGTGGTTGATCCCAACTCTCTCCATGTGAAACTAACAATTCTAATACACCATCGTTATCTATGTCAGCTACAGCTGCTCCTGTTCCATATCCATCTGGTTCTAAACCAACATCTAGAGGTATTTGCTTTATCAAACCATTTTCTAAAATTTTAAAAAGTTTGTTGGGTTCACCAATGTTATTCAAGAATACTTCGTCGTAACCATCGTTATCTAAATCAGCTGAAATAACAGTTCTTATTCTTGATGGCTCATCAAAAGGTGGTTTTGCTATATCCTCAAAAATATCATTTTTAAGTACGTATGCTCTATGAAATCCACCCCAATTTCCATTTAGAATATCAAGCCTTCCTCGATAATAAATATCTGATAAAGCTGTACCCCTCCCATTTTGAAGGACGTCTTGAACTCTATATTCATAAGCGACGTCTAAAAATTTACCTTTATTATTTTTATATAAAAAATTTGCTCCTCTTTCATTAGCCGCAAATACATCAATCTTATCAGAAATAATATGTCCTGCCACGACAGCACGACCACCTGTAACTTTCGCCAGGTTCAATTGAACCGATTTATCAACTAATATGTCATCATTATATTCGTAGTATCTTGTGGGTCCTCCATAGTTAGCAACATATACACCATAATTACCATCTCCTTTTCTATCAACACAAACAACTGACCTACCTGCAGTTAAATTAAGATCTTTCTGATTTTTCTCAATTTCAAATAAATCAATAAACTTGCCTTTCTCTAAATCTATCAGTCTGTCTGAATATTTTTTTGTTCCACTATATGTATCAGTGTTGAGAAAATATATTTCCTCATATCCATCCCTATCTATATCACATGCAGCAACACCAATCGTACGTCTAAATTCATCAGAAAATTTTTTTTGATTTACAATATTAACAAGTTTTCCATTCTCGTAGGATAAAGCTAAATTCAAATAACCAAATCCAGTAACTATAAAATCAAAATTTCCATCTTGATTTACATCTGTAACGGAAACTCCATAACTAAGTCTTTTAGGATTCTCTACAATTTGACTTGTTATATCCTCAAAAAAATCAGCATTTAGACTATTCGGAATTAATAGAAAAAACAAAACTATTAATTTCTTTAAATAATTAATTATTTTTATTTTCATTTTTTTTACTTTTATACTTTTTCATCCAATCACCAAATATTTTTATAGCATCCTCCATATCTTCAGTTTTGTTAGGATGGTTCTTTGCTCTACCCAGCATGGTTGCAATGACATTAACCTGATACTTTATTGAACGATTTTTGACAGTTTTAATTGTGTAAAGAGCTTTT
>CACPOY010000018.1 GCA_902635685.1 uncultured Pelagibacteraceae bacterium
CATTTGAAACTTTTACTTCTTTTTTATCTATTATAATTTTTGCAGAAGGATTAGTAACTCCAACAATATAATGACCTTGTAGGAATTTGCCTTCAAATTCTATAGCGTTTGAATGAGCTGATATTAAAAAGATTATTAAAAAGAATAATCTAAATTTTATTTTGCTGTCCATCCACCATCAACCAATAATGAAGTGCCTGTAATCATGGATGCAGCATCTGAAGCCAAAAAAACCACAGCTGATGCTACTTCAGATAACTCTGCAAACCTTCCTAAAGGGATATTATTCAACATATCTCGTTTAAATTTCTTGTCTTTTAAAAATTTTTTAGTCATTGGAGTCACAACAAATGTTGGGCAAACCGTATTTACTCTAATATTATATTTTGCTAGATCAATTGACATTCCTTTTGTTAAACCTTCTAGACCAAATTTATTCATATTGTATACACTTCTTATAGGGCCACCAACATGACCCATTTGAGAGGACATATTTACAATAGAACCACCTATTTTTTGTCTATTTTTAGATTTAATCATTTTTAATGCACAAAGATGAGCCAAGTTAAAACTTGCTATTGTATTTATTTTTACCATATATTCCATATCTTCCTTTTTAACTTTGGTAAAATGCGCTGGTCTATTATTTCCAGCATTGTTAATTAAGATATCTATTCTTGACTGTTTATTAATGATTTTTTTTATTTCATTATAATCTGTGATATCACAAACATAAGATTTACACTTTGATTTAAATTTTTTTATTTTCTTAGAAACTTCGTTTAAATCTTTATTGGTTCTGCTGATTATGATCAAATTTGCACCAGCCTCAGCTAAAGCAATCGCGCACGCTCTGCCAATACCTTTGCCAGCACCTGTCACAACTGCAGTTTTATTTCTAAAATTATAATTTTTAAGGAACATTATAAAAATAATATTTTAATATCAGTGTAAATCAACTCAATAGCAACAATAAGAATTGCTATTAAACCAGCCCAAGCTATCCATTTATACTTTTTAATCCAATTGGATATTAACGTTGCAGCAGTAGCCATTAAAATAATTGATAAAACCAGTCCAAAAATAAGCAAATAATAGTGATCTCCAGCTGCCCCAGCAACACCCAAAACATTATCCAAACTCATTGTAAAATCAGCAAGCAGAATAGTCCAAATTGCTTTTATGAAGCTAGAGTTGTCTACTTGAATATCATCTTGATGACTTGAACCTTTCACAACATCAACATAAAGTTTATAAACTATATAAAGAAGAAGAAGACCACCAATTAATCTTAAACCCGTAATTTGTAACAAGTAAGCAGTTAATAAAGTTAATATAATTCTTAATACAACAGCACCACCTATGCCCCAAAAAATAATTTTTTTTCTCTGTTCTAGTGGAAATTTGGAGGCAACCATTCCAATAATGATTGCATTATCACCAGCAAGCACAAGATCTATTAAGATAATTTGCGTTAAAATAGTAATTTGCTCTGGCGTAACAAAATCAGATAGCATTAACCTCTAAGTATCATATCAGCACCTTTTTCTGCAATCATTATTGTTGGTGCATTTGTATTACCTGAAGTTATGTTAGGCATTATTGATGCATCAATCACCCTTAAATTTTTTAGACCTTTTACTTTAAGTGTTTCATCGACCACTGCCATGTCGTCTTGACCCATTTTACAAGTACCAACAGGATGAAAAATAGTTTGAGCATAGTCTGAGCCAGCTTTTACTAATTCCTCATCATCATTAATATTTATGCCAGGTCTATATTCTTCAGGTCTATATTTTTTAAAAGTTTCAGACTCCATAATAATTTTTCTTGTAAGTTTTAATCCTTTTGCAGCAATCATTCTATCATGTTGAGTTGAAAGATAATTGAGTTTTACTTTTGCGTAAATTCTTGAGTCTTTATTTGTAATATTTACAAAACCTCTA
Organism: uncultured Pelagibacteraceae bacterium; assembly: GCA_902635685.1. Classification (GTDB taxonomy): domain Bacteria; phylum Pseudomonadota; class Alphaproteobacteria; order Pelagibacterales; family Pelagibacteraceae; genus Pelagibacter. Next base: position 1,947 of record CACPOY010000018.1, read on the forward strand.
CTAGTCGGTCTAATATTAGATACTGTTGGAGTAAATGCATGAAAGTCATGATTTTTAGTTGCTCCTAAAGTATCCATACTCATAGGCTGAACATGCCATTGCAGATCTGGTAATTCTATAGATGGATCACTTTTAGCAAACATACACATTTGACTAGCACCCATCGTCATTGGTCCACTTCTATTAAAAACATACTCAAGACCAATCATTAATTTACCAAATAAACTATTAACTTTTTTATTTAAAGATTTTAATCCATGAATTTTATAAATTGGCCTAAACATGAGATGATCCTGAAGATTTTCTCCAACCCCTTTTAGATCATGAATCATATCTATACCTAAATTTTTTAATTTATCGGAGTTACCAATTCCAGAAACTTGTAAAATTTGTGGCGAACCAATTGATCCTGATGAAAGAATAATTTCTTTATTAGCTAATATTTCTTTAATTTCATTTCCTTGCCAGTATTCGACACTTTTAGCTATTTTATTGTCAAATTTTATTTTTTTTACGTGTGCATTGGTAATTATATTAAGATTATTTCTATTTTTAATAGGATTTAAATATCCAACAGCTGTACTACATCTGAAGCCATCTTTTTCAGTGACTTGAAAGTAACCACATCCATGATTATCGCCAGTATTAAAATCTCTTGTTTTCGGAATTCCAAACTCTTCAGCTGCATTTTGAAACTCATCTAATAATGGAAGTTGAATTCTTTGATCAGATACAGACAATGGTCCACCAACACCGTGAAAATCGTCTTTTCCACGCTCTTGATTTTCTGCTTTAATAAAATATGGGAGGACATCATCCCATCCCCAGCCAGTGTTACCTAGTTGACGCCAAACATCATAATCTCTACTTTGTCCTCTAATATATAAAAGACCATTTATAGCTGAACTGCCCCCTAAAGTTTTTCCTCTAGGATAACGAATTGAACGGTTATTCATTGTTTCATCAGGCTCTGTTTTATAACACCAATCTACAGATGGGTTGTGCATTGTTTTAAAATATCCAACAGGTATATGTATCCATGGATAGTTATCTTTGCCACCAGCCTCAATTAATAAAACTTTATTTTGGGAATTTTCAGAAAGACGATTTGCAAGAACACATCCTGCAGATCCAGCGCCAATAATTACAAAATCAAAGTTTTCCATCTCAAGTTGAATAGTTTTTTTAATTAAACTTATTTAATGATAATTACAACTATATCAACTAATTGTCACTTGTGTCAGCTTTGTTTTTCTGATTACATCAATATGTTAAATTTAACTAACAAGAGGAATAATAATGAAAAAAATCATTTCAATGTTATTTGCAACAATTTTAGTTCTTGGATTTACATCAAGTGCTAATGCTGCAAAAACATTAAAGTGTCAAACTGTTCTTAACACTAAGGCCGACGAGGTTAAAATGTTAAAGGACTTTACTGATACTGTAACTGAATTAACTAGCGGATCATTGAAATTTGAAATATTGCCTGCAGGCGCAGTTGTTGGAGTTAAAGAAACTCTAGATGCTGTTGATAAAGGATTAATAGACTGTGGATTCGCTTGGACTCACTATTGGTCAGGTGATCATCCTGCTGCTATGTTATTTGGTTCGCCAGTAGCTGGTGGTGGAGTAGGTATTGATAATATCGCATTCTTATCATGGTTCCAATATGGTGGTGGTAAAGAATTATACGATCAACTTTGGAAAGAAATGGGAAGAGATATTAAAGGATTTATGATTCAACCAGTTGGTCCAGAGGCTTTAGGTTGGTTTCCAAAACCAATTAAAGATATGGCTGACTTTAGAAAGTATAAATTTAGAACTCCTCCAGGAATTCCAGGACAAACTTATAAAGATATTGGTATAGCATCTGTTGCAATGGGTGGTGGAGATATTCTTCCAGCTCTTGAGGCAGGAACTATTGATGCTGCTGAGTGGTGTTGTCCAAAACCAGACTTAACATTTGGTTTTCAAAAAGTATTAAAGCACTATTACTTACAAGGTTTACACCAAGTAGTCGTAAATGCTGACTTTTATATTACTGGAAAAACATACAATGCTATGAGCGCTCATGAGAAAAAGTCACTTGAGGTAGCTGCTAATGCTTCATTAGCAAAATCTTTAAGTTACAGAATCTATGAGAATGGTAAAGCTTTAAGAGAGCTAACTACTAAACATGGAGTAATTCTAGAAGATACACCTTCAGATTATTTCACAGAATATATGGCTGCAGCAAAAGCATCTTTAAATAAGAATGCTAAAGATAATAAATTTTTTAACGAAGTTTACACTTCAATGAAAAATTTCGCTGATGTTGCTGTTCCTTTCTGGAGTGGTGCTCAAATGTCTAATGCGAAGCTAGGAATGGCTCACGCGGCGACATTAAAGTAATCAGTAATTAATCTCGATTTTTTAGAGCGGACTATAAAAGTCCGCTCTAATTTTTTTAACTAAAATTTTATGGCAGACGAACCTGGTAAACTAGATATTTCTGATGAAATGATTGCCGAAAGGCGAGGTGGATCAGGTAAAATGCCAGCTGATATGCCATCATGGATGGCTAAATCTATCGTTAATATTGATAAATTCAGTAAGTGGATCGGTAGTATTGTTTGTTGGATATTGATGCCACTAATTTTTGCGATGACTTATGAAGTTCTTGCAAGAAAATTATTTTTAGCACCAACTATTTGGGCTTACGACATAAGTCGTTTTCTTTATGGTGCATTATTTATGCTTGGTGCAGGATATGCCCTTTCTAGAGGAGTTCATATAAGAGCAGATTTTTTATACAGAAACTTTAAAACTAAAACACAAGGTCTTATTGATTTCTGGTTATATCTTTTATTTTATTTTCCAGGACTAATTGTTTTTCTTTATATGACTATAGGATTTGTTGAAGAGTCAATTAGAAGAGGCGAACGAGGGATGGACACTACTTGGATGCCTTATATGTGGCCCATCAAAACATGTTTGTTAATTGGAATTATTTTTTTATTAATTCAAGGCTTTTCAGAATTACTAAAAAGTTATTGGGCAGCTAAAAAAGGTGAGTGGCCAGGAGATAAAAAATGATAGCAGAATTCATTGATCCAGCCATTTTAGGTTTCATTTTAGTTGGCGTAATGTTATTTGCTATATTTATAGGGTTTCCTATTTCATTCACTTTAATATTTCTAGGTTTTGTATTTGGTTATCTTGGGTTTGGAAAATTAGTTTTTTATTTAATGACTCTTCAATTTTCAATGGTCATGACCGAACAAACTCTCGCCGCCGTCCCGCTCTTTGTTTTTATGGGTATTATGATGGAACAAGCTGGATTGATGGAAAGGTTGTTTTCAGCATTTCAAATGATGCTAGCAAAAGTTAAGGGGTCTTTATATTACGCAGTTTTATTTGTTTCTGTAATATTTGCTGCAGCTACAGGAATTGTTGGTGCCTCCGTAACAATTCTTGGAATTATGGCGGCAAAATCTATGAATAGATCAGGGTATGATGTTAGACTTGCAGCTGGAACAATTACAGCCGGAGGAACTTTAGGAATATTAATTCCACCAAGCATTATGCTAGTTGTTATGGGGCCAATAATGGAAATTCCAGTAATTGATTTATTTGCTGCTGCAATCCTACCCGGAATTCTTCTTGCGAGCTTATACGCAGGTTACACAACAATTAGATGCATGATTAATCCTAAATTGGGACCAATTATACCTGAAGACATGAGAGCTGCGAGCATGAAAGATGTGTGGATTGAATTTTTTTTAGGTTTAGTTCCACCCGCGGCTTTAGTATTTGCAGCATTAGGAAGTATTCTATTTGGTTTTGCTACTCCAACTGAAGCTGCAGGATGTGGAGCTATGGGTGCACTACTTCTTTCATTAGCCTATAAAAAGTTGACTTTTCCAAAGTTACAGGAAGCATTAGTCAAAACACTTGAAATAACTGCATTGATAATGGTTTTGGTTGCAGCTTCAAATTTTTTTGGTGCTGTTTTTGCAAGACTTGGAACACCAACTTTATTAACTGAATTTTTATTAGGTCTTGAAATGAATAAGTATCTAATTTTAGCAATGGTTATGGTAATGATATTTTTATTAGGATGGCCTTTAGAATGGGTGCCTATAGTAATGATTATTGTGCCAATAATATTACCATTAATTGAGGCATTAGGTTTTAATTTAACTTGGTTTGCAATATTAGTGGCTGTTAATTTACAAACCGCCTGGTTATCTCCTCCAGTTGCTCTTTCAGCTTATTTTTTAAAAGGTGTTGTTCCTGAATGGGATCTTAAAGATATATATTATGGAATGATGCAATTTATGGTTCTACAAGTATTTGGTTTGATTTTAATTATCATTTTTCCAAAAATTGCACTTTGGTTGCCAACTCTCCTATATGGACAGTAGAATAATAAAGTTTTATATTGTTTAAGTGAGTCAACTTAAAAATTCAAATAAATCACTCATTAATTGGGACTTAGTCACTGTCAATCCAAATAATAAAAACTGGGATTGGAAAGACTTATTTTATTTTTGGGGTGTCAATATTCAAAGTGTGATTGGTTTTTCCTTAATTGCCTCTTTATATGTTGTCTATGATTTAAACACTTTTATCGTTTTTTTTGGAACTCTAATAGGTTCATTATTAGTTTATTTTTTTTCAAACTTAATTGGTGAGCCTTCACAAAAGTTTGGATTACCTTTTGTAGTTTTATTGAGATCTTCTTTAGGTGTAAAAGGTGCAAAATATTTTGGTTTGATAAGAACTTTAGTTGGTATTTTTATGTTTGGAATACAAACATATTTTTTGTCAAAAGCATTTGTTTATTTGATACGAATATTAATTTTTTCAATTGATCCATCATTGCTTGATCAAGAAGTCTTTTTATTATTTTTTTTAGGTTTAAATATAATTGATTGGATTTCAATTACATTGTCAATTCTTGTTCAAGTATCTTTGTTTAGTGTTGGAATGGTATTTAATAGAAA
>CACPOY010000019.1 GCA_902635685.1 uncultured Pelagibacteraceae bacterium
GCTTTATATTCAGAAGGGGCCTTATCAGCTGCAAAGTGGTTAATGACTAAAAAGCCAGGCCTTTATTCAATGAGAGATCTTATGAATTTCAAATAATGAATGAAATACAGAGAGCTAAGACAATTCTTAAAATTTTAAATAAGACATACCCAACAATTAAAGTTCCTTTAAAAAGTAGAAATGTTTTTACACTTCTCATTTCTGTTTTATTGTCAGCTCAATGCACTGATATCAATGTAAATAATGTTACAAAAAATATTTACCCAAAATATCACCGGCCTGAACATTTTGTAAAGCTAGGACGAAAAAAAATTGAGAGATTGATAAAAAAAATTGGTATCTTTAGAGTCAAAGCTAAAAGTATTTATAATCTCTCAAAAATACTAATTAAAGAACATGGTGGAAAAGTACCAAGAACTTTCGAAGAGTTAGAAAGACTACCAGGTGTAGGACACAAAACTGCCAGTGTGGTGATGTCTCAAGGATTTGGCTTTCCTGCTTTTGCTATAGATACTCATATTCACCGACTTGCTCAGAGATGGGGCCTTACAAATGGCAAAAACGTTACTCAAACCGAAAAGGATTTAAAAAAATTATTTCCCAAAAAAAATTGGAATAAACTACATCTACAAATTATTTATTACGGAAGAGAATATTGCAAAGCTAGGGATTGTTATGGATTAACTTGTAAAATTTGCACTACTTGTTATCCTAACAGAAAAAAACCAGTCAAAACTTTGAGAGCTTGATATGAAAATTTTAGGTATTGGAAATGCTATAGTTGACGTTATTTGCAAAGTAGAAGAAAGCTTTTTAGATCAAAACGATTTGGTTAAAGGTAATATGAAGTTAATATTTGATCAAAATGAGTTCAAAAATTTATTATCAAGTCTAAAAATTGAGAAGACTATCTCGGGTGGTTCGGTCGCCAACTCAATAGTTGGGTTGTCTCAACTTAAAAATGAAGTTGGTTTTTTGGGAAAGATATCTGATGATGATCTTGGAGAAAAATACGAAATAGGACTTAAAAGTGAAAATGTAAATTATATCTATTCTAAAAAAAAAGAGGATTTACCTACTGGCACCTGTTTAATTTTAGTTACACCAGACTCAGAAAGAACAATGTGTACTTTTCTTGGAACTGCAGGAAAAATCAACGAGAATGACGTAAATGTTGACGCACTCAAAAAAAGTGAAATGATATTTTTAGAAGGATATCTATGGGATGAAGGCGAGCCAAAAAAAGCATTTGATAAAGCAATTAATAATGCAAATAAAGTTGCAATGTCTCTCTCAGACAAATTTTGTGTGGATAGACACAAGTCTCATTTTTTTAATTTAGTAAAGAATAAGTTAGATATAGTTTTTGCAAATGAAGAAGAAATTATGTCTTTAATTAATACGAATAATTTTGATGAAGTTATCAATTTTGCAAAAGAAGTGAACAAATTAATAATAGTAACTAGGGGAGAAAAAGGCGCTGTTTCAATAAAAGGAAGTAGCGTAACTGAGACTGGAATTAAAAAAAATTTGAATATAGTTGATTTAACAGGTGCCGGAGATCTATTCGCTAGTGGGTATCTTCACGGTTATTTAAATAATTTTTCTCAAAAAGATTGTTTAGAGAAGGGTACAGAAATGTCTTCAAAAATAATTCAACAAATGGGGGCAAGACTTTAATTTTTTTTTCTCTTAAAACTACCTTTTCCTTTTTTTGGTTTGATAACCTTTGGTTTATATCTTCTATTTGAAAGAGTCTTGGCTACAGGGTTTTTTTTCAATTTATTTTGTATCCTTTTTGTGAATTTTGAATAAATGCATCATCTCCAAATTTATCTTTTATCTTTTTTCTTAGTCTGTAAATGTGAGTTTCTACAGTATGAGTTTCTAGATTTGATGAATAGCCCCAAACATTATTTTGAAGTTCTGATCTTTTTTGGCTGATTTAATAATTTGACTACCCATTCGGCCCATACATCCAGTAATTGCTAAATTTATTTTTTTCATCAAAAGCTTAAATATGTAACTATCACAATGGACGAAACAATTACAGACCAAATGAGTAAATTTTTGAGAAATAATTTTAATTTTGAATTCGTCTCAATAAAGCCTGGAAGAACAAGAAACAAAACTGCAATTAAAAAGATAACTGGGATTATTTGATCTAACCCCATTTTTTAACTTCTCCAAAAATCCTTTGCTTTCTGAAAAAATTTTTTAATACTTGGATTAGATTTTTCATTTTCTATTTTTCTAAACTGCTCTAATAGTTCTTTTTGTTCTTTATTTAAGTTAACCGGCACTTCTGTTTTTACTTGGACATACAGGTCTCCAAAGTCCCCTTTACGCATGAAAGGCATTCCTTTTCCTTTGAGTCTAAACTGTTTTCCATCTTGAGTACCATCAGGTATTTTAATTTTCGCTTTTTTTCCATCTATAGTTGGAATCTCTATCGTAGTTCCAAGTGCAGCATCTGCAATTGATATCGGAAATTCAAAAAATAAATTTACATCTGATCTTTTAAATAAATCATGAGATTTTACATTAATAAATAAATATAAATCACCAGATGCACCTCCCCTTGTTCCCGCCTCACCTTTACCTGCTAGTCGTATTCTAGTACCATCATCTACTCCCTTCGGTATTGTTACAGAGATTTTTTTTGTAATTTGATTATTACCCTGTCCGTTACAATTAGAGCATGGATTTGTAATTTCCTCTCCACTGCCCGTACACTGAGGACAAGTTTGTTGTACTGTAAAAAAACCTTGATTTGATCGAACCCTTCCGTTACCTCCGCAATAACTACATCTGTCTGGTGTTGTCCCGGGCTTTGATCCATTTCCTTTGCAGGTGTTACATTTTTCTGAAGTTGAAAATTGTATATTTTGTTTTTTTCCAGAGTATGCTTCTTCCAAAGTTATTGATAGATCATATCTTAGATCTGACCCCCTGTTATTAGAACTTCTTCCTCTTGATCCTCTTCTACTTCCACCAAAATCTCCAAAAAAATCCTCAAAGATATCTGAAAAATCCGTACCACCAAAACCACCAAAGCCACTGAAACCACCTTGACCACCTCCTCCATTCTCGAAAGCCGCGTGACCAAAATTATCATAGTTTTCTTTTTTTGATTTATCAGAAAGCACACCATAAGCTTCACTTGCTTCTTTAAATTTCTCTTCTGCTGTTTTGTTGTTAGGATTTTTATCTGGATGATATTTAACCGCTAGTTTTCTGTATGCAGACTTTAATTCTTCTGGGCTCGCATTTTTTCCAACGCCCAGGACATCGTAATAATCTCTTTTAGCCATGTATTAAACCTGGACAAATAGATGTCAGTTAAGCGCTTTTTTCTTTATTCTCGTCTTTTACTTCTTCAAAGTCAGCATCAACAACATTATCGTCTTTTTTTCCCTTTTCGTCTTTGCCATCATCTTTATCAGAAGATGGTTTTGTATTTTGTTGTGATTTATAAATAGCCTCACCAAGTTTCATTGAAGCTTGAACTAGTGTTTCAGTTTTTTTCTTAATATCCTCTGTGTTTTCACCTTTCAGTGACTCTTTAAGGTCGTTTGAAGCATCCTCAATTGATTTTTTTTCAGCATCAGAGATTTTAGATCCATGCTCTTTCAAATTTTTTTCAGTTGAGTGAATTAAAGTATCTGCTTGATTTCTCACATCAACAGACTCTCTTTTCTTTTTATCAGCCTCCTTGTTAGCCTCTGCATCTTTAACCATTTTTTCTATCTCTTCGTCACTTAAACCACCAGAAGCCTGAATTTGAATTTTTTGTTCTTTACCTGTACCTTTATCTTTTGCTGACACATTAACTATTCCGTTTGCATCTATATCAAAAGTTACTTCAATCTGAGGCACACCCCTAGGTGCTGGAGCAATGCCTATTAGCTCAAAATTTCCTAATAATTTGTTATCAGTTGCCATTTCTCTCTCTCCCTGCAAAACTCTGATTGAGACAGCTGGTTGATTGTCTTCAGCAGTAGAAAATACCTGACTTTTTTTTGTAGGAATAGTTGTATTTTTTTCAATAAGTTTTGTAGAGACTCCTCCTAGTGTCTCAATTCCAAGAGAGAGCGGTGTAACATCTAATAACAATACATCCTTTACATCTCCTTGTAATACTCCAGCTTGGATAGCTGCACCCATTGCTACTACCTCATCAGGGTTGACACTTTTGTTAGGGTCTTTGCCAAAAAAGTTTTTTACTTCCTCTATAACTTTTGGCATTCTAGTCATACCACCTACCATAACTACTTCATTAATATCACTCGCAGAAATTCCAGCATCTTTTAAGGCAGTTTTGCATGGGGGGATTGTTCTGGCAATTAAATCTTCAACTAAAGCCTCAAGCTTTGCTCTAGTCATCTTTAAGTTAATGTGCTTTGGTCCAGTTTTATCAGCTGTGATAAAAGGAAGATTGATGTCTGTTTGTTCTGCAGCTGAAAGTTCTATTTTAGCCTTTTCAGCAGCTTCTTTTAATCTTTGTAATGCTAATTTGTCTGATTTAAGATCAATACCGCTATCTTTCTTAAATTCGCCAATTAGATACTCTACAACAGCATTATCAAAATCTTCTCCACCTAAAAATGTATCACCATTAGTAGATTTTACCTCAAATACACCATCACCTAATTCCAGTATTGAAACATCAAAAGTTCCTCCACCTAAATCGTACACTGCTATTTTTTTATTTTGTTTTTTATCAAGTCCATACGCCAATGAAGCAGCAGTAGGTTCATTTATAATTCTTAAAACTTCTAAGCCAGCAATTTTACCAGCATCTTTAGTTGCTTGTCTTTGTGCATCGTTGAAATACGCAGGCACAGTTATAACTGCTTTAGTTACAGCTTGACCTAAGTATTTTTCAGCAGTCTCTTTCATTTTTTGGAGTATGAAAGCAGAGATTTGTGATGGTGAGTACTTTTCACCTTTTGCTTCAATCCAGGCATCACCTTTTTCAGAATTTACAATTTTAAAAGGTGCTGCTTCGACATCTTTTTTTACAGTAGGATCATCAAAATTTCTTCCGATTAATCTTTTAACAGCAAATATAGTGTTTTCAGGATTTGTTACCGCTTGTCTTTTAGCTGGTTGGCCAATTAATTTTTCGTTTTCATCAGTAAATGCAACTACCGAAGGAGTTGTTCTTGCGCCTTCTGCATTTTCTAATACTTTAGCTTGTGTACCTTCCATGATGGCAACACAAGAATTTGTCGTTCCTAAATCTATTCCGATTATTTTACTCATAAATTTTCATATAGGTGCTAATTGCAAAACTACAAGTTAGTTTCATAATTATTTATCTTTCGAATTATCCTCATTTTTATCGTTTTTTTCCTCTTTTTTTGATACTTTTTTTGATACCCCAACTAATGATGGTCTTAACAATCTGTCTTTTATAGTAAATCCTTTCTGAATTTCTTGGATTATTGTGCCTGGCTCTTTAGTATCGTCCTCTATTTCAATCATTGCTTGGTGAAAATTTGGATCTAGTTTTTGGTTTAGACTATCAATAGGATTAATATCATTTTTTTCAAAAATAGATATTAGGTCTTTCTTTATTACATTTAAATGGTCTAGAATTTTCTTTAATGCTTCAGTTTCTTTAAGTTTATCATCGTTCTCTAAAACATTTTTTGATCGTTCCAAGTTATCGATTAAGCTTAATGCCTCTTTAGCAAAACTATAACCACCATATTCAAATGCATCTTCTTTTTCTTTTTCAAATCTTCTTCTTTGATTTTCCATCTCAGCAAAAGTCCTTGCTAGCTTATCTTCAAGTTCAGTAATTTTTTCAGTTGGAGAAGACTCTTTTATTTTTTCTTTCTCATCTGACGAAATATCTTCCGGCTGAAGATTATTTCTATTTTCACCAATATCATTCTCGGCATTTTCTGCCTCTTGGCTTTTATTCGTGGGACTATTATTTTCGTTTTCCTCTTTTTCCATAGGATCTTATATGGTAAGGATTTTCTTAATTTCTAGATGTTTAAACAAAAAATAAAAAAACTGTTAATTGGAACCAACAACAAGGGTAAACTGCGTGAAATAAAGAATTTATTACCAAAATACATCAAAATTCACTCAACCTCTGAATTTAATCTTAAAAGTCCGAAAGAAACAGGCAAAACTTTTAAAGAAAATTCACTTATTAAATCAAGGTATTTTTCAGAAAAGGCTAATTTAACATGCTTAGCTGACGACTCTGGGTTGGAAATCGATATTTTAAAAAAAAAACCAGGTATATATTCAGCTAGATGGGGAGGGAGAAAATCAGATTTTAAAATTGCAATAAAAAAAGTTTACAGAGAGCTCTATAAAAAGGATAAAAATTGGAAAAGTAAAAAAATAAAAGCCCGATTTATATGCGCTCTTTCAATAAGTCATT
>CACPOY010000020.1 GCA_902635685.1 uncultured Pelagibacteraceae bacterium
TAATTCCTGCCTCAAACGAAGGTGCTGATTGATTATTTTCTAGCAAAAATTTTTCGTATTTCAGTCTATCGAACTTATTATTTTCATTTAGAAAATTTTTATCTGCTTTAATTTTTTTTAATAAAATTTCTTTTGTGATCTTTATGTTAAAATCCTCTATTTCTAAATCTAACAAGGTTGAAGAAATCAAAGTTGATAATAATTCTTCTAATATGTTTTTATCAAGATTTTCTCTAATTGTTTTATCCGGAATATTTGACCTGTTTATATGATTTATTAAGTCTTGAGTTGAGATATTTAATTTATTTATCTTAGCAACATTGTTTGTATTTCCACTACTGAACATACCTCCCATTCCCCAAAAAACGAATGGGATTATCATAATGAAAACTAATAAACCAGCAAATTTGGTTTTTGCAAAATTTCTAAAACTTCCTATCATTATCTATAAATTTATTGATCTATAAAAAGCAAAGCTATAGATTAAATTTTAGCATATGACAAATAAATATATGTATTTTATTGCCAATTGGAAAATGTTCGGTAACACAAATTCTTTAAATTCACTCAATAAAGTTATTAAATTTATAAAATTATTTAAAAAAAAAAGATTAATAAAAATAATTTATTGTCCTCCAAACACACTAATTGATTTAATGTCTAAAAAATTAAAAAATACTAACATAGACGTAGGTTCCCAAAACTGTCATGAGAAAGAAGATTATGGCCCCTTCACAGGTTCAGTAAGTTGCTCAATGTTAAAAAATGTTGGTGCAAAATATGTTATTATAGGTCACTCTGAGGTTAGACAATCCGGTGAGTCAAATGAGTTAATAAATCAAAAAATACAAACTGCTATAAAATCTGGGCTAAAAGTAATTTTTTGTGTTGGTGAAACTATTCAACAAAAAAGAAAAAAATTAACTAAAAAAGTTTTAAGCAAACAAATCAAATTAGGATTGAGCAAAATAAGGAATAAGAAAACTATTATAATAGCTTATGAACCAGTTTGGTCGATTGGTACAGGTATAATTCCAAAACCGCTCGATCTATCAAAAACAATAAATTTTCTCAAAAAAAAATTGAAAGATAACAAAATTCTTTACGGAGGCTCGGTAAATTCTAAAAATATTAATCAATTAAAATCGATAAATAATTTAGATGGTTACTTAATAGGTGGGGCGTCACAAGATACAAAAAAATTTATTGATATAATTAAAAAAACATATAATTAACTTTCATGGAAAATATCTTATTAGTGCTAAATATTGTGCTTGCATTTATTTTAGTTTTACTAGTATTAATGCAAAAGTCTGAGGGAGGTGCACTTGGTATTGGTGTTTCCCAAGAAAGTTATATGTTTTCTAGAACAGCAGGAAATTTTATGACCAAAGCAACAGCTGTTGTTGCTACTTTGTTTATAATTTGTAGTTTAGCATTGACTATTGTTTCTAGGGGAGAAGTCACTCCTACAACATCTGTTTTAGACTCTGTAGAGGAAAAATCAGAGGATACACCTGCAATTCCTGATAATAATTAATCCTTTTCTTTTTAGTTTTTAAGGTCTATAAGATAATTCCATGGCGCGATTTATATTTGTCACCGGCGGCGTGGTTTCATCTTTAGGCAAAGGTCTCTCTTCAGCTTCGCTAGCATATTTATTGCAATCAAGAGGTTATAAGGTTCGTCTTAGAAAACTAGACCCTTACTTAAATATAGACCCTGGTACAATGAGCCCATTTCAACATGGTGAAGTTTATGTTACAGATGATGGCTCGGAAACAGATCTAGATTTAGGACATTACGAGAGATTTTCAGGTGTTTCTGCAAAAAGTTCAGATAATATCACAACAGGTAAAATTTATAATGATGTTCTTTTAAAAGAAAGAAAAGGAAAATATCTTGGAAAAACAGTACAGGTAATACCACATATAACTGATCGAATAAAAGAGTTTATTAAGAAAGACTCCTCAAAAGAGGATTTTGTTATTTGTGAAATAGGTGGGATAGTTGGTGATATTGAAAGCTTACCTTTCATTGAAGCAATAAGACAATTTGCGAACGATATAAAAAAAAAAAATGCATTATTTATACATCTAACATTAGTGCCTTATCTAAAATCCTCAGATGAGATAAAAACAAAACCTACACAACATTCTGTGAAAGAATTAAGAAGTATCGGTGTTCAGCCTGATATAATTATATGTAGATCAGAAAGATCTATACCATTGGAGCATCGGAAGAAAATATCATTATTCTGCAATGTTGATATAAAAAATGTAATTGAAACTGTTGATGTTAAAACAATTTATGAGGCGCCAATTAGCTTTCATAAAGAGAAATTAGATATTCAAGTTTTAGATTATTTTAAATTAAGATCAAAAAAACCAGTAAATTTAAAACCTTGGAAAAAAATTACTAAAATTATTTTAAATACAAAAAAACAAGTAAATATCGCTATTATTGGTAAGTATGTTGAATTAAAAGACGCTTACAAATCTCTGGATGAAGCTTTAATACATGGGGGTATCAAAAATAATGTTAAAGTAAATTTAGTCAGAATAGATTCTGAGAAATTAAAGATTTCAGATATTAAATCAAAACTAAAAGATATATCTGGAATTTTAATCCCAGGAGGTTTTGGAAAAAGAGGAACACATGGGAAAATCGAAGCTATAAAATACGCACGAAATAACAAAATACCATTTTTCGGGATTTGTTTTGGTATGCAGATGGCAATAATTGAATTTGCTAGAAATGAATTAAATATTAGGAATGCTACATCGAGTGAATTTGATAAAAAAGGTTTGCCAATAATTGGTTTAATTAATCAATGGAAAAAAGATGGTAAGATTATCAAAGGGACTGATAAATATTTAGGTGGTACTATGAGACTAGGTTCTTATGATGCAAAATTAAAAGAGAAATCATTAATTAGTAACATCTATGGTAAAAATTTTATTAAAGAAAGACATCGTCATAGATATGAGGTAAATATTAATTATAAGGATAGATTTGAAAAAAAAGGCATGACATTTTCGGGTTTATCACCTGATGGAGTATTACCTGAGATTATAGAGCTTGAAAATCACCCTTGGTTTATTGGTGTTCAATTTCATCCTGAATTTAAATCTAGACCTTTGTCTCCTCATCCTCTATTCTCGTCTTTTATCAAAGCATCAAAAAATCGTAAATGAGCATTATTAAAGTAAATTGCGGAAAAATAGAAATTTCAAATAGTAGTAAAATTTGTATTATTGCTGGACCTTGTCAGCTTGAAAGCGAACAGCATGCTTTGGATATGGCTGGAAAAATACAAGAAATTACTAACAAATTTAAGCTTGGATTTATTTACAAAACTTCTTTTGATAAAGCAAACAGAACAAGTCTCAAAAGTAAACGTGGAGTTGGTCTAGATGCATCGCTACCAGTATTTGATAAAATTAAGAAAGAATTAAGTTTACCAATATTGACCGACATTCATAACGCAGAACAATGCTCTATAATCAGTAAACATGTAGATATAATCCAAATCCCTGCATTTTTATGTAGACAAACTGACCTGTTAATCGCTGCGGCAAAAACAGATAAAATTATTAATGTTAAAAAAGGACAATTTTTAGCTCCTTGGGATATGGTTAATGTAACTAAAAAAATTTCAGAGTCTGGAAATAAAAATATTTTGGTTACAGAAAGAGGGGCTAGCTTTGGTTATAATACTCTTGTTTCAGATATGAGATCTTTGCCTATAATGGCAAAAAATGGTTACCCAGTTATTTTTGATGCCACTCACTCTGTTCAACAACCAGGAGGATTAGGGGAAAAAAGTGGAGGTCAAAGAGAATTTGTAGAACATTTAGCAAGAGCAGCTGTAGCTGTAGGAGTTGCAGGAGTGTTTATTGAAACTCACCAAGACCCTGATAATGCTCCCTCAGATGGTCCTAATATGATCCCGTTAAATAAATTAGAAAATTTACTAAGACAACTTACAGACATAGATAATTTAATAAAAAATTAGTGAGTAAAATATTAAAAGTAAAAGCACGTCAAGTTTTTGATAGTAGAGGCAATCCAACAATAGAGGCTGAAGTTTTCACAAAAAATAATAGCGCTTCAGCAATTTGCCCATCAGGTGCATCAACTGGAAGTTTTGAGGCGTTTGAAAAGAGAGATAAGAATAACAAAAGATATTTAGGAAAAAGTGTTTTAGGTGCAATTAGTTTAGTTAATACAAAAATTTCTAAAAAATTGAAGGGGCATAATGTTCATGACCAGGAGAGAGTCGACTCGTTAATGATTAATCTAGATGGAACAAATCAAAAAAATAAATTAGGAGCTAATTCAATTTTAGCTGTCTCTATAGCTGTCAAAAAACTTTCTGCAAAATTAAAAAAGATACCTTTATATAAATCATTTTTAATTAAAAATAATTTTCAATTACCTTACCCATTAATGAATATAATTAATGGTGGAGCTCATGCCAATAATGGTTTGAGGATACAAGAATTTATGATTAGACCCGATAAGGCGAAAAATTTTTCTGAGGCAATGAGAATTTGTTACTTGGTGATTAAAAACCTTAGTAAGATTATTAAAAATAAAAATTTATCTACATCAGTAGGTGATGAGGGTGGTTTTGCACCAATGATTAGTAGCAACAATCAGGCTTTAGATTTGATCGTATCAGCTATAAAAAAATCAGGATTTGT
>CACPOY010000021.1 GCA_902635685.1 uncultured Pelagibacteraceae bacterium
ATTATTTCTTGATAATATATATCCAAGGACACATATTAACATTAATTGTAATAAACTTAAAAAATAACTACTAAGCCATAAACTTGGTAATTTATTTAATAATTTTGAAAAGTAAATCATTCCATTAGGATTTGGAATATTTTTAGAACTTATTAATCCAACCGGAATTTCAAAAAAGGGATATTTCAAGCTAATCCACATAGTGGACGCTTCATCAACTT
This sequence comes from uncultured Pelagibacteraceae bacterium, assembly GCA_902635685.1. GTDB lineage: Bacteria > Pseudomonadota > Alphaproteobacteria > Pelagibacterales > Pelagibacteraceae > Pelagibacter. The sequence goes on from CACPOY010000021.1 coordinate 222, forward strand.
GCCATTGTGAAATATTTGACCATAAAGTTCTATCGTATAATGAGAAAATTAGAATTAAAAAAAAAATTAAAAAATTCTTATTCTTAAATAATAATTCTCTCATTTAGAAAAAAATTGATTTTAATTTTTTTGCTAAATCTAAATAAATTTTTGATATTTCATTCTGAGGATCTTTTTCGACGATAGGTAAGCCAAGATCTCCTTGTTTTCCAACGTCTGGATTTATAGGTATTTCTCCTAAGAAATTTTTATTAAATTCTTCTGCAGTTTTTTTTACCCCACCTTCTCCAAAAATATTATATTTTTTTCCATCATCCCCAACAAAGAAACTCATATTGTCAATTAATCCTAAAACTTTCACATTTAATTTATCAAACATTTTTATTCCTCTTTTAACATCTAAAAGGGCAACCTCTTGCGGTGTGGATACAATAATTGCTCCATCCATTTCAATGCCTTGAGAAAAAGTCAATTGTGTATCACCAGTTCCTGGAGGCATATCTACGATTATAAAATCTAAGTCTTTCCAGTTAACCTGTTGGGTAAATGTTTTAATTGCACTTGTTACCATTGGGCCTCTCCATATCATTGGAGTTTTTTCATCTGTCAGAAATCCTATAGACATACACTGGATGTCATATTTGATAACGGGTTCTAATTTTTGACCATCACTTTTTGGTTTCTCATTTATTCCAAACATTTTTGGAATAGAGGGTCCATATATATCAGCGTCCAATAATCCGACTTTACAGCCATTTTGTTTTAAAGCTAAAGCAAGGTTGGTTGCAAAAGTCGATTTTCCGACACCCCCTTTGGCACTTGAAATGGCAATGGTAAATTTAGTTCCGTTAATTGGCTTCTTTTCACGTGAGCTTCCACTCAGTTTTTTTCTCATTGCGTCACTTAATTCTGGCTTTTCCTTTGGCATTTAATGATCTTACCTTGTTTTTCCGTATAAAGACATTATATAGATTGGCACTATGCCAGATGATTTTAGACAAAGCGGTGGAAGCCCATGGGGTAAGCCTCCAGGAGGAGGAGGAAGTGGAAACGGTTCAGGTAGAGGTCCAACTCCACCAGATATCGATAAAATCATAAGAGAATTTCAAGAAAAATTAAAAAAATTTTTACCAGGTGGAAGTTCATCTGGGGGAAAACAAGCGATATTAGTTTTAATCATTCTAGGTTTTGTTTGGTTGGCAAGTGGTCTGTACAGAGTACTGCCAGATGAACAAGGTGTAGTTTTAAGATTTGGAAAGTTTGTGAAAACTACTCAACCAGGATTAAATTATCACATCCCTTTTCCGGTAGAGTCTGTACTAACCCCAAAAGTTACTAAGGTTAACAGAATAGATATAGGTTTTAGATCTGAAAGAGACAGTGGATTTTCTTCTCAAGGAGGAGTTGCTGATGTTCCACAAGAAAGCTTAATGTTAACTGGAGATGAAAATATAGTTAACATAGATTTTTCAGTATTTTGGGTAATTAAAGATGCTGGAAATTTTTTATTTAAAATTCAAGATCCAGAAGGTACTGTAAAAGCTGCAGCTGAAACTGCAATGAGAGAAGTTATTGCTCGATCAGATATTCAACCTATTCTTACAGAGGGAAGATCTTTAATAGAAACCGACACACAAGAAATAATTCAAAAAATTTTGGATGAATACACAAGTGGTATTCAAATTACCCAAGTTCAAACACAAAAAGCCGATCCACCAGATCAAGTAATTGACGCCTTTAGAGATGTCCAAGCTGCAAGAGCTGATATGGAAAGATCTAAAAATGAAGCTGAAGCATATGCGAATGATGTAATACCAAGAGCTAGGGGTGAAGCGGCAAAAATATTGCAAGCTGCTGAAGCATATAAAAAAGAAGTTGTTGCAAAAGCAGAAGGTGAAGCGAGTAGATTTTTAGCAATTTATAATGAGTATAAAAATGCAAAATCAGTGACACAAGAAAGAATGTATTTAGAGACAATGGAAAAAGTTCTAGCAGACATAGATAAAGTAATTATTGAAAAGAATGCTGGATCAGGTGTAGTGCCGTATTTGCCACTGCCTGAATTAAAAAAGAAAGTGACTAATTAAATTATGAATATGGGAAAAGTTATTGCTGGTATAAGTGTTGCAATTGCAGCTACATTATTTTTTTCAATCTTTATTGTAAAAGAAGTAAATCAAGCTATCGTTTTACAGTTTGGTGATCCAAAAAGAATAATTGTAAAACCAGGTTTAAATTTTAAAATTCCATTTATCCAAAACGTAGTCTTTTTAGATAAAAGAATTTTAAACTTAGATACTCCACCAGAAGAAGTAATTGCCTCAGATCAAAAGAGATTAATCGTGGATGCTTTTGCAAGATTTCAAATAGTTGATCCTTTAAAATTTTATATTTCTGTAGGAAATGAAAGAGTTGCTAGATCAAGATTAGCAACAATTATCAATTCAAGAATTAGAAATGTCTTAGGTCAGCAAGAACTTCAAACTTTATTATCTGAAGATAGAACAAAGCAAATGTCTTTAATTCAAGAGGGAGTTAATAATGAAGCTGAAAACTTCGGTATAAAAATTAATGATGTCCGAATAAAAAGAGCAGATCTTCCTCAAGCAAACAGTGATGCGATCTTTAGAAGAATGCAAACTGAGAGGGAAAGAGAAGCAAAAGAATTTAGAGCAAGAGGTGCAGAGATGGCTGTAACAATTACCTCAACAGCAGACAAAGAAGTAACCGTAATTTTAGCTGACGCACAAAAGAAATCAGAAATTATGAAAGGTGAAGGCGATGGTAAGAGAAATAATATATTCGCTAGTGCCTTTGGTCAAGATCCAGAATTCTTTGCATTTTATCGAGCAATGCAAGCATATGAAAAAGCTTTAATTGGCGGTGAAACATCTTTAATTTTATCACCTGACAGTGAGTTCTTTAAATTCTTTGGAAATATAAAGCAGCCCCAATCTAATTAAACTTTTATGAGGGAATTGATCATAGCTTTTGGTCTATTCTTATTTATAGAGGGTCTTTTATATGCCATATTTCCAGCAAAAATGAAAAGTATGTTAAAAAAATTGGAGTTAATTAATGATAATCAGCTTAGAAGTGCTGGACTAATTTTTGCATTAATTGGGTTTATCATTATTTACTTTATTAAAAGCTAATATGAATAAATTAAAGATACTCTTTGTAACAACTCTATTAATTTTAAGTTTCCAAGTAAAATCTTTCTCTAAAGAAATACCAGGTACGTTTGCTGATTTAGCAGAAAAATTAATGCCGTCAGTTGTCAATATTTCTACGACAACGACAATTACAACTCAATCAAATCCATTTCCTTTCCAATTTCCCCCAGGTTCACCATTTGAGGATATGTTTAAGGAATTTGGTGCTCCTCAAGAGAGACAATCCTCTGCTTTAGGATCAGGATTTATTATAGACGAAAAAGGTATAGTGGTTACAAATAATCACGTAATTCAAGATGCAGAAAATATAATTATAAGAGTAAATGGTGATAAGGAGTTTAATGCTAAAGTTATAGGCTCTGATCCCTTATCAGATATTGCTATTTTACAACTTGAAACTAACGAAAAATTTACTCCAGTAAAATTTGGTAACTCCGATAATGCAAGAATTGGTGATTGGGTAATTGCAATTGGTAATCCCTTTGGTTTAGGTGGAACTGTTACGTCAGGAATAATTTCAGCAAGAAATAGATCTATTGGTTTATCAAGATACGAGGATTATATACAAACCGATGCATCAATAAATTCAGGAAACTCTGGTGGTCCTTTATTTGATATGAATGGAGATGTGATAGGAATTAACACTGCAATTTTAGGAAGAAGTGGTTCTATTGGAATTGGTTTTGCTATTCCATCCAATAGTGCAAAAATTGTAATTGACCAATTAATCGAATTTGGTGAAACAAAAAGAGGATGGTTAGGAGTTAGAATTCAAGATGTTACAAAAGAAATTGCTGAGGTAGAAAAATTAGATGAACCACGAGGTGCACTTGTTGCAAGTGTTGCAGAAAACAGTCCATCAGATAAAGCAGGAGTTAAAGCCGGAGATATTATTTTAGAGTTCAATGGTGAAAAAATTAAAGTAATGAAAGAACTTCCAATGATAGTCGCAAGAACAGAAGTTGGCAAAAAAGTGAAAGTCAAAATTTGGCGAGATAAAAAAGAGATAACTAAAACTATTACACTTGGCAGGCTAGAGACATCAGAGGACTTTAAAGTTGCAGAAAAAAAATCTAAACCTAAGGAAACAAGAATAGAAAAATTAAAAATAACAGTAAGAGAACTTAATAAAGAAGATATTAAAAATAGGAATTTACCAAATCAAACCTCTGGTTTAGTAATAACTCAGATCGAAGCTGATAGTCCTTTGGCAAAATCACTTGATATAAATAGTATAATTTTAGAGGCTCAAAAAAAGAAAATAAGATCAGTAGATGATTTA
>CACPOY010000022.1 GCA_902635685.1 uncultured Pelagibacteraceae bacterium
TTTGTTGATATAAATAGCAATACAACCTATGATTTAGGCTCTGGAGCGGGCTTGCCAGGTCTTGTGGTTGCAATAGTAATGAAAAATTTAAAAATTGATATGAAAGTTAGTTTGTTTGAAAAAAGTTATCATAAATGTGTTTTTTTAAAAAATGTTTCTAAAAAATTAAACTTGAACACAGAGATTATCCAAAAAGATATTTTTAAATTAAAAAATATGGAGACTGGAACAGTAATGTCGAGAGCATTTAAACCAATGCCATTAGTTCTAAATTTAGTAAACAAAAATTTTAAAAAATTTGAAAATATAATTTTTTTTATGGGCAAAAATGGAAAAAAAGTTTTAAAAGAAACACTGCAGCATTGGGACTTAGATTACGAGGAAAAAAAAAGTTTAACCAACGAGGACTCATTCATATTAAACATAAAAAAAATTAAAAAAAAATTATCGTGAAAATAATTTCGATTATAAATCAAAAGGGTGGAGTAGGTAAAACGACAACAGTGATTAATTTGGCTTCCGCTTTATCACAACAAAGTAAAAAAATTTTAGTAATAGATCTTGATCCTCAAGGAAATGCTACAACAGGTCTAGGATTGTCCAATGTTGAGCAGTCAGACCAAACTATTTATGGCATTCTAAATGGGACAGTCTCAATTTCAGAAGTAATTAAAAGGACCAAATTTAAAAATTTAGATTTAATTACATCAAATGTTGATTTATCTGGTTTGGAAGTAGAAACAGCTGGTGACAACGACAGAGCATTTATTTTGAAGACTAAATTAACCGCTTATTTAAATGGTTCTGGAGCATCATATGACTACATCCTGATAGATTGCCCACCATCTTTAAGTTTGCTGACAGTTATGGCTTTAGTATCCTCCAACTCATTGCTAGTTCCGCTTCAAACTGAATTTTTTGCCCTAGAGGGACTTACTCAACTTATGAAAACAATTGAACGTATAAAAGTAAATTTAAATCCTAAATTAGAAATTCAAGGTATCTTGCTGACTATGTATGATAGAAGAAACAAATTATCTTCACAAGTTGAAGAGGAGGCAAGGAATTATTTTAAAGATAAAGTTTATCGAACTGTCATACCGAGAAATGTAAGATTATCAGAGGCACCATCACATGGCGTACCAGTTTTAATTTATGATAAAAATTGTCCTGGTAGCAAATCTTACTATAGTTTTACCGATGAGTTTATTAGTCAGGAAAATGAAATTGGGAGTGCAGCATAATGAACAAAATAAAAAAAGGATTGGGTAGAGGATTATCTTCTTTAATAGGAGAAAATAAAGTTGAGACAAGTAATAGAAAATTATCTTTAAGTGAAATAATTCCTAATAGATATCAACCAAGAAAAAATTTTGATCAAGAAAGCCTAGATGAACTGTCAAATTCTATTAAGGAACGAGGCGTAATCCAACCAATCATAGTTAGAAAGTCAAAATTAGAAAAAACTAAATATGAGATTATAGCAGGTGAGAGGAGGTGGTTAGCGGCGAGAAAAGCCGGACTTCACGATATTCCTGTAATAATAACAGATGTTGATGACTTAAAATCTTTAGAGTTTGCAATCGTTGAAAATGTTCAGCGCCATGATCTTAACCCGCTAGAAGAAGCACTAGGTTACAAAAGGCTAATCGATGAATTTTCGTATGATCAGGAAAAAGTCTCAAGGTTTATTGGAAAAAGTAGAAGCTATATAACTAACTCATTAAGATTATTAAGTTTACCAGAAGAAGTACTAAATTTCGTCAAAAATAAAAAAATCACCGCTGGACATGCAAAAATTTTAGTTGGATTAGATAATGCTGAATTCATAGCGAATAAAATAATTGAAAAAAAACTTTCAGTTCGTCAAGCAGAGAGCTTTGTTAAAATTTTTAAAAAAAAATCTAATCATACTAACAGAGCAAAGGATCCAAATATAAAAGATTTAGAACAATCAATAATTGATAAAACTGGTCTCAACGTTTTAATCAAAAATAACAAGAAAAATAAAGGCACAATTACGTTTGCCTATCATGATAGTGATCAGCTTAATAAAATTATAGATGTTATAAAATCTAATTACTAGTCTTCGAGGTTGTCAAAATAAAATCAAATAAAATTTTAAGTGAATTTATTGAATTTTTTTTTATATTCAGTTCAATCTTATTTATTTCATCTATCAATTTATAAGTTTTATCAAGTGTCCAAATTTTTATTTGTTTTTTAACTATTTCTTTATCTTTCCAAAAAATTGAGGGTTTGAAATTTATAATTGCTTTATCGATACTTTGGTGTGTTTGAATATTTTGGTTAAGTTTAATCAATCTTTTAGCTTTTGTTAAAAAAGTTCTAACAATAATTATTGTGTCTTCAATCGAGAAATTGTTTTCATTGATAATATATAGAATTTTATCTTTATTTTTTGCTAAGCAATTGTCTACAAGTTCATTGATGCTGTAATTTTCTGATAAGTTAGTCAAAATATAGATCTCTTCAATTGTAATTTTTTTTTTGTCTGTAAGAAAACTCTCTATCTTTGAAAATTCATTATTAAGATTTTTTCTATCACCGTTTGCCCTGCTAACAATTAGGTTAATTGACTCTTGTGAGATAGATATATTTTTTTTTGAAAAAAATTTTTTTGTAATTGTAGATAATGTTTGATTATCATCTGAATAAAATGCAATAGAGACTAAATCTATCTCTTTCTCAAATAAATTTCTTAATTTAGACTTTTTATCCAATATGTTTGAAATGAGAATAATCTTAATGTCATCTAAATTTTTTTCTTTTAAAATTTCAATTTCATTTTTAATTTTGTCACTAGCATCTTTAATTATTATCAGTTTTTTTTTATCAAAAAATGATTTAGATAAAACTTGATTATAAAAGTTGTCAATGTTGGAAAATATTTCATTTTCAAAATATTTGAATAAATTTTCTCCAAAGAATGGCTTAAACTTTTTCTCTATAATTTCTTCTTTTTGACCATCGTTAACGCCGTGAAATAAAAAAATTTTAGCATTAACATTTTTGTCTAAATCATAGGTTTTTAAGATCATTATATGTTTGACAAATAATTAATTAAATCCTCAATAATTTTAGTTATTAAAATGTCCTCTAATTCATTTTCGTACTCTTTGAGTTTAAATTTATCATCAGAATTATTATATGTTATTTTCCTAGATAACACTTTTTGAG
>CACPOY010000023.1 GCA_902635685.1 uncultured Pelagibacteraceae bacterium
GTAAAGTAGCTTTTGATAATTGTATAAAATTATATAAACAAAAATTTAATATCAAAGAAAAATTCATTTTTAAACACGGCAAAAAACAACTATTACCAAATGGATTAATAATATTATCGAGTTACCACCCAAGCCCAAGAAATGTTAACACAAAATTAATTTCAACCACAATGATGGTAAATTTATTCGTAAAAGCAAAAAAACTTGCTAACTTTTAATTGTATCACAAAAATATGGTTTAAATTTTGAATAGATTTCTTCTGGTATTTTTTTTGGTTTGCCTTTTTTATCTACAAATACCAGTTGAATATGTGCATCTACAATTTTATCATCACCTCTTGTAATAATTTGATTCATTGAAAAAGATGTTTTGCTAATAGATTTTACAAAAGATCTAATTGTTAATTCATCTTCCAGATAAGCAGACTTTTTGTATTCTATGTTACAAGATTTAACAATAATTAATGACTCAAAATCCTCTTTTACTTTTTTATTACTATAACCAATTGAATACAAAGCCTCTGTCCTTGCTCGCTCAAGAAACTTTAAATAATTTGCATAATAAACTACCCCTCCTGAATCTGTATCTTCATAGTATACTTTTAATTTGTGAAAGAAATTGTCGTGCATTTTTAGATTATATCAAAGAATTTTATATTTCATACAATCTAAGATATAAGATTTAAAATGAATATTTTTGTGATTTGGCTAGTAATGGTAGTAGCTTGGAATTTTGGTTACCCACAAGCAAGTCCTTTAGAAGATGTTATCGTTGCAGTTATTTTATCTTTATTTAATCTCTGGTTAAAAAAGTACCTAAAATTTTAATTATTTTTCAGAAAAATAAATATTTTGGAAGTATGCAATTGATTTCATTTTTGAGTTATCGGTATCAGACATTATAGCAACTCCGTCCAATTCTTTTACATCTAAGTTATGAAATCTTTTAAAATCCTCTTTTACATTAGCCTTAACAGTTACCCATTCATTCATATTTTTTTTTGTACTAGCCAACACTTTATCAATTGATTTTTTTGTGTAGGGACTAGGCCAATTTAACCCGACATCATTATTACTAGAAAAAACGTAATTTATAGCTCTATTGGATAGAGGTGTAGCGCCTGTCTTTTTAATGACAAAAACTCTAGCTGCAAAATCATGTCCTTTTTTTGAATTTTCTTTAATTCCATTTAAATCCTGTTCAATTTTCCAAGTAATGTTAATAAAGGGAGTTTTATTGAGATCAATGATTATCTCCTTACCAAGACCAGATGCTGCGTTATTAGCCTCTGATTTCAAAAAATTTCCATTTTCATTTTTTCCAACAGAATAAATTGTTTTATTATCAGCACCTCTTACTTTTCTAACTTGTAATTGTGAGAGTTCGGTTTCTGTAAAATTAAAGACTTTTATTTCAGACGCAAAAGAAAAATTAATTACAAAAATTGAGATGACAAAAGTTTGTGTAAAAAATTTCATAAAAAAATTGTTAATACATTATTTTGACAAAATTTAAACATTCAAAATTCAACATTTAGTTCTATATCTAAAATATGAGGACAATTTCGATATTTTTATTACTTATTTACTGGTCAATAATGATTTTTGCGCCAGTTATGTCAAAAGATCTCAAATTTAGTAGAGCAAAGTTAAATAATGTAAAGGTAATTGAGTTAAAATACCAAAGTTAATACGTTGAACGGCCACCACTGATATCAAACACTGCAGCAGTTGAAAAGGTATTTTCCTCTGATGAAAGCCAACAAATTAACGATGTAAATTCTTCAACTTCTAAAAATCTTCCTCTTGGAACCTTAGAAAGCATCCTTTGCACATGCTCTTTACTCATTTGATCTAGAATACGAGTTTTGGCTCCAGCAGGCGTCACTGCATTTACTGCAATATTTTTATCAGCAAGCTCCTTTCCTAAGGATTTTGTAAGTCCAATAGCTCCAGCTTTTCCGGCACTATATGCACTCGCATTAGCATTTCCATCTTTTCCAGCAACTGAGGCTACATTAACAATCCTTCCATAATTGTTTTCAATCATATTAGGCACTATCGCTCTGCAACAATTAAAGGTTCCAAATAAATTAATTTCTATAATCTTATTCCATGTTTCTACGTCATATTTCCACAACGGAGCTGTTGGTCCAGTAATGCCAGCGTTATTAATTAGTATATCTATATTTGAATTACTTAAAATTTTTGAGGCAGCTTTTTCAACATCTTTATAAACTGAAACATCAACAATATCTGAAATCAAATTAACATTGTTAACATCTTTTTTTGTTTTATCTAATACTTTGTCGTCAATATCCCATATAACTACTTTAGCACCCGAGTCTAAGAATCTTTTGGTAATATCAAGACCAAAACCTTGTGCTCCTCCGGTAACAAGAGCAGTTCTATTTTCAAAATTATATTGATTTTTTTTCATTGAATTAAATTAATCTTTTGCAAGCAAATAATACACAATGGCTGCAATAAATGCTCCCATAATCCATGAATATGATTGTAAAAACATTAAATTAGAATTCCAAATTGTAGATGCTGCAAAAATAAAACCTAAAATTAACGAATAAACTGCCTTTAAATGCCATCCACCTGAATAGTAATAAATCCCGTTTTTATCTAGTGAATAAATATCTTTATTATTAAGTTTATTTTTTTTGATAAAATAATAATCACAAATCATCAGTCCAAATAATGGACCAAAAAAAGCTCCTAGGGTATCTATTATTGATAAAATTCCAATTTGACTTAAAAAAGTTAACCAGAAGACTCCAAGGAAAAACCCAAAAAATCCAATTGTATAGCTTGCACCTTTTAACGACATTGATAAAGGAATAAAATTTATTAATGTATATTGCGATGGTATAAAATTTGCGATCAAATTTGTCGATGCAGATGCGATAATAATAAAAATTAATACTAAAATTGTAACTAAAAGATTGTTCATTTTACCTATTATGTCAGTTGGGTTAGTAAGAATTCTTGATAAATTTTGTGCATCTTGTTTTATTAAAGCATCAGCACCACTAACAATAAATAAAGCCATAAAAGAAAAAACAACCAAATTAAGTATTAAACTCAGATTTCCT
>CACPOY010000024.1 GCA_902635685.1 uncultured Pelagibacteraceae bacterium
GATATCAAAAAAATATCTTTAACAATTGAAAGTTTATAATGCGGAAATTTAATAAGAGAAAATTACCAAGTAGACACACATCCTTAGGACCAGATAGAGCTCCTCATAGATCTTTTTATTATGCAATGGGTGAAACTGAGAAAGATGTATCAAAACCTTTCGTAGGGGTTGTTTCTACATGGAACGAGGCTGCACCTTGCAATATTGCTTTGATGAGACAAGCTCAATCAGTTAAAAAAGGTGTAAGAGCTTCAGGAGGAACTCCAAGAGAATTTTGTACCATCACTGTTACTGATGGTATTGCAATGGGCCATGAAGGAATGAAATCTTCTCTTATTTCAAGAGAAGTTATTGCAGATAGTGCGGAGTTAACTGTAAGAGGTCATTGTTATGATGCATTAGTAGGTATTGCAGGTTGTGATAAATCTTTACCAGGTTTAATGATGTCTATGGTTAGATTAAACGTACCAAGTGTTTTCATTTATGGAGGATCAATACTTCCAGGTAAATATAAAGGTAAAGATGTGACAGTTGTTGATGTTTTTGAGGCTGTTGGAAAACATTCATCAGGTCAAATGTCTGCAAAAGAATTAAGAAAATTGGAGTTAGTCGCATGTCCTACAGCTGGAGCTTGTGGTGGCCAATTTACTGCAAATACAATGGCCTGTGTATCAGAGGCTATTGGTTTAGCTTTACCTTATTCAGCAGGAACACCTGCTCCATATGAAGAAAGAGATAAATATGCAAAAGCAAGTGGTAGAATGGTAATGGAATTATTAGCTAAAAGAATTAAACCAAGAGATATCGTCACAAAAAAAGCATTAGAAAACGCTGCAACTATAGTTGCTGCGACAGGCGGTTCAACTAATGCAGCTTTGCACTTACCAGCAATTGCAAATGAAGCAGGAATTAAATTTGATTTAATGGATGTTGCAAAAATTTTTAAAAAAACTCCTTATCTTGCAGATTTAAAACCAGGTGGAAAATATGTTGCTAAAGATATGTGGTTAGCAGGTGGTGTACCAATGCTGCTGAAAACTCTTTATGATGGTGGTTATATTCATGGAGACTGCATGACAGTCACAGGTAAGACAATGAGAGAAAATCTTAAAGGAATTAAATTTAATCCAAAACAAAAAGTTTTAAGAGCATATAATAGACCCTTATCACCAGATGGTGGTGTTGTAGGATTAAAAGGTAATTTAGCTCCTGAAGGTGGAATAGTAAAAATTGCTGGATTAAAAAAATTACAATTTACTGGAAAGGCAAGATGCTTTGATAATGAGGAAAGTGCAATGAAAGCAGTTCAAAGCAGAAGATATAAAGATGGTGATGTAATCATTATAAGATATGAGGGGCCAGTAGGAGGACCAGGCATGAGAGAGATGCTTTCAACAACTGGTGCAATTTATGGTCAAGGCAAAGGAGAAAAAGTTGCTTTAATAACCGATGGAAGATTTTCAGGTGCAACAAGAGGTTTTTGTGTTGGCCATGTAGGACCTGAAGCTGCTTTGGGAGGACCGATTGCTCTTTTACGTAATGGTGATGTAATTGATATTGATGCCAAGAGGGGAACAATTAATGTTAGATTATCTAAAGCACAATTAGCTTCAAGAAGAAAAAAATGGAAAGCTAGAAAATCTGATTTTGGATCAGGTACACTTTGGAAATATGCACAAACAGTTGGTCCCGCATTACTAGGTGCCCCAACTCATCCTGGTAAGAAAAAAGAAGTTAAAGACTATTCAAAAATTTAATGAAAAAAAAAATTCTAATTGTAATAGCTAATTATTATAAAGATATATCTAAAGGATTATTATTAAGTTCAAAAAAATTTATACCCAAAAGTTCATTTGTGAAGATAATAGAAGTTCCAGGTGTTTTTGAAATTCCTATAACAATTAAAAAGAATATTAAAAAGTATGATGCTTTCATCGCCTTAGGGTGTGTAATAAAAGGACAAACTCCTCATTTTGATTTTATTAGTCAGTCTTCAATTAATGCAATTATGAATTTATCAGTAGACAATAAAAAACCGATTGGAAATGGTATAATTACTTGCTTAAATCTTAAACAAGCTAAAGTAAGAAAAAAAAAAGGTGCTGAGGCCACAAAAGCTGTTTTATCGATTCTATCGCAATAATGAGAACTGCATTTAGTCCTAAAAATAATCCTAGAGTTATTATCATTCAAAAATTATATGGAAATTTTTTTAATGATGAATCCAAATTATTATTTCCAAAACATAGATTTAAAAAATTTATTAAAGATATAGTTCTGGGAACTATAGAAAGAGAAGACGTTCTAATTGAAGAAATTAAAAAAACTTTTGGGAAAGAATTTAATTTTGAAAAAATGGATAAAGTATTTCAAGTAATCTTAAAATCGTTTACATATGAAATTTTATATAAGCCAAATGTTTCTATTAATATAATAATAAAAGAGTATCTTGACGCATCAAATTTTTTTTTAGAATTTTCTCAAACTAAATACCTAAATGCATTAATAGATAAATTAGGCAAAAAATTGAGATCTTAAGATGAATGAATCTAAAATTATTGATAATTATCTCAAAAAATTAGCAATCCGTAATAATAGTTCATTAAATTTAAATGATGATGTTTTTTTTGATAGGTCAAAAAAAATAGTAATATCAGTTGATACGTATGTCGAAGGTTTACATTTTATTGATTTCAAAAAACCGGGTTTAGTTATGAAAAAAATTATTAGATCTTCTATTTCAGATTTAATTTGTAAAGGTGTATCACCCAAACATTACTTTATTGCTAGTGCTGGTAGCAGAAATTCTTTCACTCAATCTAATTTAAAAAAGATTCTAAAGGCGCTTAGCCAAGAACAAAAAAAATATAATATTTCTTTAGGTGGAGGTGACACAGTTTTTTCAAAAAAACTTAGTTTTACTATAACTACAATTGGTTATTCAAAAAAAATTATTTCAAGAAATA
>CACPOY010000025.1 GCA_902635685.1 uncultured Pelagibacteraceae bacterium
TGCTTTGCGCGTGGGCATACCAGTTTTGACTCTTAAAGGTAATTCATTTGCAAGTAGAGTAGCTGCAAGTCTACTTAATACAATTAACTTAAATGAACTTATAGTAACAAATATTGAAGATTATAAAAAATTAGCAATAAAAATTTACAATGAAAAAAGTTATTTAGATGAAATAAAAAATAAAATTGCTATCAATAAAAAAAAATCAAATTTATTTAAAGTTGAAATTTATACAAAAAATATTGAGAGAGCTTATAAAAAAGTATATCAAAATTATCTTGAAGGAATAAAACCCCAAAATTTAGAACTATAATTTTACTCCGGCTCCTTTAAGAAAGAGTGCACTTTCATCCAAAGCCCATCTTGGTTTAGCAGGAAAATCTAATTCATCAAATTTTTTTAATTTGTATTTTTCAAGTCCAACTAATGCAATCATTGCAGCATTGTCACCGCACAGTTCAATTGGAGGAAAAACACTCTGATAACCCTCATCTTTACATAAATTTTCGAGCATAGATCTTATATTTTTATTTGCTGCCACACCTCCAGCAACAACTAATACTTTTTTTTTTGGATTTAAATTTTTTTCATATTCATCAAATGCAATTTTAGTTTTTTTGTGTAATATTTGTTCAATTGTTTTTTGAAAAGAGGCTGCAAGATTAAATTTATCTTGTTCGTTTTTGATATTTTTTGATATTTTCAACACTGCAGTTTTAAGTCCTGCAAAAGATAAATTACATCCTCCTTTGTTAATTATTGGTTTTGGTAAATCAAATTTATTGGGGTCACCTTTTTGGGCCAAAACTTCAATTTGAGGTCCACCTGGAAATTCAATTCCTAAAAGCTTCGCTGTTTTATCAAAAGCCTCGCCTAAGGCATCATCTATTGTTGTTCCTAGTCTGATATATTTTCCAAAATTAATGACGTTTAAAAATTGTGAATGCCCACCAGAAATTAACAAAAGTAAATAAGGATAATCTAATTGTGAGCTAATTTTTGGACTCAGCGCATGACCCTCGAGGTGGTTGACTGCAATAAATGGTTTATCTAATGATTTTGCTAAAGCTTTGCCAAAACTTAAACCCACCGAAAGACAAACAACTAGTCCTGGTCCGGCTGTTGAAGCAACAGCGTCAATTTCATCAATTTTTTTTTCACTTACATCAATTGCTTTCTTTACAATCCAATCTATTTTTTCAACATGCGATCTAGCAGCGAGCTCTGGTACTACTCCCCCAAATTCTTTATGGATGTCAATTTGGCTTGATACTATATTTGATAAAACTACAGGTTTTCCATCATCATTTTCAGTAATCAAAGATGCAGCTGTTTCATCACAGCTGGATTCTATTCCAAGAATTAAGGGTTTTTTATTCATTCAAATAGTTTCTATTAATTGTACAATCCTAATACAAGAAAGAAATAAATTTATTCATGAGTAAAAAAATTGTAATCGGCTCCAGAGGCAGCAAACTAGCACTACTTTATGCTCAAATGGCCAAAGATAAAATTATTAAAAATACTAATCTAAAAGATGAGGATATTATAATTAAACCAATAACCACAAAAGGTGATTTAGTAAAAGACAAAAGGCTCTCTGAGTTTGGAGGTAAAGGTTTATTTTCAAGCAATATAGAAAAAGAATTGTTAAATAAAAATATTGATATAGCTATTCACGCACTTAAAGATATGCCAGCGTTAGAGTCAAAAGGGCTTATGACCGAGACATTTTTAGAAAGAAATGATCCAAGAGAAATTTTATTATCTATTGGTAAGAAAAAATTTAGTGAGTTAAATTTGAAATCAATAATAGGAACTTCATCATATAGAAGAGAATTTCAAATAAAAAAAATGAGACCTGATATTGTTTGTAAGCTTATAAGAGGAAACATTGACACAAGGATTAAAAAACTTAAAGAAGGCACATATGATGCAATTGTTCTATCTTATGCTGGAATTAAATGTTTGAATTTAGACAATGAAATTTCTGAAATCTTTTCTATTGATAAGATTATTCCAAGTGCAGGCCAAGGAATAATAGCCTTACAGTCTAGAGAAAAAGATAACAAAATTATTTCAATTTTAAAAAAGATTAATCATAGTGAAACTTATAAAAGGGCACATGCTGAGAGAAATATTTTAAAAGTTTTAGAGGGTGATTGTGAAACTGCAGTAGGGGCTCATGCAACAATTGATAAAGACAAGATTATTTTAGAGGCAGAATTATTTTCCTTAGATGGCACAGTTAGATTTTATGAAAAAAAAACAAGCACCTTAGATAAATTTAAACAACTTGGTATCGAAGTAGGTAAAAGTTTGAAAATAAAATCAAATAACTCTTATAAAAGATAGTATGCATATTCTATTAACTAGACCATTAGAAGACTGTTCAGAGATGATAGTAAGGTTTAAATCGTTGGGTCATCAAGTTTCTCATCTCCCATTATTAGATATTGAGAAAATAAATTTTGGTGAGATAAATTTTTCAGAATTTAAAGGTATTATTTTTACCAGTGCTAATGCGGTCAAATTACTAGATACAAAAAAAATTGATAAAAAAACATTATGTTTTTGTGTAGGGAATGTAACTGAAAAAAAAACAAGAAGTTTGGGTTTTCAAAATGTTATATCTGCTAGTGGTAGTGTTGAAAATCTAAGAGAATTAATCTTACAAAATTTTGATAAAAAAAATGGAAAATTAATTTACTTTAGTGGGGAAATTATATCAGTAAATCTTGATCAACAATTAATAAATGATGGCTATAGTGTTAAAAGAGTGATTAACTATCGAACTAATCACATTCAAAAATTTGATAAAAAATTTGTTGATGATTTAAGACTTAATATCCCTGAAA
>CACPOY010000026.1 GCA_902635685.1 uncultured Pelagibacteraceae bacterium
AGTTTTGTGTATCAAATGGAGATGATTACCAAATTTTATTTACAGCAAAGCCCTCTAAAAAAAGAATCATTATAAATGTTGCTAAATCTTTAGGTGTTAAAATTTCAAAAATTGGAAAAATTTGTTCTTCATCAACTAAATCTGAAATTTTAGATCAAAAAGGGATGAAAATTAAGCTAAAAAGTAAGGGTTATATTCACAAATTTTAAAAGAAATCATTGCCTTTTATAATCTTTTTTGTATTGTGCGGATTTTAATAACTAACAACCAACAACATAATTAGGGCATTTATGAATTCTTCTGTTGAAACAATACTATTATATACAATTGCAGCCGGCTTTTTATCAATCGTTTATGGATTTTTTACTGGAAAAAATATTTTAAATTCAAGTGCAGGTAATTCTAAAATGCAAGAAATTGCATCTGCAATTCAAGTTGGTGCAAAAGCTTATTTAGCCAGACAATATAAGACAATTGCAATAGTTGGTGTTGTGGTTTTAGTTATTGTTAGCATTGCTTTTAGTCCTTTAGTTGGTTTAGGATATTTATTAGGAGCTTCTTTGTCTGGAATAGCAGGTTATGTGGGAATGCTTGTTTCAGTTGAAGCCAATGTTAGAACTGCTGAAGCTTCCAGGAAAGGTTTGGACAATGGTCTATCAGTAGCTTTTAAGTCGGGTGCTGTGACTGGAATGTTGGTTGCTGGACTAGCATTGTTAGCTATTGCAGTTTATTATTATTTATTATTGAAATTTAATGTTGATGAGAGAGAAATTGTAAACGCACTTGTTGCTTTAGGTTTCGGGGCTTCTTTAATCTCTATTTTTGCCAGACTTGGTGGTGGAATATTTACAAAGGGTGCAGATGTAGGTGCAGATTTAGTAGGTAAAGTTGAGGCAGGAATTCCAGAAGACGATCCAAGAAATCCTGCGGTAATCGCTGACAACGTTGGAGATAACGTAGGTGATTGTGCAGGTATGGCTGCAGATTTATTTGAGACATACGCAGTAACAATAGTCGCGACCATGGTTTTATCCTCTATATTTTTTCCTAACGATATGAGTATGATGATTTATCCCTTAACTATTGGTGGTGCTTGTATTCTAACATCAATAATAGGAACATTTTTTGTCAAATTAGGAAAGAGTAAAAATGTTATGAATGCTCTATATAAAGGTTTTGTTGTTTCTGCTATTTCCTCTCTTATAATTCTTTATCCAGTAACTGATTATGTTCTTGGTTTAGAAAATTCTTACAATTTAAACAACAAATCCTTTTCAGGTATGAGTTTATATTATTGTGGAGTAATAGGTTTGATTATTACAGGATTATTAATTTGGGTGACAGAATACTATACCGGAACTGGTTATAGACCTGTTAGAAGCGTTGCAAGCTCGTCAACCACTGGACATGGAACGAACGTAATACAAGGATTGGCAATTTCATTAGAAGCAACAGCAATTCCAGCTCTAATTATTGTAGCTGGAATATTGCTTACTAATTATATTGCAGGTCTGTTTGGCATAGCTATTGCAGTAACAACTATGCTAGCATTAGCTGGTATGGTAGTTGCTTTAGATGCTTACGGGCCTGTTACCGACAATGCTGGTGGTATTGCAGAAATGTCAAAATTACCTAACAACGTTAGAAAAACAACTGATGCTTTGGATGCAGTAGGTAACACCACTAAAGCAGTAACCAAAGGATACGCTATTGGGTCAGCTGGATTAGGCGCACTTGTTCTTTTCGCTGCTTACACAGAGGATATTAAACATTTTTCAAAAGTAGCTGGTTCTAAGTTAGAAGGTATAGTTGTTACTTTTGATTTATCAAACCCATATGTAGTAGTTGGTCTATTAATAGGTGGTATGTTGCCATATTTATTTGGATCAATGGGAATGCAAGCTGTGGGTAGAGCGGGTGGTGCAGTTGTTATCGAAGTAAGAAGGCAATTTAAAAAATATCCAGGAATAATGAAAAAGAAACAAAAACCTGATTATGCTAAGTTGGTTGATTTATTAACTGTAGCGGCAATCAAAGAGATGATCATACCATCTTTATTGCCTGTTTTGTCTCCAATAGTTTTATATTTTATAATTTTTGCAATTGGTGGCCAAGTAGCTGCATTAGCTTCGGTGGGCGCAATGTTGCTAGGAGTAATTATAACAGGTTTATTTGTTGCTGTCTCAATGACAGCTGGTGGTGGTGCATGGGATAATGCTAAAAAGTATATTGAGGATGGAAATCATGGTGGAAAAGGTTCGGAGGCTCATAAAGCAGCAGTGACTGGTGATACAGTAGGTGATCCATATAAAGATACTGCTGGTCCAGCTGTAAACCCAATGATTAAGATTACAAATATTGTTGCACTAATGTTATTAGCTGTTATTGCTGGTTAATCTCTTTTTCTTTTACCAAGTGGGTCATTTATTTTTTGTCTCATACTAGATAAAAATTCGTATATAAAACTTTGTTTTTTGTAATCAACGTTTGTTTCATTTGATACAATCTTCATCTTTTTCATTTTATTCAAATCATAAAAATCTTTTTTTAATAAGATCCCCCTATAATCAATTTCTAAAACTAAAACGTTATTTTCTAAATACTTTTTTTTACCTAATTTTACAAGGCTTCCGGTAGTTGTTTTTCTTTCAATATAAAAGTATAAGTCGTTATTGAATGTACTTGTTACAGAGGGAGGGCCAAGTAATTTAATAATGTCATTTTTATTTGTTTCTGATACAATAATCATATCACTTTTTTTCTTTAACAGATGTACACCATGATGATCTACACGTTTTTTAAATCCACAATTCGTTGTGAG
>CACPOY010000027.1 GCA_902635685.1 uncultured Pelagibacteraceae bacterium
TGTTTTATATTGCTTATAGTTTCGCTAGAAATTTTTTTATTTATAGAAGTTAATTTTTCAAGTTTCCTTAATGCTGTAACTGCTAGAGGATAAAGGTCCTCATTTTTATCATTTTCATCTTTAGAATGTGAGTAATCACAAGTTATAAACTTATTATTGTCATTAAATTCTAAAATTTTTACTCTTCTAATGCCCTCTACTAAAACTTTGACTGTACCATCTGGGAGTTTCAAAAGTTGTAAAATATTACCCTCACAACCCTGTAAAAAAATATCATTTTTTTTCGGATCATCTATTTCTGAATTTTTTTGAGTTACAAGAATAATTTTTTTCTCTTTTTTCATTACCTCGTTCAATGCTGAAATTGATTTATCTCGTCCTACAAACAAAGGTATTACCATGCTCGGAAATACGACAATATCTCTTAGTGGCAATAACGGTAATGTAAATTTGACATCCATAGCTTAAATATGGATATTAAATAAAATATTGCAATAGATTTTTATGACTTATTAAGGATATTAAGCCGCTGTAGTTTTGTTGGTTTTTATTGTGCTCGAATCACCTTTTGAATGAATTAAAATCGGTTCTGAAAGTCCTTTTGCAGAATTAGCATCAACTATTACTTCTTGAATATTTTCCATTCCAGGTAAATCATACATCGTTTTTAATAAAATATTCTCCATTATTGCTCTAAGCCCTCTTGCTCCAGTTTTTTTCTTTATTGCTTTTTGAGCAATTTCTTTCAAAGCATTTTCTTTAAAAGTAAGTTTTGCACCATCTAATTTAAATAATTCCTGATATTGCTTTGTTAAAGAGTTTTTAGGTTCTTGTATAATTTTTATTAAAGATTTAACATCTAAATCTTCTAGTGTTGCAATCATTGGAAGTCTTCCAACAAATTCTGGAATTAATCCATATTTTAATAAATCCTCAGGTTCTAAACCTTTCATCCATTCTCCAGTTTTTTTATCTTGAGTATTTTTAACATCTGCTCCAAATCCAATAGAAGTTCCTTTGTCTCTTTGTGAAATTATTTTATCTAAACCAGCAAAGGCCCCACCACAAATAAATAAAATATTAGTTGTATCAACCTGCAAAAATTCTTGCTGTGGATGTTTTCGCCCACCTTGAGGTGGAACACTTGCAATGGTACCTTCCATAATTTTTAACAAGGCTTGTTGAACACCTTCTCCTGAAACATCTCTAGTAATAGATGGATTTTCAGACTTTCTACTTATCTTATCTACTTCATCAATATAGACAATTCCTCTTTGAGCTTTTTCTACATTATAATCTGCTGCTTGCAAAAGTTTTAAAATTATGTTTTCAACATCCTCTCCAACATAACCAGCTTCAGTCAAAGTTGTTGCATCAGCCATAGTAAAAGGTACATCAAGTATTCTTGCTAAAGTTTGGGCTAATAAAGTTTTTCCACAACCTGTCGGTCCTACAAGAAGGATATTGGATTTTGATAGCTCAACATTTTTACTAGTTTTATTTTCATAGTTTAATCTTTTGTAATGATTGTGTACGGCAACCGATAGAACTTTTTTTGCATGATCTTGACCAATTACATAATCATTTAAAACTGCACAAATTTCTTTTGGTGATGGTAATCCATCTTGGTGTTTTACAAATGTATCTTTATTTTCCTCTTTAATAATATCCATACAAAGCTCAACACACTCATCACATATGAATACAGTTGGTCCAGCAATTAGCTTTCTGACTTCATGTTGGCTCTTTCCGCAAAAAGAACAATAAAGAATATTTTTATTATTTGTGCTCATAATTTAAAAAACGAATCAATGATTTTATTCTATTATAAAGGAGTTTATATTATCAAGTTCTATTATTAGTTGTTACAATATGTAGTATTTTAAGATCTTTTCTCAACAACTTGATCTACCAATCCAAAGTCTTTAGCAACACCGGCTGTCATAAAATTATCTCTTTCTAGAGCAGATTTTATTTCTTCAACTGATTTACCTGTGTGTTTTGAGTAAATTTCATTCAATCTATCTTTTAAATCTAGAACTTCTTTTGCATGAATTTCAATATCAGTAGCCTGTCCTTGAAAACCAGCTGAAGGCTGATGAACCATAATTCTAGAATTTGGTAATGAAAATCTTTTACCTTTACTGCCTGCAGCCAATAAAAAAGAACCCATTGATGCAGCTTGACCAATGCATAAAGTTGAAATTTCTGGTTTGATATATTGCATTGTATCATAAATACCTAAACCTGCTGTTACTAACCCTCCTGGACTATTTATATAAAAATAAATTTCTTTTTTAGGATCCTCAGCTTCCAAAAACAAAAGTTGTGCAGTTACTAATGAAGCAACCGTATCATTAATTTGACCAGTTAAAAAAATTATTCTTTCCTTTAAAAGTCTAGAATAAATATCATAGGCTCTTTCACCTTTATTAGATTGTTCAACAACCATAGGGACAAGAGTGTTCATGTGTTCAGCAATTTTTGTTGTCATAAATTGATTCGTTTTACTTATACAACTTGTGCTTACTTTTTGCTAACTTTTTTTGCTTTAGGTTTTGATTTAGCTGATTTTACTGAAGTTTTTTTGGTAGGAGATTTTTTTGCTTCTACTTTTTTATTATTTGAATTTTTTTTCTCATTTAAGACATCACTCTCTGTTTTTTGTGACTCCTTCAAAATTTTTTCAGCTTCATCTTTTGTGACTTCTTTTAGACTACCTTTTGCTTTTTCTTTAATAGCAGATATGATTTTTTC
>CACPOY010000028.1 GCA_902635685.1 uncultured Pelagibacteraceae bacterium
AAAAAAATATATTGTTGTTCATGGTGATGCTTGGGATGGTGTTATGAAACATGCTAAATGGTTATCTAAACTTGGATCAATAGCCTATAATTTACTATTAAAATTAAATGTAATAATTAATTTTTTTAGAAGATTGAGAGGAAAAGAATATTGGTCTCTTGCAAAATTTTTGAAGTATAAAGTCAAAAATGCAGTTAAATATATTGGTGAATATGAAAAAACACTTTCAGATTATGCAAAAAGAAAAAAATTTGATGGAATTATTTGTGGCCACATCCATCATGCTGAGGATAGAGACTTTAATGGGGTCAATTATTTAAATTGTGGAGACTGGGTTGAATCTTGTACCGCATTAGCCGAAAATTATGATGGTAGTTTTGAAATATTATATTGGGACAAAATAAGAGAACAATATTTAGACGATAAAGAAATAATTGAACCAATTAAAACTGAAGAATTAAAAAAAGCTTCATAATTAATGAAAATTTTAATTGCTACAGATGCATATTTTCCACAAGTAAATGGTGTCGTAAGAACCTTACATGAAACAGGCAATGTATTAAAAGAACAAGGTCATAGAATAGAATATATTACACCTGACTTATTTTTTACTTTTCCGATGCCGAAATATAATGAAATTAAGTTGTCTATAAATGTATGGCCAAGAGTTGGTAATTTAATAAAGAAAATCAATCCAGATGCAATTCATATCGCTACCGAAGGCCCGATAGGCACTATGGCAAGAAGATATTGTTTAAAAAATAATCTAAAGTTTACTACGAGTTTCCATACAAGATTTGATAAATATCTAAAACTTTACTTTCCTATTATACCAGCAAAATGGGCTGAAAAATTCTTAGCAAATTTTCATAATAAGGCTGAGAGAATTTTAGTAACTACAGAGTCTATGAGAAAAGAATTAATCGATATAGGTATAGATGACAATAAAATGATTACTTGGACTAGAGGAGGAAATCATGGAGCTTTTAAGAACCCTAAAAAAATTGATTTACCTCATAAAAGACCTATTTGGATTTATGTTGGAAGAGTTGCAGTTGAAAAAAACATAAGAGCTTTTTTAGAATGTGATTTAGAAGGTACAAAAATAATTATAGGAAAAGGACCTGATTTAAAAAAATTGAAAAAAGAATTCCCTAAAGATATTTTTTTAGGAGAAAAAACAAATGGTGAATTAGCATCACATTTTGCATCCTCTGATGTTTTTGTTTTCCCTAGTAAAACAGATACATTTGGAATTGTAGTTACAGAAGCTTTAAATTGTGGAACACCTGTTGCTGCGTATCCTGTTCCAGGTCCTAAAGATATATTTGAAGGATCCAAAATAAATTGTTTAGATGATGATCTTAAAGTATCAGCCCAAAAAGCTTTAAAAGTTGACAGAAATGATTGTCTTGAATTTGCAAAAAAATTCACTTGGGAAGAAACAGCAAAAATATTTTTTAACAATATTTCACCAAATCATTAGTTAATTTTTCCTTAATTTATTTGCATTAAAAAGTGTAATGATGCAAAATTAAGCCATCTAAATTTATGGAATATTTCGTCATTCTACTTATAGTTGTGATAGTTTATCTTCTCTATTTACTTAATCAAAAAAAAAATAAATCAATAAATACCGCTACAATAGTTAATAAAAGAGAAGAAAAAACAAAAAGAGTAATTATTGATGAGCTTGAAGATCAATTTTTTGCATTAAATAAATTTAACATAATTAAATATGCCAATCCAAGTGCATTAAAAAGATTTGGAAGTAATTTAATTGATAAAAACATATCTTCTATAATTCGAAAACCAGAATTAATAGAAAATATTGAAAAAGCTATCGTAGAAAATAAAACAAAAAATATTGATGTTGAAATAGACCTCCCATCATATCAATTCTATAAAATTTATATTATTCCTGGCCCAACTCATTTGTTTACTGAACCAGACTCTGTTGTGTTATTTTTAAAAGATTTTACTGAAATTACAAAAGCACAAAAATTTAAAACTGATTTTGTAGCAAATGTAAGCCATGAACTAAGAACACCTTTAATGGCAATCAAAGGATCACTAGAAACAATTGAGGGCCCAGCGTCTGATGATGAAAAGGCTAAAAAAAAATTTATGAAAATAATGACTGATCAATCAAATAGAATGGAAAATTTAATTAATGATCTTTTAATACTCACAAGAATTGAATTGGAAGAACACATAAGGCCAAACTCTTTAGTTGATATAAATGATCTTTTCAAAACAATCATCAGTAATTTTGAGATTGTTTTAAAAAGAAAGAAATTAAATATTAATTTATCTCTCGCCAATCCAACAGTTGTTATTGGAGATGAAAAAAAATTACAAACTGTTTTTTCTAATCTTTTAGATAATGCAATTAAGTATTCAAAGGAAAATAAGTCTATTTTTATATCAAGCAAAATTAGCGATGGTAAATTGTTAGAAAAAAATTTTATGATCAGTATTAAAGACGAAGGTGTTGGCATTCCTCAAAGATATATTTCTAGAATTACAGAAAGATTTTTTAGGGTAGATCTTGAACAAAGTAACAAGGTTGGTGGAACCGGTTTAGGATTAGCTATTG
>CACPOY010000029.1 GCA_902635685.1 uncultured Pelagibacteraceae bacterium
AATTCTTTTTTTAGCCACATCTTCAAAATTCTTTTTACTTTTTTTTGCATCTTCTTCTTTCATACCTTGTGAAAGTATCTTTACTTCTTCCTCAATTAAATTTTCTGGGATCTCATTTACTTTAAATTTCTCTATTTCTTTTAAAATTTGATTTTTTGAAAGTCTATCTAATGAATTTTTATACTCATCGTTTATTTGTTTAGATATCAGTGACTTTAGATCTTTTAAGTCTTTTGCTCCTAAATTTTTAGCAAATTCATCATCTACAACTACTTTTTCAGGATGTTTAATTAAAGTAATTTTACAATTAAACTTTGCTTTTTTATTTACTAAATCTTTTTCTGGAAAGTTTTCTGGTAAAATAGCTTCAACTAGCTTTTCGTCACCTTTTTTTACACCAATTAATTGTTTATCAAAACCTTTTAAGAACAAATCTTTGCCTAATGTCAATTGTGTATTCTTGCCTTCATCTCCTTTAAATGGCTTGTCATCAACTGTAGCTTTGTAGTCAAATATTACTAAGTCTCCTTCTTTGGCTTTACTATCTTGAGAAGACTCTTTAAAATTAGGTTGGTTTTTTGCAATTTCATCTATTCTTTTATCAGTTTCTTTTTCATCAATTTTAACTTTGTATTCGTTAAATTTGATGTTCTCTATAGATTTAGTTTCAACTTTAGGAAGTTCTGTTACAGAAATTATATATTCAAGTTCTTTGTCTTCCCCGTAGGTTTTAAGATCTAATTTTGGTTGGCCAGCAGGTTTAATTTTATTTTCCTCTAATGCCTTTGTTGAAGTTTCTTTAATAACCTTATCTAAAACTTCACCAAAAACAGCCTTACCAAATTGTCTTTTTAGAATTTCTTTAGGAACTTTACCTGGTCTAAAACCTTTTAAATTAACAGTTCCTTTTATTTCCTCATACTTCTCGTCCATATAAGTACTCATAGTTTTCTTATCCACGAACACTTTAAGATCTTTGTTTAAACCTTTTTTATTTTCTACTGTTACTTTCATAAATTTTAATAAGTGGTAGGGCGAAAAGGACTCGAACCTTCACAGATTGCTCTATTGGTTCCTAAGACCAACGCGTCTACCAATTCCGCCATCGCCCCACAAATTTAGTGGTTTTATATAGTATTGAAACTATTTGTCCAACGAGAATTATTGTAAATTATAATAAATTTACTCTATAATATTAATATGATTGTCTCTCCATGTATAAGTATTTGTAAAACAGATCCAAAATCAGGATATTGTTATGGTTGTGGAAGAACTAATGACGAAAAAAAAATTTGGAAACTTGAAGAAACATCAGATCAATGGAAAAAAGATAACTTAGATATTATTAAAAAAAGACTATCTGGGTGGCAATTAAAAAGTTTTGAAGAATCCTATACATATAAAATTGAAAATGGTATTTCTTTATTCAAAAAAAATTTAAAAAATGAGTAAAACTTCAATAGTAATAATCATATACATTGTAGGACTTATCTTTGGAGCATTGTTTCTTAAAATTTGGAGCGCAGATACAAATGTTTTTAAAGGACTTTTAGGTCTCGGTTGGACGGCTTTGCTTTTAATAGGCTTATTTTTTGCTGAGAAACATGAAAAAAATTAATTTTTTAATATTTTTTCTCTTTATTTCTCTCCCAATACAACAACTAAAATCTGAAATAATTATTATGAGTAAGTGTGATGATAAGCAAGATGAATTTTTAAAAAATGAGTATGTAATTAATCTTGATGAATTGACAATGACAAGAAATTACGTTTACAAAGAACAAACCTTCAAAAAACATAAAAAAACAGATTTAAGTGTAAAAAAAGCTAATACCTATATTACTAATATATATGAAGAAAATGGAAAAATACTAACTCTCAAACATGGCTACCCTCAATTTTACACTCAAATTTTAATTGAAAAAGGTAAATCAGAAATTTTTATGAAGTCAGTTTTAAACAATGAGGAAGGCTTATCAAAAATTTCTACGTGTAAAAAGATAGAAAAATTTGAAAAAGAAAGCTAATTTTTTTTTTTATTCTTATTAATGTTTCTTTTTCTCGAATTAAAACGATTATTTGTAATATTGCTTCTATGTTTAGCATAGGCCTGCTTTTGGGCTTGTTTCATTGCTCGTTTAGATGACATAATATTTTAATAATTTGTTTTAAAAGTTCCTATTATATTAAATTTTTTATCCGAAATAACAATTTCTCCAGATGATGGTGCATAATTCAAAGCCTCAGAAATTACAACATAATGAGTAACTAATACTAAATTTTTTTTGCTTTTAAAGTTTTTGATATACTTCCTCAAATCTAACATTTGGGATTTTTTGTTTTTAGCAAACTTTGAACTATAAAATGAATTCAAGAAATTTTTGGTCTCAAAACTTCCAAAAGCTAAGCTAGAAGTGTCTTTGCACCTACACCATTCACTTGAGATTACTTTATCTATTTTGATTTTATTCTTTTTAAAAAATTCCCCAATATTTTTAGCTT
>CACPOY010000030.1 GCA_902635685.1 uncultured Pelagibacteraceae bacterium
TCTTTTTTGGGTCTTTTCCAATTTTCTGTCGAAAAAGCATAAAGAGTAAGATATTTAATTTTTTGCTTTATTGATGTTTTGATAACTTTTTCAACTGTATTTAAACCTTCTCTATGACCAGCATTTCTTGAATTCTTATATTTTAATCCCCATCTCCCATTACCATCCATTATGATGGCTACATGTTTTAAAGGGTTCATATTATCATTATTTCTTTTTCTTTAGTTGTAACTTTCTCATCGACAATTGAGATATGTTTGTCTGTTATATTTTGGACATTCTTCTCATGAGATTTTTCATCATCTTCACCTATCTCTTTTGATTTAAGAAGTTTTTTAAGTTCCTCATTTGCATCTCTTCTAATATTTCTAATAGATATTTTACATTTTTCTCCCATTGACTTTATCAATTTTTTTAATTCATTTCTTCTTTCTTCATTTAACTCAGGTATTGGTAATCTGATCAATTGACCATCAATTTGTGGATTAAGTCCTAATTCAGATTTTTTTATCGATGAGTCTATTAAAACCACATTATTTTGATCCCAAACTTGAATATTTATCATTCTAGGTTCAGGTGTTGTAATGCTGGCTAATTGATTTATTGGCATTTGTTGACCATAAACATCAACTTTTACAAGATCTAACATGGCTGCATTAGCTCTACCGGTTCTTAATGATGATAACTCTTTTGAAAAGACATCAATTGCTTTATTCATCTTGAGGCTAAGTGATTTTTCATCAAACATTTATTCGCCTATCTTAATTCTACTAAACTCCTTAATCTTTAAATCATTAATAGCCAGTTCTTTTAAAACATCTTTTACTTTTTTTTTGGGTTCCATCACCCAAGCTTGAGTCAAAAGTGAGTTTTCTTCTTTAAATTTATTCATTTTACCTAAACTAATCTTTTTAATAATAGCATCCGGTTTACCGGAATTTTTTAATTCTTCAGTAACTAATTCAAGCTCTTTATCAATAATCTTTTTATCAATTAAATCAGATTCTAAAGCTAAAGGGTTTGATGCCGCAATATGCATTGACAGTTGTTTACCAAATGTTTTGACGATATCGGAACTATCTTTTGTTTCCAAAGAAACAATTACTGCTAGTTTAGCTAAATTATCTTTTACCACAGTATGTAGGTATTGATAATTAACTGAGGCTGAATTTGAAATTGTTTTGGTTTTACCAATTGTAATTTTTTCTCCTATTTTTGCTATCAATGCTACTAAGTTTTCCTCAACAGAAATACCATTTTTCATTTTAACCTTTTTTAATTTTTCAACATTTGAGTCATTTTCATTATTAAGTTCACTAATTTCTTTTACAAAACTAATAAAATCATCGTTTTTTGCTACAAAATCAGTCTCACAATTTACTTCGATAATTGAAGTTTTTTTTTCATTGCCACTAATTGCTACAACTCCTTCTCGAGCATCTCTAGTCATCTTTTTTGATGCTTTTGAAACTCCTTTAACTCTTAAAATTTCTACAGCTTTATCTAAATCACCGTTTGACTCTTTGATTGCAAGGTTGCAATCTTTAAAACCAGCCCCAGTAGCTTCTCTTAATTTTTTTACTTTTGCAATGTCACTCATAATATCTAATTAAGTTTTTTTTTTGATTTAGAGAATTTCCTATCTAGTTTTTCTCTGTCTTTTTCTGCAATAGTTTTAATATTTTTTTCAATTTCACCTTTTTTTTCAACAGTTTGCTTTGGGTCATCTGTTGGAGCAGCATTTTTAGCTGAAATAATTGTTTCTTTAATTAAATTACAATAAAGATCAATAGATCTTCTTGCATCATCATTTCCTGGAATTGGAAAATCAATTCCATCAGGATTTGAGTTACTATCTAATATTGCAATTATGGGTATGCCTAATTTAATTGACTCTTGAATAGCTAAAGACTCATAATTAGTATCAATTATAAATACAAGGTCAGGAATTTTTTTCATATCAGCTATTCCTCCCAACGATCTTTGAAGTTTATCTTTTTTAACACTCATTTTTAATAATTCTTTTTTTGTAAATCCTCTATTCTCTGCGACTAAATCTACTTCAAGTTTTTTCAATTTTTTAATGGAATTTGATATAGTTCCCCAGTTTGTTAACATTCCACCCAGCCATCTGTAATTTACAAAATATTGATTTGTCTCTTTTGCTACTTCAGCAATAGCCTCTGAAGCTTGTTTTTTAGTAGACACAAACAATATTTTTCCATTGTTTGATATAACTTCAAAAACCTTTGCCAAAGCAGTTTTTGTAAGTTCTAGCGTTTGTGTAAGATCTATTATGTGGATTGAATCTCTCTTACCAAATATATATTTTTTCATTTTGGGATTCCATCTTAGGGTTTTATGACCTAGATGAACTCCTGCTTCTAAAAGTTGTTGAATAGTAACGTTAGGTATTTTCATATTTATTCCCGGTTAAGCCACCACAGTAATTTCCAAAAGGACCGGAGGTATAAAACCAAATACTGTGTGCGT
>CACPOY010000031.1 GCA_902635685.1 uncultured Pelagibacteraceae bacterium
TTAATTTTGATGGTAAGCTCGTAAACCACTCATTTTCTTTTCCAGATTCTGGTAAAACAGCACCGTACTCGATCATCTGAGATGGAGGTAGGTCATTAATATAAACCCAAACTTGAGTTTCATCTAATTTTGAATTTTTTACTAATATATCCTTTAAATCTGAAATTAATTTGTCTTTCACTGCTTTTGATCTCCCAGCTCTTATTTGACCAAACAAAAAAATCGATGGTTCTTTAACTTTTTTTCCACCCATGAAATGATTATTCTTTTTTGTTTTGTTGAATATCACTTGAGCAAAATATGTATTAGCACCTGTTACAACATTATGAACTTTAGTGATACCTTCAGCTAATTTTTTTTGTTGTTTTGATGAAATACTAAAGTTTGAGTTTGTAACTGTATAAGTTGGCATAATTATTAATTAATATATCATATTATTCTAATGCTTTACCAATTACTACTGTTGAGCCTTCTAATCTTTCTATAGATTGAACATAAGCAGCTTCTCCTGCAGGAGCTGCACTTGCATCATGAGCTCCTTCAAAGACAAAAGTCCCTAAACCTGTTAATCCAGACCCATCAACAGTAGTGAATTTACCATATTGAAATACTTCTTTAGCTGCATCTGAATTGCTAGTGTCGTGGTTATACTTATCCATTAATTGCTCTGTTGTTCCAGAATTTAATGTTAAAGCACTGCTCTGCAGAGTATTTGCAACTCTAACTAAAGATGTACAAGAGTCGGCTGGGCATTCACCACCACCACTATCAATTAATTCATCTAAACTCGTTGTTCCATCTGTAACTAGTGCCTTAGGCACAGAAGCAACAACTGGTATTGTGGTTAAAGTAACTGTAGGCGTTGTAAAGCTATAGTCTACTGTAGATGCTCCTTTTAATGTTAATTTTGAAAATACATCTGCACTTATTTCTTTTTTATTAAAATTTACATATACTTTAGCACGACCCTGTTGAGTTGCTCCATCCTCAAAAACATTTTTATCAGAGCTATACGTTAGTCCATTTGATCCAGTTGTAACTTTTGTCAGATCAAACCAACCAGAGTCGTATAAAATTGTATCTTGATCTAAAGTTCTCACGTAATTCTCATTATCTGTTACTATTATATTTTCTTGCAACTGGTTCATGGCTACTGATATTTCTTTAGTCTCAGATTCATTTGATAAGCTTGATAATATTTCTGAAGCACTTTCATCTGATTTTAAATCAAATTTTTCAGCAGTAATTATAATGTTATCTTTCAAATCTGCTGAATTTATTAAGTTTGTTGTTAAATTTTTAGAATCATCAACAATACTGCTAGAATTTACAACTGAATGACTCAATGAACTAGATATTTCAGATATTATTTCTACATTAGTTGGTGATGATAATGAAACGACATTCGTAATTATTGCTTGGAAACCCGGATTACTTATTTCCGTAATATTTGAGCCATCTGTAATTTGAATATTACCAGGTATCATACCTAAAGTATTTTTTGGACCTGGGCCTAAAAGTACTACAGTGCTCTCATTTTTATCAGAATCTGATGAAACTAAAAATTCCGTACCTCTTACACCTAATGATCCATTAGGTATTTTTATTTCAAGATTATCAGGATTTTTTTCACTGATTTTTCCTGAGATAGTTTTTACAATCCCAGATTTAATATTTGTTACAAAATTTCCATTATTGGTTTTTTGATCATAAACAAAATCGTCTATTGTAACCTCTGTATTCTCCCCGACTGTCATTACGGTTTCATCTAAAAATAAAATTTGAGCATTTGACTTAGTTTTTACATTTATTGTATCTCCATAATATATTTTAGAGCCATTAGATAATTTTTCATTTTTTTGATTAGTAATCTCACCGACTGCAGCTCCAATTACACCAATGAATTCAAATCCTAAAGATTTAGAAGTTAAAAGTAATAAAAAGAATGAAGTTGTTAGAAATTTTTTAATCATTAAAATTAATTCTTTTTGATATACCAATTGCTTTAAAGGATCTTTTTATTTCATAACTTGATATGTTAGAATTTACATTAGATTCCTTAAAACTTAAAGTGTAAAAGAAATTGTTGTCTTCATTTATATTTTTTAAAAAAGGAAACAACTGGTTTATATCCCCTGTTAGAGTTAAACTGGTAACTAAACTTTTGTCTTTTCTATCTTTTAAAGTTGAAACGGTAAATTTTTTTGCATCATAAATATTTGTTAAATGTGTGGCTGATGCCTTTAAAGTTCCAAATGGCAGGATTCTTGCAAACATTATATTTATTCCCCCTGAATTATAACTGTCGTATTTTTTTGAGTGGTCGATATTACTATAAATAAGTTTGGAACTTACTTGGGTTTTGTTAGAAATATTATAATTTAATCTTGAACTAAAAGCATAAACTTCATTATTATTTAAATCACCTGCATCAACAAAAATTTGGTTTCCTTGAGCATCTAGTGGA
>CACPOY010000032.1 GCA_902635685.1 uncultured Pelagibacteraceae bacterium
TATATGTAATCCACCATCATTTATATTTTCAACACTATGAATTAAGCTTATAATTTGTTGTTCATTGGTATGACCTCCATCATCTAAAACTATGTCTACCTTACCAACTTCATTGAAAAATTTTTTCCAAAAATTAATATCAGATTGAGATCCAATAAAGATTTCGTAATTTTCATTCTGAAATTTTTTACATTCAGGGTTATTATCTATGCCAATTATTCTTGAGTCTTTACCAAAATATTTTTTCCAAATTTCAAGACTTCCACCGTCTAAAATTCCAATTTCAACAAATGTAATATTCTTATTTTTATAACTTTTAAAAAGCTTTTCATATATCGGAAAATACTTTTTCCATTTGATTGATTTTTTAGAGGACGAATTAAAAAGTTCAAGCAATTCTGAGGTATTTTTCATCATAATTTTTTTATAATTTCATTTAATTTATGCTTGTCCCTGAAATTATATATGTATTTAACATAAAAAAAATTTAATTTATCAATCAGCAGATTAAAATAATAGTTCAAATTTTTAATAGGATTATCTAATTCTCCGTTATATTTGTTGTCGGATTTCATAATGAATTTTTTGAAAAATTTAATTGTCATGCCCCATTTTAATAAAAAAATTTTTCCACCTTTGCTTCCTGACTCTGTAATAATTAAGGGATCTCCTTTATATTTACGAGTAACTATTGATCCAAAATGATATACCTTAAAATCATTAATGCCCTTAAAAATACGAACGCCTAATTTCCATAATTTCATATTTAAATCTGGGTCAGATCCAGTGCCTGGGTAGAATTCTTCACTAAAACCTTTTACTTTATTCCAAATATCTTTGTGGATTAAATGTGGAGCCCATGTTGATCCTTGAAAATCGTAGTAATTATAATCTTTATAATTTGATAAAAATTTTATTTCATCAAAATCTTCAAAAGTATTTCCGCAATCAAAATTAATTTGACCTTTGTGCATCATTGTTCCAGATAAATAGAATAGATTATGACCTATATTATCAATTTCTTTCTTTAAAATTAAATCCCAATTAGGACAAAAATAAAAATCGTCATGAGCGTACAAAATATATTCATTTTTAGACACTTTCGCTGCAAGATTCATACCTTTGCAAATACCAGAATTATCTTTTGTGTAAGTAAATTTTATATTTTTTTTTTTTAAATATTCTAATGTTCCATCTGTCCCAACATTAACATGAGGTATTATTTCGTGATTATATTTTGAATTTTTTTGAATACTTTCTATACATAATTTAAGATAAGATAGATTGTTTAAAGTGGGAATAATTATTGAAAACATTATTATTTATTCAATATTCTCATTTATCTTTTTAATGAGATTTCCTTTAACAATCTTGTTACATACATCAATTGAATTTGAAAAACCAAAGTAATCAGTTCCTCCGTGACTTTTAACAACTGGGGCGTCAAGACCGATGAATATTGCACCATTATATAACCTTGGATCTAATCTTTTCTTAAATTTTCTTAAATTTGATATATTCAAAAGTGAGGAAAATTTACCTATAATAGATCCTGAAAGAGCACGTTTGAGCTCACTGGTTATGAAATTTGCTGTACCTTCAGCAGTTTTCAAAGCTACATTTCCAGTAAATCCATCAGAAACTATCACATTAACATCTCCGTTCATAATTTCATTACCTTCGATATAGCCAGCAAAATTATAACTATCTGATTTTTTGTTATTCATAATTTGAAAGGTTTCTTTTATTGTCTCATTACCCTTTAATTCTTCAGATCCAATATTTAAAAGAGCTACATTTGGATTTTCTTGAGGATATAAAGATTTATAAAGCGAAGCTCCCATGATTGAAAAATCAACTAAATTTTTTGCACTACATTCTATGTTAGCTCCAAGATCAAGAACAACACTCATGCCTTTTTTATTTGGCCATAATGCAGATAGAGCTGGTTTGTCAATATTTTCAATCATCTTTAAATTTAATTTTGAGATAACTAAAAGCGCCCCAGTATTTCCAGCAGATATGACTATATCAGACTCTTTTCTTTTCACACTTTCTATAGCTAACCACATACTTGTATCTTTACCTCTTTTAGCTGCTTCAAGAGGACTATCAGTGCTTTTAACCGCATTTTCTGTGTCAATAACTTCATAAAACTTCTTGTCAATTTTTGAATTAAGGTCATTTTCAATTATATTTTTTTTACCAAAAATTCTAAAAAAATTTTCTTTATTATGTTTGTGGTTATGAATTATACCATCTATAATTTTTTTAGGAGATCCATCTCCACCCATTGCATCAACTGCAATTTTAATTAAGTCATCCATTTTAAAATTATTTTTTATTATTCTTTTGGATCTAAGACTTGTCGGCCTTTGTACATACCCGTTTTCAAATCAAGATGATGAGAAAGTCTGTATTCACCT
>CACPOY010000033.1 GCA_902635685.1 uncultured Pelagibacteraceae bacterium
AAGCACTTTCAGCTGAAACTTCAAGACCCATTGAAGTTCCTAATTCTTTCAAAAATGGTCCAACAGTTAGGGCAGCAAAAAAACCATAAACAACTGTTGGTATACCAGCTAAAATTTCAATTAATGGTTTTGCATATTGTCTAACTTTAGTTGATGCATATTCAGCTAAATAAATTCCACTCATTAATCCAATTGGGATAGCAACGCACATAGCAATAAATGCAATAAAAAAAGTACCTGCAAAAATAGGGACTGCTCCAAAAGTATCTGAATACATTGTCGGATCTAAAGCCTCAGAAGAATCTCTAACAAAAGCTTTTGCTGGATACCAGTGAGTTCCAAAGACAAAATCAAATAATGGAATTACTTTAAAAAAATCTATAGTTTGAAATATAAGTGAGAAAACTATTCCAACAGTAGTTAATATTGCAGCTAAAGAAGCTGTAAATAAAACTGCGTTCAAAAATTTTTCAACTGGTTCTCTTGTTCTAGAATTAGATGAAATTCTTTTATACGCATAAGCAACAGAGGCAATAATTGCAGATAATACTATAACAACTTTTGAACTTTGAGCTATTGATCGAAGACTTAAATATTTTTCAGCTGAAGCTTCAATAAAAGGTGTAATTTCTCCAGTGAATTGCCCTCGAGACAATGCTTTTGATTTTTCGTATAATAAATTTAATTCATCATCAAGATAACCTTGATTTGAATAATCACTTAAGATTAATAGTTTTACAATTGTGGGCTCAAAAATTGCCCATAATGAAAAAATTATAAAGGCTGGTATTGCACACCAGATTGCAAGATAATAACCATAAAATTGTGGTAATGCGGTTAATCTTTTTTTTGTAGATTGAATTGTATATGCTTTTTTGCGTCCAAAATAATAGCTTGTGAAACCTAGAAGAACAATAAATGTAAATAATATTAAGTTCACAGAATCTCCTTAAGTGAGGACTTTACTCTTTTTTTAAAAAAAAGGGGTCTAAAAAGACCCCCTTTTTAATCATTTGTTAACTGAGGAATAATAATTAATTACCCATAGCAACTAGCTTCGTAGCATTAGTTCTAGTTGTTTTATACAACTTAGAGTCTAATGGCACTAAACCAATGTCTGCTAAGTAACCACCTTTTCCAATAGCTTTCTTAGTTGTGAATTCTTTCACAAACTCATGTAAGCCTGGAATTACTCCAACGTGTGCTTTTTTCACGTAGAAGAATAAAGGTCTAGCAACAGCATAACTGTAGTCTTGAATAGACTTTAATGACGGTTGTCCACCATCAATACTTGCTGCTTGCAATTTATCTTTTGCAGCTAAGAAATAACTGAAACCAAAGAAACCAAACATTTCTTTATCTTGAGTTAACTTTTGGATGATTAAACTATCGTTTTCTCCAACTTCAATAGCAGCACCATCTTCTCTGTAAAGTTTTTGAGGTTTTTTGTATTTTTTATTTCCAGCTTCAAAACCAGCTTTATAAAGAGCTTTAGCTTCTTTAGTCATACCTTTTTTCATTACCAAAGAATTCCAAGCATCTCTAGTTCCTGATGTTCCTGGTGGGATCATCACTGAAATTTTTTGTTTTGGTAAGCTAGGGTCAATTTGGTCCCAAGTTTTATAAATATTTGGAACTAATTTACCATCAACAACTGTATGAGCAGCAAGTGCTAAATATAATTGTTCTTTAGTAAAGTTTACTGGTTTTGCATCTTTGCTGTAAGCTAATGTAATACCATCGTTACCAATTACGATCTCAACGATATCATTAACACCATTTTTCTTACATAGAGCTTTTTCTTTATCTTTCATAGCTCTTGATGCATTTGTAATATCTGGATGTTGTTCACCTACACCAGCACAGAATAGTTTAGCTCCACCACCAGTACCAGTAGACTCGATTACAGGAGTTTTAAATCCTGAACCACCAAATCTTTCAGCAACAACTGTTGCATAAGGGAATACTGTAGAAGAACCAACTATCTTAATTTGATCTCTTGCTTGAGCAACAGTTGCAATTGAAAGTGCAACTAAAGAAGCAATTACTATAGTTAGTTTTTTCATTATTTTTAATCCTTTCGTTATTTATTAATTAAAAGATGATTGACTCGTATAAATTTATTGAATCTTTAATATTACAGAATTGTTACACTTTTGTTAAAAAGGTAACTTTTTAGTTGTATTTT